>JBOHUK010000001.1:0-16428 GCA_050734395.1 Candidatus Dormibacteria bacterium
ACTTCGAGGGCCGCCGGGACTTCGCCCGGCAGCGACACGCCGTAGTGACCGCGAACCCTGCGCTCAGGGAGCGCGAGCTCGTCAAGCTCGCCGCCATCGCTTCGGCGCTGGCGGAGACCCTGCGTCAGCGCGGCGTCGCCAGCTCGGCCGCGACCGTCGCCGCCGAGGCGGGGATGACCATCTTCCGGATCGCCTTCGACGGCTGGGCGACGACGGGGCCCGGGGAGCGAGACCTCGCCAGCGCGATCCGGACCACGCTGGAAGAACTGAGAGCCGTGACCGCCGGCCCGCGCCGCCGCCCGCGACCGGTGTCGGTGCCCGCGTAGGCGCGCATCCCGAGGCAGGCGTCACACGCCTCGCGGTGGTGGTCTTCCACCGCGAGCGATCCTGGCCTTCGACTTCCTCTACTCTGCGTGTGGGTGGGGCGCCCGTCGCGGCTGACCCCGCCGCCCGGACGACAGAAGTGTGGGACCCCCACCCAGAGCGAGGAGGCCGCGATGACGCAGCGTGTTGAGGGAACCTTCAAGGTGACCTCCTGGGCTGAGGACGACTCAGAGGGGTTGGAGGGGACCGTCAAGGTGACGCGAGCGCGCATCGGCGAGCGCTTCTCGGGGGGGATCGAGGCCGAGACGTTGGCCGAGATGGTGATGACCTACCGCCCGGACGGGACGGCGGAGTTCCTGGGCCACCACCGGGTGCTCGGCCGCCTGGGGGAGCGCACCGGCAGCTTCGTGCTGCGGGCCAGCGGAACCTACGACGGGACGACCGCCAGCACCGACTTCGAGGTGATCCCGGGGTCGGGCACCGGGGAGCTCAGCGGGTTGAGCGGCTCGGGTCGGTCAGGCGCTGGCCATGGTGATTCCGGCGAGTACCGCTTCGAGCTGGAGCTCCCAGCCTCTTCCTGAGGCCCAGCGCGCGGCCGTCTCGCCGGCGCCGGTGAGCCCGGCCACGGAAACAGAATCCGGAGCGGGGCGAATTCAGTTGACTGGGTACAATCCAGCCGATGCCGAGACAACGTCGGGCGATGGCCTTCACGGTCATCTTCCTGGCCATCCTGGCGATCGCGCTGTTCGCCTTCCACACGGCACCCGGGAGCAGCATCGCCAACGCCTCCGCCGGGAAGCTGCAGCAGGCGCTCGCCAACTACCAGCTGAAGGCGCAGGGGAAGTCGGTGCCCGCCGGCCAGCCGATCATCTCCAGCGACCGCAGCCACCAGGCACAGGTGGTGAGCAGTGGGGAATCCGTCAACTGGTGGACCCAGAGCGGCCACGAGTATCAGTCGGTAGTGGCGGTCAGTGACCCTGAGACACTGTTCCAGCGCTACGGCTACAGTAACTACTCGATCCAGGGGTCGAACGC
Organism: Candidatus Dormibacteria bacterium; assembly: GCA_050734395.1. Lineage (GTDB taxonomy): Bacteria > Chloroflexota > Dormibacteria > Aeolococcales > Bog-877 > Bog-877. The sequence goes on from JBOHUK010000001.1 coordinate 1,360, forward strand.
GAACTACTTCATCGAGTACATCCTTCCCGACCTGATCATCGCCCTGGTGGTGCTCGGGGTGCTCTGGCTCATGCTGCGCCAGACCCAGAGCGGCAACAACCAGGCGCTCTCGTTCGGACGCAGCCGGGCGCGGCTGGTGGCCGGGGACAAGCCCCAGGTGACCTTCGCCGACGTGGCCGGGGTGGACGAGGCCAAGCAGGAGCTCACCGAGATCGTCGAGTTCCTCAAGTACCCCGAGCGCTTCACCTCGCTCGGCGCGCGCATCCCCAAGGGGGTGCTGATGGTGGGCCCACCGGGCGCCGGCAAGACCCTGCTCAGCAAGGCGGTCGCCGGTGAGGCAGGGGTGCCGTTCTTCAGCATCTCCGGAAGTGAGTTCGTGGAGATGTTCGTGGGCGTCGGCGCCAGCCGGGTCCGCGACCTCTTCGACCAGGCCAAGAAGAACAGCCCGTGCATCGTCTTCGTCGACGAGATCGACGCCGTCGGACGTCAGCGGGGCGCCGGCTTGGGCGGGGGCCACGACGAGCGGGAGCAGACCCTCAACCAGCTGCTGGTGGAGATGGACGGCTTCGAGACCAATACCCACGTGATCGTCATCGCGGCCACCAACCGCCCCGATGTCCTCGATCCCGCCCTGCTGCGCCCCGGACGCTTCGATCGCCACGTCACCCTGGACCGCCCCGACATCCGCGGCCGGGATGCCATCCTCAAGGTCCACGCCCGCAACAAGCCGCTGGACACGGCGGTCGACCTCGAGGTCCTGGCCAAGCAGACCGTCGGCTTCAGCGGCGCCGACCTGGCCAACATGATCAACGAGGCGGCGATCCTGGCGGCGCGCCAGAACAAGAAGGTGATCGCCATGCCCGAGCTCGAGGAGGCGATCGCCCGGGTGATCGCCGGCCCCGAGCGCAAGTCGCGCCGGATCACCGACGAGGAGAAGGTGGTCATCGCCTACCACGAGATGGGCCATGCGCTGGTGATGCGCAGCCTGCCCCACTGTGACCCGCCCTACAAGATCAGCATCGTCAGCCGGGGCATGGCCCTGGGCTGGACCATGTCACTGCCCGAGCACGACAAGGTGCTGGTGAGCAAGGCGGAGCTGACCGACCAGCTGGCGGGGATCCTGGGCGGCCGGGTGGCCGAGGAGCTGCTGCTGGGCGACGCCAACATCACGACCGGGGCCTCGGACGACATCGGCAAGGCGACCAAGCTCGCCCGGCGCATGGTGACCGAGTGGGGGATGAGCGAGAAGCTGGGTCCATTGGCCTTCGGCACCAAGGAGGAGTTGGTCTTCCTGGGCCGTGACCTGGGCGAGCAGCGCAACTACTCCGAGGAGGTGGCCGGCGAGATCGACCAGGAGGTGCACTCGCTGGTGGACAACGCCTATCTCACCGCCAAGAAGGTGCTGACCCTGCGCCGCGGCACTCTGCTGGCCCTGGCGGATCACCTGGTCCAGGTGGAGTCGATGGACCGCAACGAGATGGACTCGGTGATCCAGCAGACCGAGGAGGAGCAGCCGGCCGCCAGCTGAGGGGTTCCCCCGCGCCGGCGGCGGCTACCATGGCTTCTGGCCCGGACGGCGGGCCTGCCCTAACCGCTTGGATCCCAGAGGTGACCGAGACGGAAGCAGGGATCGGCATCGTCGGCGCCGGCCGGGCGGGCGGCGCCCTGGCCCGCCAGCTCAGCCGGCGCGGGACGCCTCCGGAATGGATCCATTCCCGCACCCCGGCCCGGGCGCGGCGGCTGGCCGCCGAGGTGGGCGCCCGGACCCTGCCCACCGCCGCCGAGGTGCTGCGGCGCGCCTCCCTGACGCTGCTGGCGGTGCCGGAGTCCCCGCTTCCAGAGCTGGCCCAGGGGCTCAGCGAGCAGCTGCGCTCCGAACGGTTGCGCGGCCATTTGGTGGCCCACCTCGCCGGCCGGCTCGGACCCGAAGTGCTGCGGCCCCTCGCCAATCTCGGCATGTCAATCGGGGTGTTCCACCCCCTGGCTCCGATCCCCGACGGCGACCCCGACTGCCTGGAGGGGACCTATGTCTCCATCGAGGCTGCCCCAGCGGCCGCCCGACGCCTGCGCCAGCTCGCCCGCCAGCTGGGCTGCCGGCCCTTCCAGTTGGGTCCGGCCGACCGCGCCCTCTACCACGCCGCCGCGGTCCTGGCCGGGGTGCTGCCGGTGGAGCTGGAGGGGCTGGGTGAGCGCCTGGCGCGCCAGGCCGGCGGTGGCCGGGATCTGGAGAGGGGATTGCGGGCGCTCTACGCGGCGAGCGCCCGCAACGTCATGCGGCTCGGGCCGGAGCGGGGCCTGAGCGGGCCGTTGGCCCGCGGCGAGCAGCCGACGGTGGATGCTCACCTGCGGGCGTTGGCGCGCGCCCAACCGGAGCTGGCGGGGATCTACGCAGCGATCGAACAGGCGGCCAGGCGCGAGCCGGCCGACCACTAAGGAGTGATGACGATGGCAGACCAGCCAACCAAGGCCCGGCCGGTGCAGGTCACCGACCTCTTGCGCTGGAAGCGAGAGGGACGGCGCTTCGCCATGCTCACCGCCTACGACTACCCCACCGCCTGGTGGCTGGAGCAGGCCGGCATCCCGGTCCTGTTGGTGGGGGACTCCCTGGGCTCGGTGGTGCTGGGGTACCAGCTGCGCGACGGCGCTCCCGACACCCTGCCGGTAACCCTGGAGGACATGCTCCGCCACTGCCAGGCGGTCGCCCGGGGTGCCCACCATGCCCTCTTGGTGGGCGATCTTCCGTTCCTCTCCTACCAGGTCGGGCTGGACGAGGCCACCCGAGCGGCGGGGCTGCTGCTCAAGGAGGGGGGCATGCAGGCGGTCAAGCTGGAGGGCGGAGGGCCGATGGTGGAGGTGACCCGGCACCTGGTGGAGCGGGGCATTCCGGTGATGGGTCACCTCGGCCTCACCCCCCAGAGCGTGCACGCCATGGGCGGGCTTCGTGTCCAGGGGCGCACTCCCGAGCAGGCGGAGCGGCTGCGCTCGGACCTGCGCGGCCTGGAGCAGGCGGGCGCCTTCGCCGTGGTGCTGGAGGGGATCCCCAGCGGGCTGGCCGAGGAATTGGCCGCCTCGACCTCGTTGCCGCTCATCGGGATCGGCGCCGGGCCGGGCTGCGACGGGCAGGTGCTGGTGGTGCATGACCTCCTCGGCCTGACGGTGGGAGCCGTGCCTCAGTTCGTCAAGGCCTTCGCGCAGCTGGGCGAGGAGACGGCCCGGGCCGCCCGCGCCTACCGCGAGGAGGTCGAGGCGGGCCTCTTCCCAGGCCCCGACCACGGCTATGAGTGACGCGCCTCCCCGGACCGAGCTGGCGGTGGTCGAGCGCCCCGAGCAGCTGCGCGAGTTGAGCCGGGTCTGGGAGCTGGCCGCCCTGCGGTCGGGGCTGGTCCCGACCATGGGAGCCCTGCATCAGGGTCACCTGGCCCTGATCCGGGCGGCCCGAAGCCGGTGCCAGCGGGTTGTGGTCTCGGTCTTCGTCAACCCGCGCCAGTTCGGGGCGACGGAGGACCTGGCGGGCTATCCGCGGCCCCTCAGGCAGGACCTGGAGCGGCTCCGCTCGGAGGGCGTGGACGCCGCCTACTGCCCCGCCCTCGAAGTCATGTACCCGCCGGGCTTCGCCACCGAGGTGGCGGTGCGGGCGGCGGGGTCGAGGTGGGAGGCGGAGCGGCGCCCGGGGCACTTCGTGGGGGTGGCGACGGTGATGACCAAGCTCCTCGCCACCGCCCGCCCGGAGGTCGCCTTCCTGGGCGAGAAGGACATCCAGCAGGTCGCCGTCGTGACCCGGCTGGCCCGCGACCTCGATCTAGGCACCGAGATCTCCGTGTGCCCGACGGTGCGCGAGGAGGACGGGCTCGCCTGCAGCAGCCGCAACCAGCGCCTCAGCCCCGAGGGGCGAATGGCGGCCGCCGTGCTGGCCCGCGCCCTGGCCCGGACCGGTGCCGAATTCGTCGGCGGGCAGCGCTCGGGGGACGCACTCGCCGACGTGGCAGCCTCGGTGGTCGCCGAGGAGCCGCGGGCGGAGCTCGACTACGCTGGGGTGGTGGATCCCAGTGATTTCGAGCCCGCCGAGCTGGCTCGGCCCTCGTCGCGAGTCATGCTGGCGGCCCGGGTCGAGGGGGTGCGCCTGATCGACAACGCCACCCTGGCCCAGGCCGCCCAGCTGCCGTGCTGACGTGAGCGTTCAGACGCCCGAGCGCCACCCCGCCCGCTTCGACCTGGTCGTGATCGGCAGCGGCATCGCCGGGCTCTTCGCCGCCCTCAAGGCCGCCTCCGGGGGCATGCGGGTGGCGGTCCTGACCAAGGCCACTCTGCAGGAGTGCAGCAGCCGCTACGCGCAGGGCGGGATCGCCGCCGCCGTGGACCCCGAGGACAGCCCGGAACTCCACGCCCGCGACACCCTGGCGGCGGGCCGCGGCCTCTGCGACCCCCAGGCGGTGCGGGTCCTGGTCGAGGAGGGCCCAGGACGGATCCAGGAGTTGGTGCGTCTGGGCGTGCACTTCGACACCCAGGACGGGGTGCTGCTGGTGGCGCGCGAGGCGGCCCACTCTCGGGCCCGGATCGTGCACGCCCGCGGGGACGCCACCGGCCGCGAGGTGGAGGAGTTGCTCGCCCTGCGGGCCGAGGCGGCGGTGGCCCAGGTGCTGGAGCAGCATCAGGTGCGCCGGTTGCTGCTCAGCGATGGGCGCTGCTGGGGAGTGGAGGCGATGAGCATGCCCGACCGTCGCCTGCTGCGGCTGGAGGCGGGGGCGGTGCTGCTCGCGACTGGCGGGCTGGGCCGCTGCTACCGCCACACCAGCAACCCGAGCCCCTCGACCGGCGACGGGGTGTGGCTCGGCTACCAGGCGGGCGCCGAGGTCGCCCACCTGGAGTTCGTCCAGTTCCATCCGACCACCCTGGCGGTGCCCGGCGCCCCGTCCTTCCTGATCTCCGAAGCGGTGCGAGGCGAGGGCGGGCAGGTCATCGATGACCAGGGGGAGCGCTTCCTCTTCCGGGCCGACCCGGCCGGCGAGCTGGCCGGCCGCGACGTGGTGGCCCGCGCCATCCACCAGCACCTGGAGGAGCGCCAGCTGGACCACGTCCTGCTCGACCTGCGCCCTATCGGCGGAGCCCGCGCCCCGGTGCGCTTCCCCAGCATCGCCGCCACCTGCCTGCGCTTCGGCATCGACATCACCCGCGAGCCGATCCCCGTCGCCCCGGCCGCCCACTACCAGATGGGCGGGGTGGCGACCGACCTCAACGGCGCCACCACCGTCCCCGGCCTCTACGCCGCCGGCGAGGTGGCCAGCACCGGCGTCCACGGCGCCAACCGCCTGGCCAGCAACAGCCTGCTCGAATCCCTGGTCTTCTCGGCGCGGGCGGTGGAGGCGCTAGCCGGGGTGGGGGAGAGCCGTCGCTTGCCGGCCCCCACGGGGACGCCTGAGTCGACCCCCGCCGGGGGCCGTGACTGGGCGCCCGCCCGGGCGCGCCTGCGGGAGGCGATGTGGCGCGGGGCGGGGATCGTCCGCGAGGAGCAGGGCCTCGAGAGGGTGGCCACCCTGATCGAGGAGGAGTTGGCGGTGCTGCCCGACCAGCCCCCGGAGCCGGAAGCCTGGGAGCTCCGGGCCATGCTGGGAACAAGTAAGTTGCTGGTGGAGGGCGCCCGCTTCCGCCAGGAGAGCCGGGGCGCCCACTTCCGCCGCGAGCATCCCCAGGCCGACGACCGCTTCCTGGGAGCGGTGCTGCAGCGCCTGGGTAGGGACTTGGAGTTTCGGCCAGTTGCCGGGACCTGACCCCGACGAGGTCCGGCTCCAGGTGGAGCGGGCTCTCTACGAGGACTACCGGGGCTCCGATCTGACCGCGCGGGCGGTCCTGCCCGAGGGGCAGCGGTGCTGGGCGCGGGTGGTGGCGCGCGAGCCGGGGCTGCTCTGCGGGGTGGCTGTGGCGGAGGCGGTGTTCCGGCAACTTGACCCGGACCTCGCCCTGGAGGAACGCTGCCACGATGGCGATGCGCTGCAGCCAGGACAGGTGCTGCTGGAGCTGCAGGGACGGGCGCAGCCGGTCCTGGCCGGGGAGCGCGTCGCCCTCAACTTCCTCCAGCACCTCTCCGGCATCGCTTCCCTGGCGCGGGAGTACAGCTCGCGGGCGAGCGCCCACGGCGTCGTGATCCTGGACACCCGCAAGACCATCCCTGGGCTGCGGGAGCTGGAGAAGTACGCGACCCGGGTGGGCGGGGTCCAGAACCATCGCCTGGGACTCTTCGACGCGATCCTCATCAAGGACAACCACCTCGACCTGGCGGGCGGGCTGCGGGCGGCGCTGGAGCGGGCCACGGGGCGGGTGGCGGCCAGCGAGATCGAGGTCGAGGTGCGCTCGCTCAAGGAGCTGGAGCTGGCGCTGCCCTTCGGGGTGGGCCGGGTGCTGCTGGACAACTTCACCCCGGCGGAGGTGGCCCAGGCGGTGGCGCTGGTCGCGCACCGCTGCCTGGTGGAGGTCAGCGGCGGGGTGAACCTGGAGAACCTGGACCGGTACCTGGACGCCCGACCGGACTACATCTCGGTGGGGCGACTCACCCACAGCGCCCCGGCCCTGGACTTGGCCCTGGAGGTGCGTGCCGCCCCACCCGGATGACCGCCGCCGAGCGGCTACCATCAAGCCGGGAGTGCATGGGTTCAGGTGGGCCCCTCGATCTTCAAAATCGATGGGGGGCGCGTCCCGCGTCCCCGGAGGGATCGTTCCCCTCGCCTCCCGCCACCGAGCTCATTGGCCAAGACCACCCGCGCCCCGGAGTCGCCCCGGGCCCGCCCGCCCGCGATCGGCCGGCTGCTGACCTCTGGGCGGGTGGTGCCGCTGCTGACGCTGCACGGCCACCAGCGGGTAGTGGTCGCGCTCCGCCAGGCCCGGGAGCAGGAGCCGCAGGCGGGCCCTGATTGGGATGAGCGCATCGCCGAGCGGGCGCGCTCCCTGCTCGGCCCCGGGCGGAGGCTGGTCCCGGTTATCAACGGGACCGGGGTCGTCGTCCACACCAACCTGGGCCGGGCTCCGATCGCCGCCGCCGCGGCCCGGAGGGCGGCCGAGCTGGCGATGGGCTACACCAACTTGGAGCTCGACCTCGAGAGCGGGGGGCGTGGGGACCGGCAGGACCTGCTCCAGGACCTGCTGCGGGACCTCACCGGGGCCGAGGCGGCGGTAGTGGTCAACAACGGGGCGGCGGCGCTGCTGCTGGCCCTGACCGCGCTCTGCTCGGGCCGCGAGGTGGTGGTCTCGCGAGGTGAGGCGGTGGAGATCGGGGGCGGCTTCCGGATCCCGGAGGTGCTGCGCCTTTCGCGCGCGAAGCTGGTGGACGTCGGCACCACCAACCGCACGCGGCTGCAGGACTACCAGGCCGCCTGCAATCCCAAGACCGCCGCCTTCCTGCGGGTCCACCCCTCCAACTTCCGCATCGAGGGCTTCACCCAGACGGTCCCCCGGGCGCGGCTCGCCGAGCTTGCCCACCGCCAGGGGGTGCTGCTGCTCGAGGACCTGGGCAGCGGCCTGCTGGGGCCGGTCACAGCCGCCACCCCAGGGGAGGATCCGCTGCGTCAGAGCCTGGCCCAGGGCGCCGACCTGGCCTTTGCCAGCGGCGACAAGCTGGTCGGCGCCAGCCAGGCCGGGCTGGCGGTCGGGCGAGCCAACCAGGTCGCCCGGATGCGCCGCCACCCCCTGTTTCGGGCGCTGCGCCCCGACAAGCTGCAGCTGGCTGCCCTGGAGGAGACGCTCCTCTGCCATGCCACCCCCGGGAGGCTGGCGGAGGTTCCGGTCTGGCAGATGCTGAGGGTACCCCTGGCCGAGCTGCGGCGCCGCTGCCAGGCCTGGGCGGAGCGGCTGGCGGCCCTGGGGGTGGCGGCGGAGGTGGTGCCGCTGCGGGGGGCGGTCGGCGGGGGCGCCAGCCCCGGGAGGGAGCTGAGCTCCTGGGGCTTGCGGATCGGGCACCCGGGCCGACGGCGAGTGCGCCAGGCCCTGCTCGGAGCCGACCCGCCGGTCCTGGTGCTGGAGCGAGCCGGAGCAGTGGTGCTCGACGCCCGCACCGTCCTTCCGGGTCAGGACGCAGAGCTGCTGGGAAGCCTGGCCTCGGTCCTGGCCCCGGCGGCGGGCGGCCGCCCCTCGTGATCTCGCCGCCGGTCATGGAAGCCGTGGTGGGGACGGCCGGGCACGTCGACCACGGCAAGACGGCTCTGGTCAAGGCGCTCACCGGGGTTGACACCGACCGCCTGGAGCTGGAGCGGCGCCGGGGGATGAGCATCGAGCTCGGGTTCGCCGCCTGGCGGCTCCCCTCCGGGCGGGAGGTGTCGCTGGTCGACGTACCCGGCCACGAGCGCTTCGTGCGCACCATGGCGCTCGGCGCCCGCTCGGTGGACCTGGCCCTGCTCTGCATCGCCGCCGACGACGGCCTGATGCCGCAGACGCGGGAGCACGCGGCGGTGCTGGCCCTGTTGGGCGTTCCCTCCGCCCTGGTCGTGGTCACCAAGGTTGAACTCCGCTCCGAGGCCGCCCGCGAGGTGGCCGAGCAAGGGCGGCGCTTGCTGGAGCGGGCGGGGGTCGCCTACCTGGGCTGGGTCGCAGTCTCAGCGCTCCGCCGCCAGGGCCTGGGCGCCCTGACCCGGCAGGTGGACCAGCAGCTGGGCAAGCTCGGGCCCCGCCCCGACCGCGGGCTGCCGCGGCTGCGGGTGGATCGGAGCTTCAGTGTCGCCGGCGCCGGCACCGTGGTCACCGGGCTCTTGGACGGTGGGGAGCTGCGCGTGGGCCAGGAGGTCGAGGTCTTCCCCTCCCGGGCCCGGGGCCGGGTGTCGGGGATGCAGCGTCGGGGCGGGCCTGTCCCCAGCGCTTCCCCGGCGGGCCGACTGGCCCTGGCGCTGCGAGGGATCAGCGTCCCCCAGGTGGGCCGGGGCAGCGCGGTCGCGGCCCTGGGCCGCCCCCTGGGATCGCGGCGCCTGGACTGCCTGCTGCAGGTGCCGGGTGAGGGTGCGAGCGGGGTCCGCCACGGCATGCGTCTCCAGGTCCTGGGCTGCCCGGGGACGGTGCCGGCCCAGCTCTGGCTGGCGGGCCAGGAGCGGGTGCAGCCCGGCCACGCCGCCTTCTGCCAGCTGGTCCTGGCCCGGCGGGGCTGGACCTTTCCCGGCGACCGGCTGGTGCTGCGGGCGCCCGCCCCCGCCGCGACCTTGGCCGGGGTCTTGGTCCTGGATGCGGACCCCGCTCCCCACCGCCGCTGGACCGCTGCCCCGCTGGACATATGGTCGGCCCGCCAGCGGGCCCTGCAGGACTCGAGCGACCAGGGCCCCGTGGGGCTCGTGGCGCTGGAGCTGGAGCGCCACCCGCTCGGCCTCAACCCTGCGGCGGTGGCGGAGCGGGTGGTGCTCCGGACCGCGGTGGCGCAGGCCGAGATGGAGCGACTGGCAGAACATGGCCTGCTGGTGCGGGCGGGGTCGCGGTACTTCGCCCCGGGGAGCTGGCGGGCACTCTGCGCTCGGGCCGAGGAGCGCCTGCGGGCCTACCGGCGCAGCCGGCCACTCGAGGGGAGCATGCCCCAGGCGGCCCTGCTCAGCGCACTCGGCCTGGAGGTGGGACGCGATGGCGAGGGGATCCTCAGCGGGATGGCGCAGGCGGGGAGCGTGGAGCTCAGCCCCGGGCGGGTGGGCCTGCCCGGATCCGGCGGCCGGGGGCAGGCCACCCCGGCCGCGATCCGGGTGCTGAGGCTGCTGGAGGCGGCCGGCGCGGCCGTGCCCGGGGGCGCCGACCTGCGTCAGGCGGGTGCCACCCCGGCAATCGCCGCCTACCTGGAGCGGGAGGGCCGGGCGGTCCGGCTGGGACCCGGGCTGCTTATCGCCTCCCCGGCAGCGGCCGAACTGCAAGAGCGGCTGCTGGCGCTGTTGGGCGGCAACCCTCAGGGCCTGAGCGTGGCCAGTCTGCGCGACCAGCTGGGCACGACCCGGCGGGTGCTGATCCCCCTCCTCGAGCGCCTCGACCGCGAGGGCCACACCGAGCGGCGGGGGGACCTGCACCTGCTCCGGGAAGAGCCTTGAGCTCGCTGCGCCTCACCCAGCTGACCGGGGCCGGCGGCTGCTCGGCCAAGATCGCCCAGGCCGACCTGGCCCAGATCCTGGACGGCCTGGCGGCGCCCGCCGCCGGCGAGCTGGTGGTGGGCGCCGAGATGATGGACGACGCCGCCGTCTACCGCTTCGCCCCGGACCGCTGGCTCGTGGCCACGACCGACTTCTTCCCGCCGCCGCTGGACGACCCGGGCGACTACGGCGCGGTCGCCACCGCCAACGCCCTCTCCGACGTCTACGCCATGGGCGGCGTGCCCCTGCTGCTGCTCAACCTGGTCGGCTACGACCTCGCCCAGCTGCCCGGCGAGGTATTGCGCGCGATCCTGGCGGGCGGCGCCGCGGTGGCGCAGGAGGCCGGCTGCCTGATCGCCGGCGGCCACTCCATCCGCACCCAGGAGCCGGTCTTCGGCTGCGCCGTGGTGGGGGAGGTGAGGCCCGAGGAGCTGGTTCGCAACCAGGGTGCCAGGGTGGGCGACCGCATCTACCTGACCAAGCCCCTGGGCACCGGTGTGGCGCTCAACGCCCATCGCCAGGAACGGATCGGGGAGGGGGCGCTGGCCGCCGCGGTGCGCTCCATGCGCACCCTCAACCGGGACGCGAGCCGCGCCATGGTGGCGGCCGGAGCCAGTGCCGCCACCGACGTCACCGGCTTCGGCCTGCTCGGGCACGCCCAGAACCTGGCTCGAGCCTCGGGAGTGCGGCTGGTCTTGGAGGGGGCCCGGCTGCCCGAGCTGCCCCAGGTCGCGGAGCTCATCGAGCAAGGGCTCATCCCCGGCGGCAGCCGTCGCAACCTTGAGCTGGCCAGGGAGGCGGGGCAGCTCGGCGCCGGCGTCCCGGCCGGGCGGCAGGTTCTGGCCTGCGACGCCCAGACCTCGGGCGGGCTGCTGGTCTGCCTAGCCGAGCGGGCGGCCAGCGCCTTCGAGGCGGCGGTGCCGGCAGCGGTCCAAGTCGGCGAGGTGGTGGCGCCGGCTGGGGAGGGGCTGGCGCAGCTGGTGTAAGTGCTTCGGTAGCTCAGCTGCTCGGCGGCTGGGGCGCGGACCCGCCCGAGCGGGCGAAGCCCACGCGGCGGTTGGCCTCCGGCTCACGCACCCGGCGGAGGACGTAGAGCAGGCGGCCCTCCAGCGTCAGCGCCTGGAAGAGGTCGAAGCCCTCCTCCTCGGCGAGCTGGTTGACTTCATCAAGGGACTCGACCTGCCGGTACTCGTAGATCTGCCGTCCGGGGGCGCTGGTCAACGGGCCTCCTCTTTGGTGATGGGGTCAGTGTGCCAGCCGGGAGCGGGGCGGCGTGGCCCGGCGAACTGGCAACGCAGGCAGTCGATCTCGCGCGGCGCATTGCTATACTCTCGCCCGCGCTGGCGTCCCCCGGGGGGCGCTGCTTCCGCGCCCGTTCCGGAGGATTCCACAGCCCATTGTCCGAGCTCGCCACCGACGCTCCCCCCGAGCTGATGACCAGCTTCAGCTCGATGGAGGAGTACCTCAGCACCAGTGCTGACTCCATCCGGACCCTCACCTATGGCGACATCGTCGACGGCACGGTGGTGCGCGTCGACCCCGACGAGGTCCTGGTCGACATTGGGGCCAAGTCGGAGGGGGTGATCTCCAACCGGGAGCTCACCGGGCGCACCGAGGAGGCGGTGGTCCTCAACCCCGGCGACCGGGTCAAGGTCTACGTCCTCCAGTCGGAGAACGAGGACGGCAACGTCGTCCTCAGCCTGCGCCGGGCCCGGGCCGAGGGCATCTGGGCCAAGGCCGCCGAGAAGGAGAGCTCGGGTGAGGGGGTCGAGGCCGAGGTGCGGGAGCAGAACAAGGGCGGCCTGATCGTCAACATCATGGGCCTGCGCGGCTTCCTGCCCAGCTCGCAGGTGGCGCGCACCCACTCGGGCAACCTGATGGACCTGGTGGGCCAGGTGATCATGGTCAAGATCCTGGAGGTCAACCGCAAGCGCAATCGGCTGATCGTCAGCCAGCGTGCGGCCCAGGACGAGGACCGCGCCCGCCAGCGCGAGGAGCTCTTCGAGCGCCTCACCGTCGGCGAGCAGGTGAGTGGCCGGGTGAGCGGGCTCACCTCCTACGGCGCCTTCGTCAACCTGGGTGGTGCCGACGGCCTGATCCACATCAGCGAGCTCTCCTGGGACCGGGTCAGCAACGTCTCTGACATGCTGGCGGTGGGCGACGAGGTGACGGTCAAGGTGATCAAGCTCGACCCCGAGCTCTCGCGGATCTCGCTGTCGCTGCGGCAGATGAGCGACGACCCCTGGGACAGCATCGAGGCCCGATTCCCGGCCGGAACCGAGATCGAGGGCACGGTGACCAAGACGAAGAAGTACGGCGCCTTCCTGCAGATCGCCGATGGCGTCGAGGGGCTGCTCCACATCAGCGAGCTCTCGTGGGAGCATGTCGAGCGCACCGAGGACGTGCTCCGGGTCGGGGACGTGGTCAAGGTGGTGGTCCTGCAGGCCGACCGGAGCCGGCGGCGGATCTCGCTCTCGTACCGCCAGCTCCTGCCCCGTCCCGCCAATCTTCCCCCTGAGCCGGAACAGGGAGCGGAAGGCTACCTGGCCGCGGCCGACTACGAGCCGGGCGACGAGGAGGAGGCGGCGGAAGCGGCTCCTCCCGCCAAGCCCAAGCGGGCCTCTCGCGCCAAGCCCAGGGCCGCCCAGGCGGACGAGGAAGCGGCGGCCACTCCGGTGGTGGACGACTCGGTGGAGGCTGAGCCCGATGGCGAGCGGGCCGGGGCACAGGCGCCTGAGGCGCTGGTGGACGAGGTGGCGGAGGCTGAGCCCGAGGGAGAGGGGGCCGAGGCGGAGGCGGTTGAGCCGCTGGCGGACGAGGCGACCGAGCCCGAGCCCGGGGGCGAGCAGGACTCCTAGCCGACGACCACGATCTCGCCGACCATCCCCAAGGTCTCGTGGGGGATGCAGAAGTAGTGGTAGACGCCCTTCACTCTGAAGGTGAGCCGGGCCGAGTGCCCAGCGGGAAGGCGCAGGTTCCAGCCGTGCCCGCCCGCCGGCACCGTGGCATCCCCGGCCACCGCCGCCAGCGCCGTCTCGTCGGTGCTGGTGTGGTCAAGGTGCTTGGTGGTGTTCTTCCAGGTAACGATCCCACCCACTTTTACGCAGACGTGCTTGGGCTCAAAGCGCAGCTTGGAGGTGGCATCGACGGTGACCGCGGACTGGGCCTGGGCGGCGGTGCAGCCACCGACCTTGCCACCTCCGGCCGGGTGACCGCCCGGCGAACTCGAGCAGGCGGCGGCCAGGAGCAGGGGCGCCAAGAGCAACAGGCGCCCCCACCTCAGGTCGCGCCGGAGCATGCTCAGATCTGGCCCGACCGCGCCAGGCTCAGCACCCCGCAGGCGCGCGGCTGCCGGCCCCCGCCAGCCTCAACCCAGATCGAATCCGCCCCGAAGCGCAGCGTGTCCACCCCCAGCAGCTCCTCATTGAACTCGGCGAGTCCCGAGGCGTCGCTGGTGACTCGGCCCAGTTCCCGGCTGCCACTAAGACGCGCCCCCGCGCAACTGGAGGTGGGCACCAGGTAGGCGCGGGCCGCCGAGTTGGCGGGAAGCCCGCTGACGTTGACGGCGAAGACCAGCAGCTTGCCGCGCTTGTACCAGACCAGGTGGCCGCTCCCGCTCGCCGCAGAGCCATTGACGCCCCGCAACTGGACCTCGACCGCGTGCGAGCTGGGGAGAAGTGGCTGGCTGCCCGCCTGGAGCAGGGAGAAGACCGTCCAAGCGCCGATGAGGACCATTGCCACCAGGGCCACCAGGGACAGCCGGGCGCGCCGTTCCTCACTCGCGCTCTGCAGCCAGGGGTGGAGCTTGAGGAACCCGCCGCTGCGACCCGGGTCATAGCCCTGACGGAGCCAACTGGGCTTGCTCGGCTCAGCCATGGTGGCGTACGCCCGGGCTCGACGTTGGTCCGCGCCCACCCGAATCGGATCTCAATCGTGCACCAGCTGCGAGCCTGGCCCAGGTGGCCCCGCGACCACCGGGAGGGGCGGGCTCGACCACGCCCCAGATTAGCAATCCCGATTCTGCTGGGGCCAGGGCATCGCTGCGTCGTGGGCAGTACAGCTCGACCGGTCCAGTCGTATCGTTGCCGAGGCATGAGGAGCACCGCGGCGGGGGCGCTCGGGCGGCTGGCGCTGCTGGCGGGGTGCCTGCTGTTGGTCGGGTGCTCGGCCGGCCTGGGAGTGCCATCCGTGACCGGCGGGGCCCACCGACACTCGACGGCCACGCCTCCCATCTCCACCCTGCCGACGATTTCCATGAGGTGGAGCGGGGCTGAGCACGGACGCATGGACTTCGGCAACGCCCAGGTGCAGTGCCAGGGCCCGGGGCAGGCTCAGGACGGGGTCGCGACCCTGGCCGCCACGGCTCAGGTCGGGGAGCTGCTGAACACCATCACCGTAAACGGTCTCGGTCCCGGCCAGGAGATCACCTTCCCCGAGACGTCAAGTTCGAGTTTTGTCAGCCTCAACGTGCTCTTCACGAGCGCCCTGCAGGGCCAGACCTGGGCCGCCGGCGGGGCGGCCGCCACCCCGGGCTCGGGTAGCGCCCGCGAGTATGCGAGCGGCAACGGCGGCACTCTCGACGTGCAGCTCGACCCAACGAGCGGGGCGAGCGGGCAGATTCAGCTCTCCGGAACCTGGAGTTGCGCCTAGCCTTCTCGTCGGCAGGCCGGGCCATATTCAAAGCCCTGGCGGTCTCAGGATCCGAGGCACCTAGGGAGACGGGCGCAGTTGTGATCGGGCAGCGCCTTACCCTCGTTCCCGAGGTCTCTGGCGCACTCCGTCAGGCGGGCGGCTCGCTGGCGGGTCCATTGGCGCCGGGCGGCTGCCGCCTGCGATCCTCGGGCAGCCCACCGCCCGGCCCGGTGGGCTGCTGGCCATGCTTGGGATGGACCGGGCCGCGCTCCCGGCTCCGCCGCTCGCAGCCAGCCTGGGGCTGCTCCGCGGGGAGTAGACCGTTACCTGGGTCACAGCTCCGTCGCTAGACGTCGTAGGCCCCAAT
>JBOHUK010000002.1:0-10944 GCA_050734395.1 Candidatus Dormibacteria bacterium
TTGCTGGGCGGCTTGAGTAGCTGCTTGATCTGTAGGTTGCTGTCCTTCTGCGGGACCTGGTTGCCCGGCTGGAAGGGCACGTGGGCCGAGGTGGGCGAGCCGTTGTTGCCGAAGAAGCTGCAGCCGCTCAGCACTACGGCCAGCGCCAGGGTGCTCAGCGCCAACAGGGCCGGGCCGCGGTGGCGCGCGACCGAGGACCGACCCTGGAGCATGGTTTCAGGATAGCCGCCGCACCGGGCCCGGGGGCAGCCCCCGACAATCACGGCTGTGGAGTTGGCGCAGCCGAGGAGCGAGGGGCCTGCGGCGCAGGCGTCTGGGCTACGGTCGCCCCGTCAGCGCGCCCTGGCCACGGTCGAAGCTCTGGCCCGGGTCTATCCCGCCGCCTGCGCCCTGCGGCATGAGAGCCCGCTGGAGCTGCTGGTCGCCACGATCCTCTCGGCGCAGACCACCGACGAGCGGGTCAACCTCACGACCCCGGCGCTGTTCGCCCGGCTGCGTACCGCCGCCGACTATGCCGAGGTGGACCCGGCAGAGCTGGAGGAGCTGATCCACCCGACCGGCTTCTTCCGCGCCAAGGCCAAAGCTCTCATCGGAATGGGAACCGTGCTGCGCGACGAGTTCTCAGGGGAGGTGCCCAAGACGATGGAGGAGCTCACCCGCCTCCCGGGGGTGGGACGTAAGACCGCCAACGTGGTCCTGGGAGTGGCCTTCGACGTCCCGGGCTTCCCGGTGGACACCCACGTCACCAGGCTGAGCAATCGCCTGGGTCTGGTCAAGACCACCGACCCCGTCAAGATCGAGGCCCAAGTCTGCCGGATGGTGCCTGCCCGGGAGTGGACCGGGCTCAGCCTGCGCCTGATCCTGCACGGCCGGGAGGTGTGCCAGGCACGTCTGCCCCGTTGCCAGATCTGCGTGCTGGAGGCCTGGTGTCCTTCCTCGACGCTCAGGGCCAAGGCGACCAAGACGGCCCGCCGTGCCGCACCCCGACGGAAAGCCCGCGGTCGCGCGAACCAGGCCAAGCCCCCCGCCCGGCGGCGGCCCGGGCGCTAGCTCAGCGGTCCTCGAACCTTGGCGGGCGCCTTTCCTTGAAAGCCAACCAGCCCTCTTGGGCGTCGTTGCTTAGCAGCGACTCCGCCTGGGCAGTGGTTTCGAAGTCCATCACCTCGTCCCAGCTGCCGCCCGCCTCGGCTAGGCGCAGGGTCCGCTTGAGGCTCACCAGCAGGGGGCGGGGGAGCGAGGCCAGGTGGACCGCCCACTCCAGGGCCGCCGTCTCCAGCTCCTCGCGCCCGACCACCCGACTGGCCAGTCCCAGGGCGAGGGCCCGCTCGCTCGCCAGCGGCTCCCCCAGCAGCAGCAGCTCGCGGGCCGCGGCCGGGCCGGCCAGGTGGGTGAGCATCCAGGTGTTGCCACCGCCCGGATGGATGCCGAGCCGGGTGAAGGGGGCGCCGAGGCGGGCGTCGTCGGCCAGCAGGCGCAGGTCGCAGCACAGGGCGAGGTTGAGCCCCGCCCCGACAGCGGCGCCGTTGACGGCGGCGATGGTGGGCAGCTCCAGGTCGCGCAGGTCGAGGAAGGCGTGGTAGTAGTCGGACAGCACCCGGCGCTTGGCCGCGACGGTGGTGGCGTCGGCGCCCAGGGCTCCCAGGTCGGCACCGGCGCAGAAGGAACGCCCCTCGCCAGCCACGATCAAGGCCCGCACCGCGGGGTCGCCGGCCACGGCCGCCACCTGCTCCCGGAAGGCCTGGGCCAGGTCTTGGGTGAGGGCGTTGCGCTGCTCGGGGCGGTTGAGGGCTAGGCGGGTCACGCCCGGGGCGGGGCGGGTGACCAGGACACCGTCGCTGGCGCTCAATCTGGGTGGCCCCACACCCCCGCCGGGGGCCGCTTCCGGCTCATGCGGGCCAGCATAAGTGAGGGGTTCCCGCGAAGTGGAATCGCCACATCTCGTTGCTATACTCGGCCCGTTCCAGGCTGGCCGCGGAGTGTGAATTGAGCGAAGGCTCGGCTGCGCGGGCGGTGATCCTCGCGGCCGGTCACGGGCGCCGAATGCGCTCGCGCCTGCCCAAGGTCCTGCACCCGGTCGGGGGCCTGCCGCTGCTGGAGCATTCGCTGCGCCTGGCACTGGAGGCGGTCGGGGGGACCCCGCTGGTCGTCATCCCCGAACAGGGGGCGGAGCCGCTGCGGGAGCTGCTGGGGGAGCGCGCCGAAACCGTGGTCCAGCCGGAGCCGCGGGGTACCGGTGATGCCCTGGAGCGGGCGCTAGGAGTGCTCCCGGACGTGCAGGTGGTACTAGCACTGCCAGCCGACATGCCGCTCCTGCCGGCCGCGGCGTTGCGCTCACTGCTTCAGGCCCGGAAGGGCGTCGGGGCCGGGGCGGCGATGCTCACCGTGGTCCGTGCGGACGCGGGCGGCTTCGGGCGGGTGGAGCGTACCCCCGCGGGCCGATTTCTGCGGGTGGTGGAGGAAGCCGACCAGCCCTGGGACGGTCTCCCGGCCGAGGTGAACTGCGGCGCCTATGCCCTGCGGGTGGGCCCGGCCCGGGAGGCCCTGGCGCGGCTGGGCCCGGACAACGCCCAGGGCGAGCGCTACCTCAGCTGGCTGCCCCAGCTGATCGAGGGCGAGGTGGTCACGGTCGACCTCGGCGAGGCGGAGCTGGCGGTCCAGGTCAACGACCGCCTGCAGCTGGCGGAGGCCGAGGCGCTGATGCGCCGCCGCACCCTAGAGCGGCTGATGCGCTCGGGGGTGACGGTCGTGGACCCCGCCGCGACCTGGGTGGACTGCGAGGTGGAGGTGGGCGAGGACACCACCCTGCACCCGGGCACCGTGCTGCGGGGGCGCACCCGGATCGGGTCCGGCTGTCAGATCGGCCCCTTCGCCGAGATGGAGGATGTCGAGGTGGGGGAGGGCTGCCGGGTGGGCCGGGCTCACCTGTGCGGCTGTAAGCTGGGCGCCGGAGTGGAAGTTGGGCCCTTCAACCGCGTGCGCCCGCAGAGCACCCTCGGGCCACGATCCCATCTCGGCACCTTCACCGAGGTCGTCCGCACCACGGTCGGGGAGTCGACCCAGGTGCCCCACCTGAGCTATCTGGGCGACGCCGAGCTGGGCGCTGACGTCAACGTCGGCGCCGGCAGCATCACCGCCAACTGGGACGGGCACGAGAAGCACCGCACCGTGGTCGAGGATGGCGCCCGGTTGGGCTCGGACACGATCCTGGTGGCGCCGGTGCGGGTGGGGGAGGGCGCCTACACGGGTGCCGGCTCGGTGATCACCGGCGACGTTCCCGCCCAGGCGCTGGGGGTGGCCCGGGCGCGGCAGCGCAACCTCCCCGACTACGCCCGGCGCGCCCGCCGCCAAGGGCAGCGATGAACGGCTCCGAAGGCCCGCTGATGCTTCTGTGCGGCTCGGCCCATCCAACGCTGGGGCGGAAGATCGCCGAGGAGGTAGGGGTGGCCTTGGCGCCTCTGGAGGTGACCCGCTTCGCCGACGGCGAGTTCGACGTCAAGATCGGCGAGTCGGTTCGCGGGCACGACGTCTTCCTGATCCAGCCCACCTGCCCGCCGGGCAACGACAACTACATGGAGCTCTTCATCCTGCTGGACGCCCTGCGCCGAGCCAGTGCCTCGCGGATCAATGCCGTGCTGCCCTACTACGGGTACCAGCGCAAAGAGAAGAAGACGCAGGCCCGCGATCCGATCTCGGCCAAGCTGATGGCCAACTTCCTCCAGGGCGCGGGGGCGGAGCGGATGATCGTCCTCGACCTCCATGCCGAGGCCATCCAGGGCTTCTTCGACATCCCGGTCGACGCGCTCACCGCCAACAAGATCATGGCCGGCCACGTGCGCTCCAAGCACGGCCGCCAACCGCTGGTGGTGGTCTCGCCGGACGTGGGCGGGACCGCCCGCGCCCGGGCCATCGCCCGCCGCCTGGAGTCGCCACTGGCGATCATCGACAAGCGCCGCCCCCGCGATGACGATGTCGAGATCCTCAACGTCATCGGCGACGTCGAGGGCAGCCGCTGCGTGGTGGTGGACGACCTGATCTCGACCGGGGCCACCCTGGCGGGGGCCGCCACCGCGCTGAAGAAGAACGGCGCCGTCTCGGTCGACGTCATGGCCACCCACGGGGTGCTGAGCAACGGGGCTCTCCGCCGCCTGGAGGATTCGCCGGTGGACGAGGTGGTGATCACCGACAGCGTCCCCGTCAGCGACGAGGCCATGGCCAGCGAGCGGCTCACCCAGATCTCGGTGGCACCCCTGATCGCCGAGGCGATCGTCCGAGTGCACGAGGGACGCTCGGTCTCTGCCCTATTCCGGTGATCTCAGGCCCCTGTTAGACTGCGAGCCGCAGATGAGCCCTGGCTCACCGAGCGGCTTACGCCCCCGGCCGCCGACTTCGCCGCCGGGACGAGCGCGCCGCCGGCAGGCGGTCCGGATGGCCCGCGGGCACCAGGAGGCACTGACGGCGCGGCTGGCGCGCGGCTCCCCATGACCGTCTGGCTGGTGCTCGTCTTGGTCCTGGCTCTGGTCCTGGCCGGGCTCTCCGCCACCGCCGAGACCAGTCTCACCTCGGTGAGCCGGATCCGCCTGCGCGCCCGCCGGTCAGAAGGGGACCGCCAGGCGGCCCGGATCGAGCGGCTGCACCGCGACCCCGGCGCCTACCTGGGGGCGATCCTAGTCACCAACACCCTGGCGCTGGTGATCGCATCGTCGGCCGCCACTCTGCTCGCCCAGCGCCACCTGGGCACCGGGGCCGCCCTCTGGGCGGCGCTGGCTCTGGCCATCCTGGTGCTGCTCTTCTGCGAGCTCGGCCCCAAGAGCTATGCCCTTCAGCACAACGAGGCGGTGGCTCGCGTGATGGCCGTCCCGGTCTCGGCGCTCAGCCGGGTCCTGCGGCCCCTGCTGCTGGTGATCACTACCTTGTCGTCGCTGCTCTTCCGGCTGCTCCCCGGCCAGGCCAGCCGGCGCGCCCCCTTCCTCAGTGAGGAGGAGCTCAAGGAACTGGTCCTCGCCAGCGAGCAGGAGGGGGTGGTGGAGGAGGAGGAGCGGGAGATGATCCACGGCGTCCTGGAGATGACCGACAAGCCCGTCCGGGAGGTGATGGTCCCCAGGGTGCAGATGGTGGCCCTGGCCGCCGGCGCCGCCCTGGAGGAGGCGATCGCGGAGATCAAGGCGCAGGGCCACAGTCGGATCCCGGTCTACGAGGAGACGGTCGACAACATCACCGGGGTGCTCTATGCCAAGGACCTGCTCGGCCAGGCCGCCGGTCCGGGATCCCGGCCGCCTCGGGTCGGGGACCTGGCTCGACCCGCCACCTTCGTGCCCGAGGCCAAGCACCTGGGCGAGCTGCTCCAGGAGATGCAGCTGGCCAAGACCCACCTGGCGGTGGTGGTGGACGAGTACGGGGGCACCGCCGGGCTGGTGACCATCGAGGACCTGCTGGAGGAGATCGTCGGGCCGATCCGCGATGAGTACGACCGGGACGAGCCCGAGGAGATCCAGCTGATCTCCCCCGAGGAGGCGCTCGCCAGCGCCGCGGTCAGCCTTGACGATGTCAACGAGCTCCTCCACCTCCACCTCGAGGGCGAGGACTTCGACTCCTTGGGGGGACTGGTCTACTCCCAGTTGGGGCGGATCCCGTCGGTGGGCGATGCGGTCGCCGCCGGGGACGGCGTGACCATCACCGTGGAGTCGATCGAGCGGCGCTCGATCCGCACCGTCCGGCTGCGTCGGGACCGGCCCTTCGAGGTGGCATCGGGGCCGGACCCGGTCGCCGATGGGCCCCTGTCGCGAGCGGGTGGCGACCCCCCCTGAGGTGGCGGCCAGCACCTTCGCCGACGAGGGCATCGTCTTGCGCCGGCGGGTCTACGCCGAGGCGGACCGGGTGCTGGTGATGCTCACCCGTGACCACGGCAAGCTCAGTGTGGTGGCCCGCGGCGCCCGCCGCAGCCGCTCCCGCAACGCCGCCGGCCTGGACCTGCTGGCCCGCTCCGAGCTGCTCCTGGCCCGGGGTCGGGGGCTGGCGGTGCTGGCCCAGGCCCGCCCGTTGGGCAGGCCGTGGCCCAGCTCCGACCTCGAGCGCACCGCATGCGGCTCGGTGCTGGCCGAGCTGGCCGACGCCACCCTGGAGGAGGGTCACCCCGATCCCGCGCTCTACCAGCTGGTGGCGCTGCACCGCGAGCGGCTGGCGGACCCGGGCAGTGATCCCCGCGCCGAGCTGCTGGTGGCGGCCTTCCAAATCGCCGAGGTCGGCGGCTACCGGCCGCAGCTGAGCCGCTGCCAGGTCTGCGGGGAGCCGCTCTCCGACCGAGAGTCGGGGTTCCTGCCTGAGCTTGGTGGGATGGTCCAGGGCGACTGCCTGCGCGCCCGCCCGGCGGCTCGGGCCTGCGCCCCCGCCACCCTGCGCCTGCTGCGGCGCCTCGAGGGCGGGGATCTGGACCTGGCCCGGCGGCTGCGCTGGACCGCTCAGCTCCGTGACCAGGCCGAGGACATCCTGCTGGCCCACCTGGAGCACCACCTCGATCGGCCGCTGCGGGCGGCCCGGGTGCTGGCCGAACTGCGCTCGTGAGCCGGCTCAGGCGGAGCCGGCCAGCAGCAGGTCCGGCCGGTGGTGCCAGCGCTCGTAGAAGCGGCGGAAGTTGAGGCGGCTCAGGCGCTCGCGCTCGTCGGGGTCGGTGTCCTCCCAGCCGCGGTGGTGATGGAGCACGACCGGAAGCTCGGGCAGCCGCAGCTGGTGCAGCCCGTGGGAGCGCAAGGTGAAGCAGAAGTTGAAGTCCAGCATCCGGTAGAAGCGGAAGCCCTCGTCGAGGAGGCCCACCTCGCGCAGCCGGGAGCGGGCGAACGCCAGGCAGTAGCCGTCGATGGCGTCGACCTCGCCCTCGTCCGAGTCCTGGAACTGGCGCAGGTCCTGGCTGCGCGCCCCCCAGCGCCCCACCGCGCCCACCTCGGTGTCCTCGAGCGCCGCCAGTACCGGCGACAGGCAGTCCCCTTGCAACTCGACGCCGGTGTCGAGCAGCAGCACCACCCGCCCGCGAGCGGCGCGCAGGGTGACGTTGCGGGCGGCCCCCTCGCCGAGCTGGTGGTCGGCGTGGAAGACCCGCAGGGCGGGCTCGCCCTGCGCCAGATCGTCGAGCAGCCGGCCCACCTCCGAGGGAGCGCCGTTGTCCACCGCCAGGATCTCCATCGAGTGGTCTCCCCGGTGGCGAAGCAGGCTGTCCAGGCAGAGCCGCAAATCCTGGGGGTGGTGGCCTGAGCTGACCAGGCTCACCGAGACCTCCAGGCGGTCCGCGTCCTCCCGGCCGTCGCGGACCTGGGCAGAGCCGGAGATCAGGCCGCGGCGCCGGTCCAGCGCGGTGGCCCGGCGGTGGCGGGTGCCCTCGAGGCCGTCCTCCGCCACCACCCCCAACTCGAGCATGGCGCCGCGGAGCTTGTCGGCTTTCTGGAAGTCCTCTGCCAGGCGGCGCTCCGCCCGAACCGGGATGAGGTCCACCCAGGGTCCCGGCTCGGGAGCCTGCCGCGCCGGCTGGTCCACGCCCAGGCCCAGGAGCCGGTCCGCCCGCAGCAGGCCCTGGTGCCGGGTGGCCGGGCTGAGCTCGGGGCGGCGCGCGAAGGTCCAAACCGCGGCCAGGGCCCGGGGGATGTCCAAGTCGTCGGCGAACGCCTCCTCGACCTCTTGCCGGAGGGCGGTCGCCGGCCCCTCGTCGACGGCGCCTGCCTCGCCCGCCGCCAGCTGGCGCAGGCGGGTCAGCCCTCGCTGCGCCGAGGCGAGAGCGGTCAGGGTGAAGTTCAGCCGTGAGCGGTAGCGGGTCCCGGCGCACAGGTAGCGGAAGGCGAGGGGGTCGAAGCCGCGGGCAACCAGGTCGCTGACCGTGTAGACGTTGCCCTGCGACTTCGCCATCTTCACCCCGTCGGCGAGCACGTGCTGGCCGTGCAGCCAGTGGCGCACAAAGACGCCACCCGTGACCCCGCGGCTCTGGGCGAGTTCGTCCTCGTGGTGGGGGAAGATGTTGTCCACGCCGCCGGTGTGCAGGTCCAGCTCCTCTCCCAGGTAGCGCATCGACATCGCCGAGCACTCGATGTGCCAGCCGGGGAAGCCCCGCCCATAGGGGCTGTCCCAGACCATCAGCTGGCGGCCCGGCTCCGCCTCGCGCCAGAGGGTGAAGTCGCCAGGGCTGTGCTTGTTGGGGTCAGGCTCGGCGGTGGCGGCTCCCCGGAGCTGCTCTTGAGTGTTGCGGGAGAGGGCGCCGTAGCCGGGCGCGCGCGAGGTGTCGAAGTAGACGGCGCCGCCGGCCCGGTAGGCGAGCCCCCGCTCCTCCAGGATCCCCACCAGGCGCAGCATCTCCTCGACGTGCTCGGTGGCCCGGGGGAAGTGGTCCGCGGGCTCGATCGCCAGCGCCGCCTCGGCCTCGTGGAACTCGGCCTCGAACTCAGCCGCGATCTCCTGCGGCGTCCGCCCCGCCTTGAGGGCGGCGGCGATCACCTTGTCCCCGCCCTGCTCCGCCAGCTCTTGGCGCATGTGGCCGACGTCGGTGATGTTCTTGACGTGGATCACCTGCCAGCCCTGCGCTCGGGCGGCGCGCTTGACCCAGTCCGCCAGGAGGTAGGTGCGGAGGTTGCCGATGTGCACCGAGCGATAGACGGTCGGGCCGCAGCTGTACATCCGCAGCACGCCCGGCTCGCGCGGCTGCAGGGCCCGCACCTCCCGCGCCATGGTCTCGTACAGGCGCAGCATTGGCCGATGCTAGCAGTGGCTCCGAGCGCATCCCGGGCGGCCGGTGCCGGTCCCACGCTGCTCCTGCTGGGCGGCAATGAGTGGCGCCGGGGAGCGGAGGCGGCCGATGCCTGGTGGCTGGGCCGCGCCTCCCGGCCCCAGGTCACGGTCCTGACCTCGCCGGCCCAGGACCGCCCCCAGGCCGCGGCCGAGTGGGCGCGGGGGTACTTCAGGGAGCTCGGGGCCGAGGTCGAGGGCTGCCACATCCAGACCCGTGCCCAGGCGGCGAACCAGGGGCTGCTGGCCCAGCTCACCCGGGCCGACGCCGTCTACATCTGCGGGGGAGATCCGCAGGCTGGCTGCTCGGTGCTGCGCGGGACTCCCGCCGCCACGGTGCTGGCCGGGCTCTTCCGGGCGGGCGTGCCCCTGGCCGGCTCTTCGGCCGGGGCGATGCTGCTGGGGACTCGCTGCGTCTTGCCCGGCCGCGGCTTCCAGCTGGTGGGTGGGGTGGGGCTGCTGGGGGACCTGGTGGTGCTGCCGCACTGGAACTCCGCCGCCCCCCGCTGGCGGGCGGCGGCACGGCGGTTGGCCTCGCAGGCCCGGCTGCTGGGTCTGGACGAGCTGACCGGGGCCTGCTGGGATGGCGTCAGCTGGCAAGTGCGCGGTCCCGGGCGGGCGGTCCTGATAACCGAGCAGGGCGAAGTCCCTTTGGGGCGGGAGCATCCCGGCCCCTTCGTAGAATGACGGCCAACTTCAACTTGCGGTGCCCCGGGCGCGCCCGGCCGGTCCGCGGGAGTCCCTGATGCCGGATCCGCCTGCCAACCTGCTGGAAACCCTGGTATCGCTGTGCAAGCGCCGGGGTTTCGTCTTCCAGAGCAGCGAGATCTACGGCGGCCTGAACGCGGTCTATGACTTCGGGCCGCTCGGGGTGCGGATGCGCCGCCGGATCCGCGAGCTCTGGTGGCGGGACATGGTGGACCTGCGCGACGACGTGGAGGGGGTCGAGGCGGCGATCCTCATGAACCCCAAGGTCTGGGAGGCGTCGGGCCATCTCAGCAACTTCAGCGACCCCCTGGTCGAGTGCCTGGGCAAATGCAAGCGGCGCTGGCGCGCAGACCAGCTGGAGGGGACGGTCTGCCCGGAGTGCGGGGGGGAGCTGGGACCGGCCCGGCAGTTCAACCTGATGTTCAAGACCTTCTTCGGCCCGGTGGAGGACGAGGGCGCGGTCGTCTACCTGCGCCCCGAGACCGCCCAGGGGATGTTCGTCAACTTCAGGAACGTGCTCGCCAGCTCCCGGCAGCGCATCCCCTTCGGGATCGCCCAGATCGGGCGCAGCTTCCGCAACGAGATCTCGACCGGGAACTTCATCTTCCGGCTGCGGGAGCTGGAGATGCTGGAGATGGAGTGGTTCTGCGAGCCGGACCAGGACGAGCGCTGGTACGAGTACTGGTGCCAGGAGCGCCTGCGCTGGCACCAGTCGCTGGGGCTGGTCGCCGACAACCTCCGCCTGCGGCCCCACGGGGAGAACGAGAAAGCGCACTATGCGCTGGCCTCCTCCGACATCGAGTACCGCTTCCCCTGGGGCTGGGGCGAGCTGGAGGGGATCGCCCGGCGCAGCGACTACGACCTAAGGCGCCACCAGGAGGTCAGCGGCCGGGACCTCCAGTACACCGACCCCGCCAGTGGGGCCCGCTACCTGCCGTATGTGGTCGAGCCCGCGCTGGGGCTGGACCGCACCTTGCTCTGCCTCCTGCTCGACGCCTACTCGGAGGAGGAGGTGCGGGGCGAGCGCCGGGTGGTGCTGCGACTCAGCCCCCAGGTGGCGCCCTTCCAGGTGGCGGTGCTGCCGCTCTCCAAGAAGGCGGAGCTGGTCGAGCCCGCCCGGGCCTTGGAGGCGGAGCTGCGCCGCCACTTCGCCACCGAGTACGACGATACCCAGTCGATCGGGCGCCGCTACCGGCGCCAGGACGAAATCGGGACGCCGCTGGCGGTGACCGTCGACTTCCAGACCCTGGAGGACCACGCGGTGACGGTGCGGGAGCGGGACGGCATGACCCAGCAGCGGGTGGGCACGGACCACCTGGTCGCGGCCCTGCGCGAGCGCCTCAGCGTCGGTGGCCAGGCGAGCTAGCTCAGGCCGCCCTCGCGCGAGCTGAGCACGCAGAACTCGTTGCCTTCGATGTCGCGCAGCACGACCCAGGTGACGTCAGGGCCCTGGCCGACATCGGCGCGAGTGGCCCCCAG
>JBOHUK010000003.1:0-13934 GCA_050734395.1 Candidatus Dormibacteria bacterium
AGATCGCCTGGGACGGCATGCCCAGGTAGCGCTCGACCTCACCCTTGCAGAACTCAAAGGATCGACCCGACTTCTGGCGCATGAACTCGACGGCCAGTTCGAAGGTCCAGGGCTCCCCGGGATGGAATGGTTGGGAGCGATCCAGTTCCAGCTCCAGGTGAAGGCCCAGGTCCACCACGACCCGGGCGGCCCGGAACGCCTGATTGGCGAGCATCCCCAGGCGGTAGTCGGGGTTGTCCAGATAGCCCAGCTCTCCCATCAGGCGCTCGGCGTAAAGCGCCCAGCCCTCAACGTGCCCGGAGACATGGCCCAGCTTGCCTTGGAAGGGGTTGAGGCGCTCCCCGAGCCAGTAGGTGTGCCCCACCTGCAGATGGTGCCCAGGTACCCCCTCGTGGTACGCGGTCGCCACCTCGGTCCAGAGTGGGAAGGTGGTGCGGCCCATGGTCGGGTACCAGGTCCGCCCGGGCCTGGTGAAGTCTGAGGTGGGCGGTGTGTAGTACATGGCCGGGCCGGCTCCGGGCGGGGCGAGCATCGCCTCGACGCGGCGGACCGGCCCGGCGATGTCGAAGTGGCGCCCGTCTAACTCGGCCATGGTGCGGTCGAGGAACTCCTGGTTCCAGCGCTGGAAGTTGTCCTCTCCCTCGACCGCCCGGGAGGGATCGGTGTCGAGCAGCTCGATCACCTGGGCCAGGGAGGCGCCGGGGAGGATCTGCTCGGCGGTCGCCTCCATCTCGGCCTCGATCCGGTCCAGCTCCTCCCAGCCCCACTGGTAGGTGGCGGCAGCGTCGATGGTGATCCCGTTGAACTCGTGGCAAAAGAGCTGGTAAGTCTCGGCGCCGACCCCGTCCCGGGTCTGGGCGTGGGGCAAATAGCCCTCCGTCAGGAACTGCGCCATCGCGAGGTATGCCTGGTCGGCGGCCTCGGCCTGCTGGCTCAGCCGCGATCCCAGGCCGCCATCCTCCTCCTGGTAAGTGCGGGCCAGGTGGCGGAAGTACCCCTCAGCGTGGTTTGCACCCCCGTAGGTGCGCGCCTGCGTCGCCGCCACCTCCACCTGGCGCCGGGCGCTGGTCACCCCGCGACTGAGCCCCTCCTCCAGGGTCGAACGTACGCTGGCGATTGCCTCCGGCACCTTGCCCATCCGCTCGCTGAGCTGCTCCCAGTGCTCCTGTTGACTACGGGGCATGAGGTCGAAGACCCGGCGGATCGCGTTGAGCGGACCGAAGAGGTGCAGGGGACGCATCCACTGGCCCGCCTGGTGCAAGGCCACCTGGCTGCGCAGTCGTTCCCGCATCGCCGTGCCGGCGAGCCGGTTGGCCCGGGAGTCGGCGGTGGCCCGCTCCAGCTCCGCCAGGGTGCCCTCCGCCAGGGCGGCGCGCCCACCCTCGGCCGCCGGCCCATGGTCGGTCAGCTCTCGGTCGTGACCGAGCACACCCCAGAAGGTGGCGGCGGTGGGGTCCAGCTGAGCTATCTGGTCCAGGTACGCTCGGGCCAGCTGATCCACGCTGTCGGACGCTCTCGCCCCGTGAGGCGCCGCGGGCGGCTCCTCTTGCCCTGGGGCTCGGGTCGCATTCATGACAGGTTCTCCACCACCAGGGCGATCCCCTGGCCGACCCCGATGCACATGGTGGCCAGGCCCAGGCGCACCTGGCGGCGCCGCATCTCGTGGAGCAGGGTGACCAGGATACGGCTACCCGAGCAGCCCACCGGGTGCCCCAGCGCGATCGCCCCGCCGTTGACGTTGAGCCGGGGATCGTCCGCGCCCAGGCCTAGCTGTCGCAGCACCGCCAGCGACTGGGCGGCGAAGGCCTCGTTGAGCTCGATGAGTTCGATGTCGTCCAGCTTGAGCCCGCTGCGCTCCAGCGCCTTGGCAGTGGCGGGCACCGGACCGATGCCCATGATCCGCGGGGGAACTCCCGCCACCCCCATCCCTCGCACCCGGAGCGCGGGGCGCAGCCCATGCTCGGCGGCGAAATCGGGAGTGCACACCAGCAGCGCCGCCGCGCCGTCGTTGAGAGGGCTGGAGTTGCCGGCGGTTACCGACCCCTCGGCGGCGAAAACGGGGCGCAGCGCTGCCAGCCGCTCCAGGGAGGTGTCGGCCCGGGGCCCCTCGTCCAGCTCAACCATGCCCCGGGCCGTCGGCACCGGCACCAGCTGAGAGTCGAAGGCGCCCGCCTGTTGGGCGGCCACCGCCTTGCGGTGGCTCTCGAGCGCGAACTGGTCCTGCTCCGCGCGCCCGATCTTTAACATCTCGGCCAGGTTCTCCGCCGTCTGGCCCATGGAGTCGGTGCCGTGCAACTCCTGCATCCGGGGGTTGATGAAGCGCCAGCCCAGGGCGGTGTCGTAGAGGACGCGGTCCCCGCGAGGTTGACCCTGCTCCGGCTTGGGCGTGGCCCAGGGAGCCCGACTCATCGACTCCACCCCACCCGCGATCAGGGCCCGGCCGTCGCCGTGGATCACCGCCCGGGCCGCCGCCAGCACCGCCTCCAGACCACTCCCGCAGAGCCGGTTTACGGTGCAACCCGCCACCTCCACCGGGAACCCAGCCAGCAGTGCCGCCATGCGCGCCACGTTGCGGTTGTCCTCCCCCGCCTGGTTAGTGCAGCCGAGGTAGACGTCCTCCACCAGCTCCGGAGCCAGCTCGAGCCGCTCCAGCAGCGCCTTGAGCACGAGCGCGGCCAGGTCGTCGGGCCGGACCCCGGCCAGGACTCCCCCGTATCTCCCGATCGGGGTGCGCAGCCCGTCCACGATCACGGCCTCGGTCACGCCCACCCTCCCGGCCGGCGGACGGGAACCCGCTCCCAGGCGGCGGGCGGCCTGTCGGCGACGCTCACCCTCACGGCCGGCTCAGCAGCCACGCCTGCAGTCCCCGACCTTGTCCGTGAGCAGCGTCATGTGTCCCCACGCCGGATCCTGGTGGACTTCGACGGCGGGAAGCACCCCGGCGAGCCAGCGGCCGTGCTCCCTCGGAACCATCAGATCCTGGCCGCCCTGCCAGAGCTGCAGGGGGACCGATATCTCGCGCAGTTCGAACCCCCAGGGCCTGACGAAGGCCAGGTCGTCGTCGATCCAGCCGTCGGCCCCTGCCGTGAAGGCGTCTTTCATCATCCCTGCCAGGAAACCGCCCAGGGCACCACGAATCACCTCGCGGTCCTCCGGGCTGAGGATGCTCGCCATCAGCTCGGCGAAGTCGGCACCCGGTTGGCGCATAGCCGCGACGCTCGCCACATGGAGGGGGCGCAGGGCCGCCTCGCCTTCGAGCGCCACCCCGAACTCGCGAACGTTGTCCTCGCCCATCCCCTGCAGATAGTCGAGCCCCTCGGCCCCATAAGGCGCGGGGCAGGCCACGACGGCGGCCGAACTCACCAGCTCCGGTAGCAGCGCGGCGCAGGCGAGCGCATGGGGCCCGCCTCCCGAGTAGCCCCAGGTGGCGAAGCGGGCGATGCCCAGGCGGGAGGCGATGGCCCGGGCGTCGGCGGCGGCCTGGGCCACGCTGCGGCCGGGGACCCGGGTGGATCTTCCGTAGCCCGGACGGGAGTAGCCGATCAGCCGGATCCCCAGCCGCTCCGCACGCTCGACCCAGCCGACAAACAGGTCGCCGGTGGCCGGGGTGCCGTGGTGGACAATCACCGGGCTGCCCGACGCGGGGCCGGCGAGATAGAGGTCCAGCATCCGCCCCGAGCCGGCATCGATCAGGGTGCGATCGACCGTCACTTGCCCTCCGTCCTGAGCCGGTCTGACGCCCGGCTGCCTGTCCGCCTCTCAAGATAGGGGGTGGCCCCGGCGGGCACCGGCCCGGGGTAGACTCGGCCGAGTTCCCGCCCGGGCTTCTGCGGTGGATCAGCCAGTGAGTCAAGCCCAGTGAGCGCGTCGGCCACGGCGCCGACCTGGCCCCGCGTGCGGTTCTCGACCCCGCGGCTGGTGGCGCTCTCGGTCTACTGGCTGGCGATCAACTACCTCTGGCAGGGGATGGGTGCCCTGATCCTTCCCCGGCTGATCGAGCGCTTCGTCGCCTCGGCCCACAAGGGTGTGGCCCTCACCGGGATCTCGGTGTTGGGAGCGCTGGTGGCGATCGTGGTCCAGCCGGCCTCCGGAGCTCTGTCGGACCGCGTGACCCTGCGCTGGGGCCGGCGCCGACCCTTCATCCTCGTGGGGAGTCTGGGCGACGCCGTCTGTCTGTTCGGGCTCACCCTGGCCGGCAGTTACGGGGCGCTGATCATCCCCTACTGCGCCCTGCAGATCTGCTCCAACACCGCCGAGGGCGCATACCAGGGGATGCTGCCGGACCAGGTCCCCCAGGAGCATCGCGGCCGGGCCGCGGGCTACTACGGCCTAGCGGTCTTCATCGGCACCGCGCTGGGGTTCCTACT
Source organism: Candidatus Dormibacteria bacterium (assembly GCA_050734395.1). Lineage (GTDB taxonomy): Bacteria > Chloroflexota > Dormibacteria > Aeolococcales > Bog-877 > Bog-877. Next base: position 4,368 of record JBOHUK010000003.1, read on the forward strand.
CACCGGTCAGCTGATCGCGGTGGGGCACATCCGGCTGGCCCTGCTGGTGGTCGCGGTGGTGGTGATCGCGGCCATGCTGGCGACGCTGCTGCTGGTGCCCGACGCCCCCGCCAGCGGGAGGATGCCCTCCCGGCGTGAGGCCTGGCTCGGGATCTTCAGCTTCCGCCCCAGGGAGCACCCCGACTTCACCTGGCTGCTGGCCTCCCGCTTGCTGGTCCTGATGGGGATAACGGGGCTCACTGACTTCGCCCAGTTCTATATCAAGGCCACCTTCTACCCGGGGCATGGCAGCCATCTGGCCAACCAGGCGGCCGGGTCGACCTCGGTGCTGCTGGCGGTGGTGGTGCTGTGCGCCGTGGTGGTCACGCTCCCCGCCGGCCGGCTCTCCCAACGGGTGGGACGGCGGGTGCTGGTGCGCGCCGCCGCCTGGCTGGGGGCGGTGGGGACCCTGCTGCTGATCCCAGCCAACTCGCTGGTCTGGGTCTACGTGGTTGGGGTCCTGGTGGGGAGCGCCTTCGGCATCCTGCTCTCCGTGGATTGGGCCTTCGTGGCTGACCTGGTGCCCAAGGGTCAGTCCGGGCGCTTCATGGGGATCTCCAACCTGGCCACGGCCGGCGCCGGGATCCTGGCGACGATCGTCGCCGGCCCGCTGCTCGACTTCGGCAACGGTCTGCATCACAACTCCGGCTACCCGATGATCTTCGGCTTCTTCGCCATCTCTTTGATGGTGGGGGGATGGCTGGTGTGGCGGGTGCGCCCACCGGCGGTGGGGGGCGAGCCGACCGCCTAGAAGGAGAGGTCGTCGTACAGCCCGCGGCGCCCCCGGTCCCGGGGCTGCACCATCTCCGTCACCCGACGGGGGTGGACGGTGGCGGCGGTACCGCGCCACTCCCGGGGCGGCCGGTGACGCTCGGTCGCGGCTCGCCGCGAGAGCCACCCCGGTACCGCCGGCTTGGCCCGGCGCCCGGCAGAGCCCGAGGTCGCGCGCCGCAGGCTGCGAGTGGCGGCCCCCGCCCAGGGGGAGAGGGGGCCGAGCGAGGGGCGCGCCGCCGCCGGGCGGCGGCGCAGCCGGACCACCCACAAGCCCCGGTAGGCAACCAGGAAGAGGAGGAGATCTGCCAGCAGCAACGGCGGTGCCCAGCCCGCCAGCTGGCGGAGCGAGGCGGTGTGGCGGGCGGCGGCGAGCCGTTGGGCGCGGGCCCGGGCCTGTGCCCGGTGGTAAGCGAGCAGGCGGGGCTTGATCGTCAGGATCTGGGGCGCGTAGCTGAGCATCCCTCGGGCGATGCCTGCTGCCGCCGCCGCCCGGAAGCTCGGCTGGGCCAGCAGCTGCGAGTCCTGCTGGTTGCTCATGAACCCGACCTCGATGGTGACAGCCGGCATCGGGGCGTGCACCCAGAGCTGCGGGAGGGACGCGGTGCCGCGGTTGCCCATGCCCAGGGGTCCCAGCGTCTGGGCCAGGCCCTGATACAGATGATTCGCCAGCCGCTGGTCGCCGGCGTGCGGGGTGAAGACCGTGAACCCCTCCAGGGTGGAGTCGGTCCAGTCGTTGACCCACAGGCTGATGAGGGCGTTGGCGTGGCTCTGCCGTGCCACGCGCTCCGCCTGGGCGATGGTGACGTCGACGTTGGTGGTCCGCGTCATCACCACCCGCACCGACTCAGCTTCGAGATCGCGGCGCAGGTCCAGGCCCATCGACAGGGTGACGTTCTTCTCCTTCAGACCATTGAAGGGGGAGATGGCGCCGGGGTCGTAGCCGCCATGCCCGGGCATGATCGCCACGACATAGGGTTGCGGGGGGACTCCGGCTCGCGGCGGCTTGGGGCGCGCGGCAGCCAGGGCAATCCCCGCGGCGGGGCCGGCCAGAGCGGCGCCGGTCCCGAGGGCCAGGGCGGTGACGTAGAAAAGACGTGATGGCCCCTTTCGCATCGCGACGGCGCCAGTATAGGCGCGAGGATCGGATCGGGTCGGAGGGCGCGACTTCGGCCGGCTAAGGTGGCCCCGCGGAGCCGATCCCTGGTCAGCCATCTCACTACTGGACGCACCAGGCGGCCGAGAGCCAATGGAGGGGTACCGGTGAACCAGGGCGACAGCCAGTTGCCCCAGCTCCAGCTCCTGTTTCAGGCGCCGGACCTGGGGCCAGCACTCGCCCTCGGTGAGGAGATCTCGGACTGGTATGGCGGCCCGCTGCGGCTCCCGGACCGGGGGCTGTACGCCAACTTTGTCACCTCCCTCGACGGAGTGGCCGTCGTGGGGGACTCGTCGGGATCGCGCCTGAGCGGCCGCAGCCAGGCCGACCGGCTGGTGATGGGGGTGCTGCGCTCGGTCGCCGACGCCATCGTGATCGGTTCGGGGACCCTGCGTGGCAGTCCCGCCCACCGGTGGACGCCGGAGCACGTCTTCCCGCCAGGCGCCGGGCGCTTCGCCGCCCTGCGGGAACAGTTGGCGCTCTCAGCCGAGCCCCGCTTGGTGGTCATCAGCGGAAGCGGGCGGATCGAACTCGGTCATCCCGGGCTGAGCGCCGGCGCCCTGGTCCTCACCTCGCAGGCCGGTGCCGAGCGTCTCGGTGCCCCGCCGGGTTTGGAGGTCACCGCCCTGGGCGAAGCGGAGGTGCTTCCGGTGCAGGCCATCCTGGCCGAGCTCAGACGACGAGGACATGCTCGCCTGCTGAGCGAGGCCGGCCCGACCCTCTTCGGGCGCTTCCTGGCGGCAGAGGTCCTATCAGACCTCTTCCTCACCCTCGCGCCCCGGCTGGTGGGTCGAACTCCGGAGCAGCCGCGAGCGGGCATGGTGGCGGGAGTGGACCTGCTGGCTCCTGGCCGGGAGCCGATTGGCGACCTGCTCAGTGCCCGGCGCGACCGCTCACTGCTGTTCCTCCACTACCGACTGCCGGTCTCCCCGTTGCCCTGAGAGGGGCCGGCGGTACCCGAGCTCGCGGTCGATATGATCGGAAGAAGGGTCCAGCCAGGAGGAGGTCATGGAAGAGAGCACCGAGACCAAAGAAGCCCCCAGCGAGGCCGAGTGGCGCCAGCGCCTCAGCCCCGACGAGTACCACGTGCTGCGGGAGAAGGGCACTGACCGGGCCTTCACGGGCGAGTTCACGCACCCCGGCCGGCGGGGAATGTTCCGCTGCGCCGGCTGCGGAATGGAGCTCTTCTCCTCCGAGACCCAGTTCGACTCCGGTTCCGGCTGGCCGAGCTTTACCTCGCCGCTTGAGTCCGGCCGCGTGGACCTGGCCGAGGACCGCAGCCTCGGTCGTCAGCGCACCGAGGTTCTCTGCAGCTCATGTGGCGGTCACCTGGGCCACCTTTTCGACGATGGCCCAGGCCCAACGGGCCAACGCTGGTGCATCAACTCCACCAGCCTCACGCTGGACCAGAAGCCCTAGCCCGGACTTCTACCCTCCCCGGGTCGCGGGTGGCGATAAGGGTCGAGCGTCCGCGGCGGCGCCTTGCCCAGGCTCTGTGAGCCCGGTCATCGGTCAATAGGCCCGAGCGGCCACCACCACCTGGTCGACCCGCTCGGCATCAGTGACTAGGCTGCCGTCCTCTGCCTGAAGGCTGCGCACGCTGACCCCGCTGGAGTTGAGCTGTTCCTCTGCGTCGCCTTCAAGCAGAGCCAGGGGAAACTCGGCGAAGCCGGCGTGGGCCGCCTCCTCCACCTCAGCCAGCGTCGTCACCTGGGCTGTGCGCCGTTGGCGCAGCCGGATGGCCTCGAGCCGAAGCCGCTCTTGGTCCTCTTCGAGGAAGGCAGGCACGCTGGCGGCGACTGACTCCAGGGGAACCGGCGCCTTGCTGACATCGAAGCGACGTGCCAACACCACCTCGCCGCGCTCCAGGTCACGCGGTCCCACCTCGACCCGCAACGGCACTCCCTTGATCTCCCAATCCACCGATCTGCGTCCAAAAGGAAGGTCAACCCGGTCGTCCAGGCGAATGCGCACGCCTCGGGCGGCCAGCTGCTCGGTGATGGTTCGCGCCGCCTGCGCGGCGCCCTGCTCAGCACGAACGAGCAGCACCACGACCTGGGTGGGCGCCAACCGAGGAGGCAGACGCAGCCCGGAGTCGTCGCCATGGGCCATCACCAAGGCTCCCAGCATCCGGGCCGATGCCCCCCAAGAGGTCTGCCAGACATACTGCCTCTCGCCCTGCTCGTCCGCGAACATCGTTTCGAATGCCCGGGAAAAGTTCTGTCCCAGCTCATGGCTCGTCCCCATCTGGAGCGCCTTGCCGTCACGCATCATCGCTTCGCAGGTCCAAGTGCGGATGGCGCCGGCGAAGCGCTCCCGATCCGTCTTCCGCCCGGTAAGCACGGGGATCGCCAGGACCTCCTCCATGAAGTCCCGGTACACATCGAGCAGAATCCGAAGCGCGAATTCCTGCGCTTCCAGCTCGTTGGCGTGAGCCGTGTGTCCCTCCTGCCAGAGGAACTCAGTGGTGCGAAGCAGGATCCTTGGCCGCAGCTCCCAGCGCACCACGTTGCCCCACTGATTGACCAGCATCGGCAGGTCACGATAGCTCGATATCCACTTAGAGAAACACGAGTTGATGATGGTCTCGCTGGTTGGCCGCACCACGACCGGCTCATCGAGCTGCTTGCCCCCAGCGTGCGTGACCACGGCCAGCTCGGGGCTGAATCCGCTCACATGCTCCGCCTCGCGGCGGAGATAGCTCTCGGGAATAAGCAACGGGAAAGCGGCATTCTCCACTCCCGCGTCTTTGATCCGCCGGTCCAGGTCCGCCTGCATCCGCTCCCAGATCGCGTACCCGTACGGTCTTATCACCATGGTCCCGCGTACAGGGCCGCTCTCTGCCAGCTCAGCGCGGGCCACCACCTCTTGGTACCAGCGCGGGAAGTCCTCTCTCTGAGGGGTCAGCACCTCGGCCCGCCCCTTCATGCTCCGACACCTCCCGAGGCCCCCGCGGTCGCCCACCCTCTCCCCGCCGCTAAGGGTCTGGCCTCCCCAAGCGGCCCCTCAAGACCAGCCACGCACAACCTCACAAGGAGAAGAGCTTACTGCGCCTGAGGTGCATCCTGTGGGCTAAAAGCTGCGCCATGGTCCAGAGCGTCTTCACCCCGTATACCACGCTCTGCTTGAAGGTCGCCGAGGAGGCCTGGGGGAAGTACCGCGTCCGTACCGCCACCTCGCTCACTCGCTGGCGGAGGGCGACGGCTTGCGCGATAATCTGGGAGTCAAAGGTGAAATCATTTGAGTTACGGAGAAACGGCACCGTCTCCAAGAACCTGCGGCTGTAGGCGCGGTACCCAGTGTGTAGTTCTGAGAACCTAGACGCCAAAATCCGATTTTCAATCCACGTCAGTGCTCGGTTGGCGATGAACTTGTACCGAGGCATCCCTCCCTGCAAGGCACCGCCCGGGTTGAGGAAGCGAGATCCCAACACCATGTCCGAGGTACCCAGAAGGATTGGGCGCACTAGCTCAGGAATCAGCGCCGGGTCGTACTGACCATCGGGGTGGAGCATCACCACCACATCGGCCCCCATCCGAAGCGCCTCTAGATAGCAGGTCTTCTGGTTGCCCCCGTAGCCCACGTTGTGCGGGTGACGGATTACTCTGAGGCGCAGCCTATTGGCGACCCGCACGGTCGAGTCCTGCGAGTTGTCGTCTACCAAGATGACATCGTGCACCCAGGCGCTGGGGATCGCGCGCCAGGTGGCAGCCAGCGTCTTGGCGGCGTTGTATGCGGGCATCACGACGATCACCACGCGGTCTCGCAGCAGTGCTGCGTCCGCCTCCCCGAGCCCTTCCACAGCCGAGGACGCCAGCAGGGGCGGCGCCGAACCCATCCCTCGCAGCCTTTGAGCAGCCGGCGTGGCCGACCCTGCCACCTTGCCGGGCAGACCCTGGACCGACATCACTATCCCTTTCACCTAAGGCGTGCCGCCACCATCCCTGGCCGCAGCCTACCCCGGCCCAGGTCCGAGTTCTGCTCCCGCGATGAAGGCACCGTCACAATCTGGTCGCGGTACCTTTCCTAGTCTCCGGTGCCGTGGGCAATCCCCCCGCCCGCGGGGTGTCGGCCATCTCCCGGGAGCTTAGGTCCAAGGCAGCACTGCCGAGCCACCACCAGCACCACAACATCGGCATGAGCAGGTATTCAAAGTAGCTGGCCGGCAAGCACCACACCGTCGCGGCACTGATGGCCGCCACGGCCAACTCCTGCCCCAACGGCGTGGCTGGTCGGCGCAGCAACGCGACGCTGCACCCGATGGCGAACACGCCCACAGCGACGGCGGATGGCAGCACGCGGTGCGCGATCAGCTGGACGACTCCTCCAACACCGATGGTGGCGCTCCAGTCGGGGTGGGCGGCAGTCAGGAACGCGCCGATCAAACTATGACCGGATACCAAGAACGCACCCCCGTAGCAAGCAACAGCCAAAGCCATTCCAGCAGCGGCGTGTCGGCGGAGTGACGGGCGGACGAGGAAGATGGGGATCGCGACTATCAACACCAAGGCATTCACGCCCACCGCTAGTCCCAGCAAGACCCAAGACCCGCGCCATCTCTCGTGGAGGCCGTACCAGCCCAAAAGCAACGCCATGGCCACCAGTTCCGTCCAGGACTGAAGCATCGGCCAGACCAGCCACGGAGAGACCAAAAGCATTACCACCAAGGGTGCCCCGCCCCGCAGATGCCGCAGCCGCGCGTATCCCAAGGCGAGAATCCCGAGTGCCGCCGCCAGGCTGAGGAGTCTCACGTCCCCGACCGCAGCAGCCGGCAGGCTCAGTAGCAGGAGGATCGGCCCGTAGGGATAGTGGAGCTCGCGGATGCCTGGAGTGGTGGACGCGAACCAACTGTGGTAAGGGTTGAGTCCCCTGGGCACTTGCAGGGCCCCCTGCTGCACGATGTGAAACACATCGATGTTGTCTACGCCCCAGTGCCAGGTGGTAACCACCGCCCCTATGACTGCGACCCAAACAATCGCCGTTGCCAACGCACGCTCGCGCGGCCCTGTAAGCCGGGCCACGGCCAGCGCGCTTACGGCAGCCGGAAACACAAAGACAATATCTCGGACGCCGTTACCCGTGATATCCCAAGGCGTCAGCCAGGCGAGCGCCGCCAGCGGGCACGCGACAACCAATGTCGAGTTGAAGCGGCAGGAAGGGCGTACGACGACCACAGCTAGGGCCGCCAGCGCCATCAGGGCAAGCCACAAGTACGCAGCCTGGAACAAGTAGGTGTCTGTAGGTAGTGCCGCCAGTGAGACCACGACCCAGAGCGCCAAGACCCGGTTCGCCACTACGCGCTGGCGCAGGGATTGACCGGCCGTGGTGGGCGTTCCGCTTCCGAGCCGCCCGCTGGCACCCCGGCCTGCGGTCAGGATGGCCATATCGGGCCGTCCATTCGGAGGGTGAAGGTCACCTCAGGCCCTCCCGCCGCGGTGGAGGCGAAGGCCCGCCCCTTCCCCGTGCCTAGGCAAGCCCCAACCGTCTCGAATCACGCCACAGCCGCGAGGGCTTGCGCGCTGCCGGGGCAGAGGCTCGCTCCAGCCGAGATGGCCGGCAACCCACGGGACGGTCGCCGCGACCCCGCCACAGCATGGCGCGGAGTGTAGTCTGGTCGTACGCCACTGGGGCTCACGGCACTCCACCGCAGTGTCGCAGCGAGGATCCAAAGCCGTTACGCGCTGAATTGCTGGCCAGCTGTCACTTTGCCAGAGCTAGCCTGTCGCAGGGATCTGTTCCCGGCCTGTTCGTCTCGCCCCGGAAACGGCGGCCTTCAACGCCCCACGATGCGCAGTGCGGCATCTCCCGTTGCGCGTCTCGTTCAAAGGGCCTGCGCGAGACGCGGGAGTTCGGGCTGACGTGCGCTCCACACGCGGCCGGCATCAATGCGACGGTTGCCACGGCTGAGGAGGTCACTCCGCCTTAAACGCCGGTCGAGGTTGGGATGCATAGAATTGGCATCCGGTTGGGGGAGCGAAGATCGCGGGGAGCCTGAGGAGGGCTGCCGATGGCAATCACGGGAGTGTCGACTCGACGCCTCGCCGCCGAGCCCCTGGCCGTCGCCGGCGCGTCGCTGGTACTGGCTGAGTGGACAGCACAAGCCAGCACCGGCGATGACCTTCTCCTGCAGGCGCCGCTGCACAAGCACCCGGAGGCCGAGGCCTGGTACGTCCTCGAGGGGATGCTTCGGATCCGCGCTGGAGAGGAGGTCCACGAGGTCTCGAAGGGAGGTGCTGTAGTCATCCCCGGCGGTACCGCGCACACTTTCTGGAACCCGCTACCGGTCCCTGCCCGCTACCTGCTGATCATGGGAACGCAGACCTTCGCTCTGCTCCAGGCGATTCACGCCGCTCGAGATCGCGAGCAGGCTTCGATGCGTGCGCTGTACGCCTCCTTCGGCGCAAGGCTCCTGGACTGACCGACCGCTGGCAAAAATAGGGGATCTGTTGGCGGCGCAGCAGGCGTGGGAGGGCCGCCCGCTCCTCATCCAGAGTCGCGGCTGAGCCGGTGAGGCGACGCGGTCGTCGTTGGTGACCAGTGCGACGGCCACCTTATCCTCTCCCAGAGCTCGCGGATCAGGTCGGCGATCTCGGCGCGGGTGGTTTGGTCGAGGTCGGGGACGGGCTCGTCGGCCAGCAGCACGTCGGGTTGGTTGACCAAGGCCCGGGCAATCCCACCCCCTGCAGATGTGCCACCCGGAGTGCCTGTCCCACGTCGACCCGCGGCTGACCGTGACCGCTCGCGCCTCCCGTCCGCCTTGACCCCAAGCGGCCAAGTGCCGTCTCGACCTTCTCCAAAACGGCAGATGCTTGTGGAGCGGGAGACGGGTCTCGAACCCGCGACCTTCTGCTTGGGAAGCAGACGCTCTGCCGGCTGAGCTACTCCCGCCCGGATCGGAGTATAGCCCCGCCTCGGGCCAGCTCAGACCTGGCCGGCTGGCACCGCATTGGGAGCGCCGGTGCGTGCCACGGTATCGGTCACCTCGCCCACGAATTGCTCCAGCAGCTCCTCGGCGCGGGCCGCATCCTGCGTGGACACGATCACCCGGTCGCTTGGCCGGTCCGCGTTGGGCAGCACCAGCACCCAGCCCTCACCGACGTCCACTTTGAGGCCGTCGGTAAGGTCGATGCGGTCGCCATGGTGACGAGCCACCAGGCGGCGCATCACCTCGCCCTTGAACTCCCAGGGACACGCCACCTCGCGCTCGAGGTGGCTCCCGGACGGCAGCTCACGGCGCAGATCCGAAAGGCTCGCCTCCGCCTCGACCAGCATGGCGATGGTGCGCAGCAGGGTGTACATGGCGTCGTAGGCGCCGAGGTGGGCCGGCCACACGAAGCCCCCCGTCTCGTCGCAGCCGAGCAACGCCCCCTGGCGCAGGGCGGCGCGCACCACGGCCGCCGTGTCCGCCCGGGTGAGCACCAAGCGCCCGCCCTGGGACGCGACCACCCGCCCCAGCCGCTCCGACGCCGAGACCGGAGCCACGATCGTTCCCGAGCCGGCGGTGCGCAGCGCCAGCAGGGCCAGGATGCAGGCCAACTGCTCGGAGGCCAGCGGCTCACCCCGGTCGTCGATCAGGGCGAGACGCTGCGCGGAGGCATCGA
>JBOHUK010000004.1:0-12727 GCA_050734395.1 Candidatus Dormibacteria bacterium
CACGGATCACGACCGCCCCAACGCGGCGCCCCCGGCAGTCGGCCCGGGTGCGCGCCGCCAGGGCGAGCAGGAGGAAGTACTCCTGCTTGGTGGGCCGCATCGGGTCGTCGGTTACCAAGGCTGTGGGGCTCCAAGGGGTGGGCGCTAACCTGGAGTTTGCCACCTCTAAGAGGGTGCGCCGGAGCGGTCGTTGTGCCAAGGCCTGCCCGGGACCCGCGGGAGTCAGCTTCGACCCAACTGCCAGCGGGTCGTGACCTGGGGGAAGTTGATCGGGCTGGGCTGGGCGTGGTGGGTGAACAAGTAGCGGAAGCCGGCGCGCTGCAGGGCGCGGTTGGGGGCGACGTTGAAGGCATTCGGCTCGCAGAAGAGCCGCTGCAGCTGCAGGACATCCATGTACAGCCGCGCCGACTGGCGCACGAACTCGGCGCCGAGCCCCGCCCGGCGGTCCTGCGCATGGAGCAGGTGCAGGTGCATGAAGGCGTCGACGCCGAAGCGGATCCGATCGCAGCTGCTGAACCCCACCACCCTCCCCTCGCTCTCCCACGCCAGGGTGTAGCTCTCGCGTGCTGGAAGGGGACGCGCGTAATCGCGCTCGTAAAACTCGAGCCACTCTCGCTTGCTGGGCAGAAGCTGCCGATCCACGCCGAGCTTTTCCAGGTGGGCGTCCCCCGCGTCGTGAAAGTAGTTGATGCGGATGGCCACCTCGTCAAGGCGCATCTCGCGAACGCTGAGCTGGGGGCGGCCCGCTTCTCTCAAGGCGCCCGCCTCGATGCGGGGCAGCAAACGGCGTCCACCGCCTGAGTGTGAGGCCGGCGGGTTGCCTCCGGCGGGACCCACCGAGGGCCGGGCGACTGGCGGGAGGCCGTCGGTCGCGGCGCTCCTTGTCGACTAGGGCAGGGCCCGCGCCCAGACCGGCTCAGGAAGCGGCGCGGATGACCTCCGGGTCCAGGCCGGGGAAGGCGCTGAGGTACTCGGCCCGCTCGCGGCGCAAGCGTTCCACCGTCGACTGGTAGTCCGAGCTGCGGCCCTGGCGCTCGTACAGGCGCCGCGGTTGCAGCAGCTCCCCGTCCTCGATGCCGGGCACCTGAGCCGCGACCTCATAGCCGAAGTCCGGGTCCCGCTCCCAGGTGATCGAGTCCTCGGCAATCCCCTTCACGACCGCCGAGGAGTCCTGGATGCGCACCTTCTTGGCCCGGGAGTCGCCATCGCCGCCACCCACCCAACCGGTGTTGAGCAGGAACACCGAGAAGCGCGCCCCCTGGTGAAGCTCGCGGAAGCGGTTGCCCTGCTGGGCGTGCAGCAGTGGGAAGAAGGGGTTGGTCCCCGGGACGCGCAGCGCCCTGCCGGCCTCCGCCGCCCCGCCCGCCGCGGTGCCCCGGGTTTCACCGAGCATGAAGTAGGCGGCCGCCTGCTCCACCGAGAGGCGGGCCACCGCCGGGATGATGCTGTCGTTGCGGTTGAGGATGAGCAGCGCGAACACCGGGCCCACCTCGCGGGCATCCTTGGACCAGCCCAGCGCCTCCATTGGGAATACCGCGCGGCCGTTCTGGGTGTAGGACTGGTCGAAGAAGTCGACCGGGCCCCCCACCGCCTGCTGGGATACGTTCTCCAGATAGGCGACCCGCGAGATCACAGCACCATGGATCGTGGGCTCGTCCTCCTGGCTGAGCGCGTAGGTCTTGGCGAAGCACCCGGCCTCGGCGCCGTAGACCTTGCCCCCCGGCATCAGAGCCAGGAAGTCGTCCTGCACCGGCTTGCTGTTGTTCTGGCGGGTGAAGGTGGTGGTGGTCTTGCCCGTCCCCGAGAGGCCGACGACCAGCATCGTGCGCTCGCCGTGCTCGGTGGGGATCGATTTGCACCCGGCGTGCAAACCCAGGCCGCCGCGCTCGTAGACGAGGCGGTTCCACATGCGCAGCAGGCCCTTCTTGGACTCGCCGAAGTAGTCGGAGTTGAGGACGCGGGTGATGCCCTGCTCCAGGTCCACAGCGATGAGGCGCTCGTCGGGGTAGCCCTCGGCGTTCAGGCTCGGCGTGTAGATGAGGGTGAACTCGGGCACGAACCGCTCGGGGTCGAGGCCCTCCTTGAAGAGCAGATGGTCCTGCATCCCGGCGATGTTTGCGCCCTCGGTCTCGATTACGAGGCGCACCGGCGAGCGGAAGGCGGGGTCGTTGTTGATAAAACCGTCGATCACCAGCACCTCCTGGTTGGCCAGGTGGTCCTCCTGGAGGCGGGTGATCCGGCGCCCCTCCTCGCGGGAGATCGTCTGGCTGGAGGTGGTCTGCGGATCGTCGGTCACGATGAAGGTCGAGCCGGTGCTCCGCGCCAGCGCCTTGGTCTGGACGTTGTAGTTGTCGTACGCGGTGAGGCGGGCGGTGGGCATTGCCGCCGTCAGCTGCCGCAACTCCTCCTGGGAGGGGTTGGTGATCGTGCGGCGGGCAGCGGGCGAGTACGGCTCGGCGACCTTGCTCATGTAGACCTCCCTTGTCCCCACCTCGGGACGGTGACTCGGGGCACATTAGCAAACGCGTGCCGGGCCTAGAGGGTTGGGCCGCCCTCGGGGGCGCTAAGCTCGGCCCTCGCCAGCCCGGTCCTTTGGAGGTGCACCATCTCGCCGTCCGCCGACTCCCCGGCGCCGCCCCTGGCCACGGTGGCCGCGGTGATGACCCGGGCTGTGATCACAGTCCGTCCCGAGGCCACCGTGGCCGAGGCCGCCCAGATGCTGGGCCAGCACCACATCACCGGCATGCCGGTGCTGGACGATCACCATCGGGTCGTGGGGGTGGTCAGCGAGATGGACATCGTCGGGAAGACGGGCGCGACGGTCGCAGAGATCATGAGCGCCGATCCCGAGACCGTCGGAGAGGAGGTGCGGGTGAGTCAGGCGGCCCAGGTCATGCTCGAGCGGCGCATCCGGCGGCTGCCGGTGGTGCGTCATGGCAAGCTGGTCGGCCTCATCTCCCGCACCGACCTGGTCACCTTCTTCGCCCGGCGCCAGTGGGTCTGCGCCGGCTGCGGGATCCCCCAGCGAGGGCTGGAGCCCCCAGAGCAATGCCCCAGCTGCGGCAGGCCCGGCGTGGAGTTCCGGCTCGAGGAGGCGCCCGGGGGGATGTAGGCGGGGCTCAGGCCCTAACCACGCCCGGCTGCCGCTGGCGCAGTTTGACCAGGTCGTGAACGGCATCGATCCAGCGCACGGTGCCGCTGTACGAGCGCATCACCACCGAGTGGGTCTCCACCGTGTCCCCGGCGAAGCGCACCCCGCCCAGCATCTCCCCATCGGTGATCCCGGTGGCGGCGAAGAAGGTGTTGCCGCCGCCGCACAGCTCGTGAGCCAGGAAGACGTGGTCCAAAGTGAAGCCCTCGCGTCGCACCAGTTCGGTCTCCTCCTCGTCCCGGGGCCAGAGCCGGCACTGCATATCGCCCTGGATGCAGTTGATCGCGCAGGCGGTCAGAACCGCCTCGGTGGCGCCGCCGATGCCCATCAGCACGTCGAGCCCGGTGCGCTCGGGCAGGGCGGCCATGATCCCCGCCGCCACGTCCCCGTCGGTGATCAGCTTGACCCGGGCGCCGGTCGCCCGGATCTCCTGCAACAGCTGTTCGTGGCGCGGCCGGTCCAGCACCACCACCGTCAGGTCCTCGACATGGCGTTCTTCGGCCTCGGCGATGCGGTGCAGGTTCTCGGCGGTGGTGGCGCGCAGGTCGATCACCCCGCGGGCGCGGGGCCCGACGACCAGCTTCTCCATATACGCGCAGCGCGTCTGCAGCAGGGCGTCACGCTCCGCCAGGGCGACGGTGGCGATCCCGCCGGGTAGACCCCGCGCCACCAGCCGGGTGCCGTCGATGGGGTCGATGGCGACGTCGACCTTGGGCGAGCTGCCATTTCCGATCCGCTCGCCGTGCGCCAGCATCGGCGCCTTGTCCTTCTCGCCCTCGCAGATCTTCACCACCCCGTCCATGTCGACGTGGGAGAGGCTGCGGCGCATCGACTCCACCGCGGCCCGATCGGCGGCGATCTTGTCGTCGCGGCCCATGTAGCGCGCGGCGGACATCGCCGCCCCCTCTGTGACCCGGACCAACTCCAGGGCCAGGTTGCGGTCGGTGGGGGTGCCGGGGTCGGCGGTTATCGCGGTCAGCTCGTGCTGCCCCTGGGGCTCCGCCATCGGCGCCCCAGCATACGGGCTCGCCGCGCCCTTCACCGCTCGGCGGCTAAGCGACGATGATCGGGCAGTGGCGGAGCTGGAGGCATCGACCGTGCCGCGCCGGGTCGGCTACGACGAGCCAGCGCGAGCCCTCCTGGTGGAATGGCTGGACGGCAGCGCCAGCTCCATACCCTTCACCGTGCTGCGCCGGGGTTGCCCATGCGCGGTGTGCTCGGGCGAGATGGGTCGCCCGGGCCGGTTCGACCGGGAGCCCGAGCTGCGCTCGGGAGAGGACGAGCTGGCGGATGTGGAGCTGGTCGGAAACTACGGGTTGAAGGCGATCTGGGCGGACGGCCATGACACCGGCATCTACCGCTTCGAGCACCTGCGCCGGCTGGGCGGGGGTTAGAGGGTCGGGGCGGAGGGCCGCTCCAGCAGCTCACGGATCTTGGCCGCCACTTGGGTGGGCTTGAAGGGCTTGACCACCACCTCCTGGGCGCCCGCCGCCAGAGCCTTGAGCCGGCCTTCAGGATCCCGCTGCTCCGGCATCAGGACCACGCCGGCCCGAGGCTCCAGGCCGTCCCGCACCAGGCGCCGGCAGAGGTCGCGGCCGTCCTCCTCCAAGGTCACGTCGCACAGCAGCAGGTCCACCCCGCCCTCGCGGACTGCCGCCTCGGCTTCGGCGGCGGTGCGGACCCAGGTGACGCGGTGCCCCTCCATGCGGAGTTTGAATTCCAGGATGCGGCCGATCATCGGCTCGTCCTCGGCCAACACCAAATGGGCGGGCTGCGCCTGATTCACGAACCGAGTCTATGTGTCTTAGAACTGCGACTTTAGATCCGGTCACGGTGCGATGCCGGGCCTGCGACACGGGCTTGGGCAGCGCTCCCCAGTGCCAAGAATCGCGCTCGTGGACCGGGTCAGGCAGTGGGGGCAGACCGGCCTCGCCGCGCTTGTGGCCCTGGCAGCCTCCCTCACTCTGGTGGTGGCCACCGGCGCGCCCGGGGTGAGCGCGGCGTCCGATGCCACCCCCAACGCGGCCCAGGCGAAGGTGGCCAGTCTGGGGACGCTGGTGGCGAAGGCGCAGGCTCAGGTGACGACCCTGCGCGCCGAGGTGCAGACGGCGCGCCAGCGGATCCAGCACGATCAGCAGCGCATCGGCAGCGAGCGCGGGCAGCTGGCTGGCCTGATCTCCGAGGAGTACACCGGAACCCCGAACGGCCTGCTGGCCGTCCTTGCCAGTCCCAACATCAACAGCGCCCTGGACACCGAGATCACCCTCGACCAGATGACCCAGTCGCAGCGCCAGCTGCTGCTGAGCCTGGCCAGCGACCTGGCCTCAGAGCAGACGGCCGAGGCGCAGTTGAAGCAGGAGCAGCAGCAGGCCGCCGCCACCGAGTCCCGCCTGGTGGCGGAGGAGATGGTCGCCGAGTACGAGGCGGAGCACCCGCCGCCGCCGCCCCCGCCGCCCACACCGGCCCCGGGAGCGGCCAGCACCCCGGCGCCAACGCCGGTCGCGCCCACACCGCCACCGGCTCCCCCCAACCCCCCTCAGCCCGGTGGCCAGGGCGGACCCTTCACCGTCAACACCAACCTGACGCTGGCCAGCGGGGTCACTCTGGGACAGATCCAGAACTTCCTGGCGAACACCGCCCTCGAGGCTGACGCCCCCTACTACCTCCAGGCCGAGCAGGCGGACCACGTGAGCGCCATCTACCTGGTCGCGGACGCGGTACTGGAGACGGGCTTCGGAACCTCGCAGATCTACCAGACCGACCACAACCTCTTCGGGTTCGAGGCCTACACCTCGGCCCCCCAAGACGCGATGGCGTTCCCCTCCGACCAGGCCTGCATCCAGTACGTGGGCTGGTACGTGTCGGTCTTCTACCTGACCCCCCCGGGCAGCACGGTCGCCAACTACACGGGGTACGCGCCCCCACCGACCGTCCCGACCGGCGACTTCTACCACGGCCCGACCCCGGCGGGGATGAACGTGGACTACGCCACCGATCCGAACTGGTCGGTCAAGATCGCGAACATCGGCGCCCAACTGCAGGCGGAGCCCAGCTAGGCGCGGGCCGCGCGCCGTAGCCTTCTGGGGGTGGACGCGGTCTCGCCGCCCAGCTGGCGGTCGCGCCGCCCGCCCCCGCCGCTCAGCGACTACTTCTGCCTGGCCGATGGCCATACGGCGGCGCTGGTGGACCGCCGGGGGCGCTGTGATTTCCTCTGCTGGCCCCGGTTCGACAGCCCGATCGGGCTGGGCCGGCTGCTGGATGCGGACCAAGGCGGCTCGGTTGGAGTGCTGGGGGGAGTCCCCGGGTCAGTCCGGGCCGGTTGGCGGGGACGCTCCCGCGTCTTGCGCATCGAGTGGGACTCAGGCCTGACGGTCGAGAGCGCCTTGATTCAGGCGGGCGGAGCCAGTTCCCTCGTCTGGCTCGTCAGCGGCCCCACCGGTGCACCCGTGATCCTCGACCTGCAGCATCCCCGCGCCGGTGGGGGGCCCGACTGGCAGCTGCGACCCGATGGGGCGGTGCTGGACCAGCGAGGCCGGCCGGACGGACCGGGAGGGCCGCTGCGAGTGCTGTGCGGCGCCCCGCTCGAGAGCCACCCCTCCGGCGCCCTGCTCAGACTTCCACCAGACGGTCTCGTCGTCCGTCTCGTGGGGCCGGACGGCTTTGGTCGTGCCGGGTCCCCGAGTGAGGGCCGCCGGGAGCTGGAGCGGCTGCACGACGACGACGAGGCCTGGGTCGAGGACCTCCTCCGCCGGGATCTGGCCCACCTGATCGGCGACGCTCCCGGGTGGGCCAGCTCCATGGTCGAACGCTCGCTCCTCACGCTCCGGGGCCTCCAGGACCGCGCGTCGGGCCTTCTGGTGGCGTCCCCCCTGACCTCGATTCCCCAATGGCCGGGCAGCGCCCGGGCCTGGGACTACCGGTACGCCTGGCTGCGTGACTGCTCGGACGCCGGCATCGCCTTCTGCCGGGCGGGCGCGCTCCAGGAGGCGGGGCGGCTGGCTCAGGGACTGGCGAGTCAGTTGGGGCCTAAGCCGCTCGACGCGCGCCCGGTCAGCCGGCTGGACGGCTCTCCATTGCCCGAGGAGCACCGAGCAGACCACCTGGAGGGATATGGCGGCAGCCCGGTTCGGGTTGGGAACGCCGCCGCAGACCAGGTTCAGCTCGACACCCTCGGCGAGGTGTTGCGCTTTGCCGCCATCCTGGCCGAGCGCGCCCAGGCTCCGCGGGAGCTGATGGACTTGGTGCCGCCACTGGCGGACGCCATCGTGGCCCGCTGGCGTCTTCCCGATCATGGAATCTGGGAGGTACGCGGGGAGCCTCACCAGTACCTGCACAGCAAACTGGTATGCGGGTCGGCTCTGGAAGCGGCAGCCGCCCTGGGCGATTCCCGCTTGGCGCCGGTGCCGCAGCGCAGCTGGCGTGACGCAGCACAGCTGATCCGGGAGAGCATCGCCGTGTCCGGTACCGCCACTGGCCTCCCGATGGCCGAAGACGATCCGAGCGCCGATGGTGCGTTGCTCGCCTCCTACCTGGTGGACTTTCCAGATCCGAAACCGGACGCCGCGACCCTCGACCGGGTGCTGGAGGAGCTCGGCCAATGGCCCCTGGTTGCCCGCCACCACCCCGAGCGTGATGGCATTCCCGGACCCTGCGCCCCCTTCGTCTTCGCGGGGCTCTGGGCCGCGGCGGCGGAGGCCCGCTTGGGCAGAGCCGAGATGGCCAAGCGGCGGCTGCGCGCCATCTGCTCCTTGAGCGGCCCCGCAGCACAACTATCAGAGGTCGCCGATCCCGCCGTTGGCCGGATGCTGGGGAACTTCCCGCAGGTCCAAAGCCACGCCGCTCTCCTGGAAGCGGTCGGCGCGGTGTGGGGGAGGGCGCCCCAAAGTAGAGTGGCGCCTTGAGTGCCTTCCTATACTGGGCTGGCGCCTAGGGGCCAGGTCGCGTCTCCATTCGTCCGCCCCGTTCGTCTAGTGGCCCAGGACACCGCCCTCTCAAGGCGGAGATCAGCGGTTCGAATCCGCTACGGGGTACCACCTCTCAGGACTGCCGATGCCTGAACCGCCCCCGCCGCCCCGCCCGTTGACTGGCGTGCCGATGGCCGCCCACGGGCATCAGGTTGAGTCCGGTCACGTGACCATCCTTCCCGACGAGCCGGAGGAGGCGCGCCAGGCGCTCGCCGAGCTGATGGGCGGCACAGAGGGCCCGGCGCCGGTCCAGCTTGAGCGCTCGCTGGGAGCTGTCTGTGGCCGCTACCCCAGTTTCCTTGACGGGTGGGCCAGACTGGCACAGGCGGCGTACCAGCTGGAGGACCCGGTAGCCGCCTACGCCTATTCGCGGGTGGGATATCACCGCGGCCTCGACCGTCTCCGGCGGCATGGGTGGGGCGGGACCGGCCAGGTGCGCTGGGGCGATCGGGGCAATAGGGGGTTCCTGCGCAGCTTGCAGATGCTGATGGTGGCCGCCGCGGCCCTCGGGGAGATGGACGAGGCGGAGCGCTGCCGCCAGTTCCTGCTGGATCTGGACCCAGAGGACGGGCTCCAGATCGCTAACCGGCCGCCACTGGTCGCCGGGGAGCGGATAGCCCCCTCCCTCCTGGGCTAGCCGGGGGGCGTCTCCCCCTCGGCTGTGTCCGGAGGGGGAGCCAGGCGCCCGCCCTGGGGCACGGGCCCCTTGAACCCCGCCGCGGTGCGGTGCCCGCCGCCCCCGTAGCGGGCCGCGATCCGGCTCACGTCCACGCCATCGGGGGTAGAGCGCAGCGACCACCGGGCCAGGTCGCCCGGTCCCTGCCACCAGACCCCGGCGAAGGGATGGCCAGCCGCTAGGACGTCGCCCACCTCGCTTTGCAGCACGGGACTGTTGACCGCCGGCACCACCGTCCCCAGGATCTCCACATTCGCCGCGTGCGCCGCGATGCGCTCGACCATGCGGCGCTGGTATCGCAGCAGAGCCCGACCCTCAACGCGGAGCTGGTCGACGTCGATGGAATCCCATGTTTGGAAGTCAAAGGCGTGTGCGCGGAGTGCCGCCGAGACTTCCTCCGTCTCCGGCAGGGCGTTGCGCCACAGGTCGCGATCCTGCACGTAGCGCAAAAGCTGCGGGATCGGTTCTTGGTGCAGGTACTGCCACGCCATCACGGCGCCGCTGCGGTCCATGTCGAAGACGCAGTAGGGCAGCCCCTCGAGCTCCGCGGCCGCGGAGCGATGGTGGTCGAGCACGACCAGGCTAGCCGAGTCCTCGGCGAGCCGCTCGGTGGTGGACCGGTCGTAGGCAAAGTCGGCGATCAGCACGTCCCGACCCTTCGCCTGGGGCGGCGGGTCCCCGTGGCTGACTGCCACGTAGTCGGCCCCCGCCCCGTACCGCTTCCAGGCGGCGAAGGCGGCGCCGAAGCCATCGGGGCAGTCACCGTGGTAGACGACCAGTGGCCCGCGCTTCACGGTGTGCCCGTTGCCCTCCACGTCCTTCACCACCCCCAACCCAACTCAGGCCGGTGGCCACGCGTAGATGAATCCCTCGACGCCGGCCGTGCTGGGCACGTAGCGCAGGTCCTGAAAGTTGCTGCCCTCGTTGACAAAGTTGTCCTCTTCCACTTCGAACCCGCTGCCGCTGACCGCCACCACCCAGGCGACGTGCCCAAAGCTGGCATCGTAGGCACCACCCGGCCGGAAGACCACGATCGAGTTCACCTGAGGGGCGCTGCCGATCTGGTACGTCCCGGCCCCGGCAGCGCCGGCGATCCATTCTGCGGCGTTGCCAGACCAGTTGACGTAGGTCTTGGTGGCGACGAACCAGGTGCACTGGGCGAAGGGGAAGGAGTTCGAGTAGGCGCCGGTGTAGCACCCGTTGCAGACATGCAGGATGGTGCCAGACGGGCCGCCCGGGCCACCGGTGCCCGCGCCTGACTCCTCGAGTTGCAAAAGCAGGATCTGGTTGGCCAACTGCTGGACCTGTGCGGCGATCGCGCCCGCCTGTCCCGTCAGCTGGCTCTCCTGCTGCTGGTAGGCGTTCTCCTGGGCCGTGAGTTGGTTTTGCTGCGCCTGCAGATTGCTAACGAGGGTCGCGACCTGCTGCTCCTGCGCCTGCTGCTGGTTGCGCAGCACCTTGAGCGTGTTGGCGTCGGTGATCAGTTGCTGGGTGAGCGTGTCGAACTGGTGGCGCAGCGTCTGCATGGTCAAGGTCGCGTCCATGAACTGTGCGATGCCGCTGCTGTCAGCGATCGCGGAGGCGAGGTTGTTGCCGCTGTCGCGCTGATAGAGCAGGCTCACCATGGCCGCCAGCTGCGCTCGGTCCTTGGCCATCTGTGCCTCGGTGGCGGCCAGACGGTTGTTGGTGGCGGTCAACTCGGCGTTCACCTGACTCAGTTCAGTCTGGTCTGTGGACAGCTGCTGCTGAAGGGTGTTGATCTGTTGCTGCAGCGCCGCCGCCTGCTGCCCGGCGGCGGCGGACTGGCCCTGCACCGATTGCAACTGGGCGATCAACTGCTGCTCCTGCGCCTGGTCCGCGGCGATCTGTGACTGCAGGCTGGCCGAGGCGGGAGCAGTCGTTAGCAGGGAGGCGGCCAGCGCGATCACGGCGACGACACCCAATTGGGCCGTTGAGCGCAAGAGTCGGCTGGCAGTGACTCGAGACATGGAGTGGGACGTGGAGTGAGGGTGTCTCGGGAAGCGACTCTAACAGTGCTCGCTGCCCGCTGCAAGCTGGTGACGATCTCGTATCGCGGTGCGCCTGGACCGTTAGTGGCCGTTTCTGACTTCGCGGCGGCGAGGCGTGCAGCCGAGATCAGGCCCCGACGTCCACCTCGATGGTGAACGCAACGGGCCCAGTGGCGCTGAGGGTGGCGCTCCCGTCCGACCGGGCTACGAAGGGCACGCGCAGCACCCCGCTGGGCACGCCCCGCGACCCGGAGCTGAGTTGCTGCTGGAGCACAGCCGGGTTCGAGCACCGCACTGACTCACGGCTGAGCTCCCGCTCGGCAGGACTGGGTACGGTCACCAGGACCTCTTCACCGACCTGGACGGTGACCGTCTGGTGGTTGTTGCCCAGGCCCACGGCGACCGAGGTGCCGACTGGTGCCGCGGGGGTGGGAGTCGTGGGATCGCGCGGCTGCAGAACGGAGCTCGGATGGGGCATGGCGCTGCCCCTGGGGGTGGGATGGGCCGGCGCGGGGCTCGAGGGTCCCGAGGGCCGGGGCAGAGTGCCGCAGGCCACCAAGGTGGCCGATGCCAGCGCCGCCAGGACGCTCAGGGCCTCTCGTGAACCCCACTTCCAGGGCCCAAGCATGGGCTCCACCCTAGCACGGACGCCGGGCGCCTGCAGGGGAGCAGGTGGGGAGAGTTTTGGGGGGCCGGCACACCGCCGGCCCCCCAAGTCAGATCGCCGTCAGTGGCGCCCGCCGCAGTTCAGCTGCGGGTTGGCCAGCACCGGGCTGATCGCCGTCCCGCCGTAGCGGAGGAGGTCAGCCGTGCCGTACTCGGAGTCCCCTCCGAGGGTGTTGACCGTCGTCCCGGGAATGACGTTGCCGAAGTTCCAAGCGCACGCGGAGTGGCTGTACATCGACCCAAAGTCGGCGGCGCTGTTGTTATCGCCTTGGTTGTTGCCGCCCTGTCCTTGCCCGGAATCCTGATCGAAGCGTCCCACCTGGACCCTACCGAGAGTCCAGAACGGATAGAAACTGGCCCCGACCGGCGGCACGGTGCAGCCCAGTCCGGTCGTGACGTTGCAGAAGCCTTCCGAGGCGGGGAGATCGGTCTCGATCTGCACCTGCGGGTAGGTCTGCCCGTTGCTGAACGGCCCTATGTACTCGAAGGAGGTGGGGTGGTCCCACTGGCCGTCGGGCCAGTCAGGCTGGTACGAGGTCCCATCGAAGTCCAGATCGCCGTTCTGTATGTAGTTGTCCTGGCAGCCCGCCACCGGCCAGTCGGCGGTTGTCGTGCTGCCGTCATTGGATATCGGGCGCGGTCCTGCGGGCATGCACAGCGCATTCGAGTACTCGCAGTTCAAACC
Organism: Candidatus Dormibacteria bacterium; assembly: GCA_050734395.1. GTDB lineage: Bacteria > Chloroflexota > Dormibacteria > Aeolococcales > Bog-877 > Bog-877. Next base: position 12,152 of record JBOHUK010000004.1, read on the forward strand.
CTCGCCGGCATTCGGTACCGACCCTCCCGGCGGCGCCGGGCAGGCCAGGCCGTCCTCGGTGGTTGCACCGGGGCAGTTGAAGGTCGAGAGGCTGCATCCCTGCTCGGGGGTGGTGGTCTGGCCCTCGGATCCGCCATTGCAGACCTGGTAGACGTCCGCGTCACCCGGCTGCGGGAGCGGTGAGCTCACCGAGTTGCACACCTCGAAGTGGCCGAGCTCGTCCTCCATGAGGACGCCACCCTCCAGCGCCGCCCAGGGAACCCCGTTCCCCGCGCTCGCGGAAGAGTACTCAGCCGTGAAGTTGAAGGGGTTGCCGCTGCAGGTGGTCGGGTTGGTGTCCATGAACCCGTTCGCCGCGCTGGCGACCATGGTCCCGGTCTGGTGGCTCGTCAGGTCGTTGACGGTCGTCTGCAGCGCGAGGCCCGCGGGCACCTTGTAGGTGGTTGAGGCCACCGTCTTCGTGTAGGCGGGAACGCTGACGTCGCGGATGTTGACCTGCAGCCAGTCACCGGGGTTGACCAGCAGGGTCTGGCCGTTAGGCGTGTAGCTGGTGTCGTTCGCCAGCTGCGGGCTGGG
>JBOHUK010000005.1:0-2388 GCA_050734395.1 Candidatus Dormibacteria bacterium
CTTCGGCAACCAGCCGGCGATCGCCCGCAAGCTGCAGACCCTCGACGACGTGGGCCTGGGTTACGTGCGCCTGGGGCAGCCCGCCACCCAGCTGAGCGGGGGCGAGGCCCAGCGAGTGAAGTTGGCGACCGAGCTCTCGAGGCGGAGCACCGGCTCCACGCTCTACATCCTCGACGAGCCCACGACCGGCCTCCACTTCGCCGACGTCGCCCGCCTGCTCGAGGTGCTGCACCGCCTGGTCGACCAGGGCAACAGCGTGATCGTCATCGAGCACAACCTGGACGTGCTCAAGTCCGCCGACTGGCTCATCGACCTGGGACCGGGTGGAGGCGAGGCCGGGGGGACGGTGGTCGCCCAGGGAACGCCGGAGCAGGTGGCGGGCGACGCCGATTCGGCGACCGGCGCTTACCTGGAGCCGCTGCTCTCCGGGGCGGCCGCGGACCGCGGCGACCAGGTGGCCGTGTGAATGCCGGGCGTCCCCCGCGCCGCCCCAACCCGGGCACATTTCAGGGCTGGCAGCGCGGGGCCTGCCTGATCGGGGTCGCGGTGATCGTGGTGCTGGCCCTGTTATTGGTGATCAACTCGATCCTGGCGATCCTGGGGGTCCACTAGCTTGAGCGCGGAGATCTCGCCGGGGGCCCGGCCCCTGCTCGCGAATCCCACCCTGCTCAAGGCCCGGCTGCGGGCCGCCCCGACCGGTCCGGGGGTGTATCTCTTCCGGGATCAGTCGGCGCAGGTGATCTACGTGGGCAAGGCGGCCAACCTGCGCTCCCGGCTGCGCAGCTACTTCGTGCCCGCGGGCGCCCAGGCCCTGCGCACCCGCCACCTGGTGGCGGCCGTCCTCGACTTCGAGGTCATCGCCGCCGCCAGCGAGCAGCAGGCGCTCTTGCTGGAGAACACCCTGATCAAGCGGCACCACCCCCGCTTTAACGTGCGGCTGCGCGACGACAAGAACTACCTGTACTTCAAGCTGCCCGCCGCCCGGGAGCCGGACCCGGACCGGGTCCCCGAGCAGCTCCCCGAGCGCCTTGCTGCCTACCCCCGGCCCATCTACACCAGGCGGCTGGGCGAGGATGGCGCCCGTTACTTCGGCCCCTACACCGACGCCAAGACGCTGCGCCGCACCATCCGCGAGATCCGCGCCGTCTTCCCCTTCAGAGGCTGCTCGGACGGCATCTTCCGCAGGGGCCGGGTGTGCCTTGACTACCACCTGAAGATCTGCGCCGGACCCTGTGAAGGCCTGCTCAGCCCCGCGCAGCACAGTGCCCTGCTCGACGACACCGCCGCCTTCCTCGACGGCCAGACGGACTCGGTCACGGCCAAGCTCCGGCACCAGATGGAGACAGCCAGCGAGATGCTGGATTTTGAGAAGGCTGCGGCCCTTCGGGACCGCATGGAGGCGGTGGTGAAGCTGGGCCGCGAGCAGGTGACCAGCCCCCGCCTGGGCGCTGACGTGGATATCGTGGGGCTGGCCCGGGAGGGCGGGCAAGGGATGGCCGCGGTGCTGCTGGTGCGCGACGGCCGCCTCCAGGGGATGGAGCACCACCCCCTGGAGGGGGTGGGGGAGCTGGGCGTCGAAGAGGTGCTGGGCAGCTTCGCCTCGCAGTATTACGGCAGCGCCACCCACGTGCCGCGCACCGTCTACGTGCCGGTGGTCCCCGCCTCAGGCGCCCTGCTGGTGAGCTTCCTCGAGGCCAAGCGTGGCGGCCGGGCCGAGGTGCGCGTGCCCCGTAGGGGACACTTCCGCCAGCTGCTGCAGCGGGCGGGCGAGACCGCCCAGGCCGCTCTCAGCCAGGCGAAGGTCGCGCAGGACTTCGACTTCGGACGGTCGGAGGCGGCGCTCTCGGAGCTGGCCCGCCACCTGGGCCTGGACGCACCCCCGCAGCGGATCGAGTGCTACGACATCAGCAACACCATGGGCCAGCAGAGCGTCGGCTCCATGGTGGTCTTCGAGCAGGGGCGGCCCAAGCCCGCCGACTACCGGATCTTCGCCATCAAGGGAGTGGAGGGGCCTAACGACTTCGCCAGCATGGAGGAGGTGCTGGCGCGGCGGCTGCCGCACCTGGGCCGGGAGAGCGAGGCGGCCCAGAGCTTCGGCCGCAAGCCCGAGCTGCTGATTGTCGACGGCGGCGCCGGCCAGCTGGCCGCTGCCCACCGGGCCCTCCTCCAGCTGGGGCTGGGGGAGATCCCGCACGTCGGCCTCGCCAAGCGCTTCGAGGAGGTCTACCTGCCGGACCGCTCCGAGCCCATCCACCTCCCCGCCGGCAGCCCCGCCCTGTTCCTGCTGCAACGGGTGCGGGACGAGGCCCATCGCTTCGCGATCACCCGCCACCGCGCCCGCCGGGCGCGCGCCGGAGTGCACTCCCGGCTGGACGACGTGACCGGCGT
>JBOHUK010000006.1:0-3538 GCA_050734395.1 Candidatus Dormibacteria bacterium
CGGTCTCCCGGCTCGACCTGCAGGTCCAGGCCGGAGAAGATCTGGCGGTCCCCAAAGGCCACGCCCACCTCGGTGCAGCTGATCAATGGCATCCGGGCACCCCGGAGGGGGGCTGCGATACTCGCCAGGTGCCCCAGTTGCAGCTGCAAGCGCCCTTTGCCCCGACCGGCGACCAGCCCCAGGCCATCGAGCGCCTGGTGGCGGGGACGCAGCGCGGGGACCGCCACCAGGTGCTCCTGGGCGTGACCGGAAGTGGCAAGACCTTCACCGTCTCCAATGTGATCTCAGCGCTGCAGCGGCCGGTCCTGGTGCTCAGTCCCAACAAGACCCTGGCGGCGCAGCTCTGGGCGGAGTTCAAGGCGTTCTTCCCGGAGAACGCCGTGGAGTACTTCGTCTCCTACTACGACTACTACCAGCCCGAAGCCTACATCGCGCGCACCGACACCTATATCGAGAAGGACTCCTCGCGCAACGAGGAGATCGACCGGCTGCGCAACGCCGCCACCCGCTCGCTGCTCACCCGTCGGGACGTGATCGTGGTGGCATCGATCTCCTGCATCTATGGGGTGGGCTCGCCCGAGGACTACTTAGGGGAGTCGGTGGAGCTGCGCCAGGGAGGCAGCCTGCGCCGGGACATCCTCTTGCGCAAGTTCACCGACCTGCAGTACAGCCGCAACGACCAGGACTTCGGCCGGGGCCGCTTCCGGGTGCGAGGCGACGTGGTCGACATCCAGCCTGCCTACGAGGAGGTGGCGACCCGGGTCGAGTTCTTCGGCGACGAGGTGGAGCGGATGGTGGACTTCGACCCTCTCACCGGCGAGATGCTGACCGAGCGCCAGGAGCTGCAGATCTTCCCCGCCACCCACTACGTCACCCCCAAGGACAAGCTGGACCGGGCGCTCTTGGCGATCGAGGACGAGCTCGAGTGGCGGGCCGCGGAGCTGGACCGCGACGGCAAGCTGCTGGAGGCGCAGCGGCTGCGGCAGCGGACCCGCTTCGACCTGGAGATGCTCCGGGAGACGGGCAGCTGCGCCGGGGTCGAGAACTACTCCCGGCACCTGAGCGGGCGGCAGGAGGGGGAGACCCCCTACACCCTGATGGACTTCCTGCCCCAGGACACGCTCGTGGTGGTGGACGAGTCCCACGTGGCGGTTCCCCAGATCGGGGGGATGTACGGCGGCGACCGCTCGCGCAAGATCCCCCTGGTCGAGTACGGGTTCCGGCTTCCGTCAGCGCTGGACAACCGCCCGCTGACCTTCGCCGAGTGGGAGAGAGCAGTGCGCCAGGTGATCTACGTTTCCGCCACCCCCGGCCCCTATGAGCTGGAGCACTCCACTCACGTCGCGGAGCAGCTGATCCGGCCCACCGGGCTCTTGGACCCCGCCATCGAGGTGAGGCCCTCCAAGGGGCAGATCGACGACCTGCTGGCCCAGATCCACCGCACCGCCGCCCAGGGCGAGCGGACTTTGGTCACCACGCTCACCAAGCGCATGGCCGAGGACCTGACCGACTACCTGCGCGAGGCGGGTGTCAAGGTCCAGTACCTGCACTCCGACGTCGACACCCTGCAGCGGGTGGAGGTGATCCGCGACCTGCGGCTCGGCGTCTACGACGTCGTCGTCGGGATCAACCTGCTGCGCGAGGGCCTGGACCTGCCTGAGGTGAGCCTGATCGCCATCCTCGATGCCGAGAAGGAGGGCTACCTGCGCAGCTACCGCTCGCTGATCCAGACCAGCGGGCGCGCGGCCCGCAACGTCCACGGTCGGGTGGTGATGTACGCCGACCGCACCTCACAGGCGATGGAGGAGACGCTCGAGGAGACCACCCGACGCCGGCAGACCCAGGAGGTCTACAACCAGGAGCACGGCATCACCCCCGCCACCATCGTCAAGGCGGTTCGGGAGCAGGAGCTCTCCCGGGTGGACCACCAGGAGGTGGCGTCGGAGTTCCAGGACGCCGCTGGGCTGCCACCCGACGAGCTGCTCAAGCTCACGCTCGAGGTGGAGCGCTCGATGAAGCGGGCGGCAGCCAACCTGGAGTTCGAGCGGGCGGCCCAGCTGCGCGACCGGCTGGTGCAGCTGCGCCGCATCCAGACCGACATCGGGTCCGCAGGGGCGGTGACCAGCGGCTCCAGGTCGCGTCGGCCGCGGCGGCGTCGCCAGGGGCCCTAGACGGCCCGGCCCCGCTGCTCTCCTCAGCGCCCGGGGCGCCCAGGAGGCCGGGAGGCGGGTTGCGGGTTGGAGCGGCCTGGGCCGTCGGCGGCGAGCTAGGGAAGCTGGCCCTTGCTCCCGCGGCCGAGCAGCCGGCCACCAACCAGGGAGGCGCCGGCACCGATCACCACGATGGCGACCAGGATGATCCCCCGCACCTCCAGGATGACCGAGTGAGCGTTGATGCCGATCACGGTGAGCACGATCCCCAGGATCAGCACCGCCAGCAGTACCAGGGCACGCACCGCTGGATTGCCGCGGCGGCCGAAGAGGCGGAACAGTAGGAACACGTCTGTCACCCAGTGGCGGTCTAGTGAGTAGGACCGAGGATAGGCCATAGGCGCCGAATAGGCTAGAGGCGACGCGGCCCAGCGGCCGTGCCGGAAGCGAGGAGGAATTGTCATGCCGACCAGGACGGCCAGGGCCAGTTGGGCCCCAGGGGAGCACGGCGGCGGCGGCGAAATCCGGTCCAACGGAGGAGGCCTGAGCGCCGAGTACTCGTTCGGATCTCGGTTCGAGGACGCCCCCGGGACCAACCCCGAGGAGCTCCTGGGGGCGGCGCATGCCAGCTGCTTCAACATCGCCCTGTCGCGGGCGCTGGCCGGCGAGGGGCACGAGCCCACCCGCCTGGAAACCGCGGCCGAGGTGAGCCTGGAGAAGCAGCCCGAAGGCTTCCGGATCACCAGCATCCGGCTGCTGACGGTGGGCGAGGTGTCGGGCCTCTCGGAGGAGGAGTTCGGTCAGCACGCCCACAAGGCCAAGCTGAACTGCCCCATCTCGAAGGCCCTCTCGGGCACTGACATATTCCTGGAGGCGAAGCTGCTGTGAGCCGCCTCAGCTGAGCGGCGGCCGGCGCTCCGGCCAGGCGGACGCCTGCTCCAGTTGCTGGGAGAGCTGCAGCAGGGTCGCCTCATCGCCGTGACGCCCGATCAGCTGGACCCCCACCGGAACCCCTTCGTGCCAGTGCAGCGGCAGTTGGGCGGCCGGGAGCCCGGCCACGTTGGCCAGCGGGGTGAAGGGGGAGAAGCGGTCGCAGCGGTCGAAGATCGCCAGCGGACTGGGGTCCGAGCCTGAGAAGAGCTCCCCGGCGCGCAGCGGGGGCTGGGCGAGGGTGGGGGTGAGGAGCAGGTCGTGCTCCTGCCACCAGGGCGCCACCTGACGAGCGAACAGCTGCAGGCGGCTCAGGCTCTGCAAGAACTCGGCCCCCTCCACTTGCCGTCCCAGCTCGGCCAGCTCTCGGTTGTGTGGCTCGATGCGGGCGGGGTCGCCACCGGCGGCCGCGGTGGCCAGCACCGCTTGGCGCACCCCCACCGCCCACACCTTGCGGA
>JBOHUK010000007.1:0-8934 GCA_050734395.1 Candidatus Dormibacteria bacterium
GTCGAGGCCAGCACGTTCTTTAGGGCGTTGAGGCGCTGCAGGCTCTCCTTGATGAAGACCCCCAGCACCGCGATCAACATGACTCCCTGGGCCGCCCCGAAGTAGCCGCCGTAGATTCCGGTGGCCCCCACCCCGGCACCCAGCACCCCCCACCGCTTGGGGCTCAACTGCGGGGCGGCACGCCGGCGGGCCAGCCAGGGCTGGAGCAGCATCAGCAGGATCGCCAGCAGGATCAGCGCCGGGACCACCACCGCGAAGACCCGGTGCGGCAGGGCCAGCAGCAGCACCGCGCCGATCACTCCCCCGACCAGCGAGCAGCAGGCCAGGGACAGGGCCCGACGCCATGTGCCCCTCAGCTCCCGCCGGTAGCCGTAGGTGGCGCTGAAGTTGCCGACCACCAGGCCGACGTTGTTGCTGATGTTGGCGGTGAGCGGGCTGTAGCCCAGGGCCAGCAGCAAGGGGAAGGTGAGCAGGGAGCCCGACCCGGCGACCGCGTTCATCGCCCCCGCCACGAATCCCGCCCCGGCGACGGCCAGGAGCAGCAGCGGGTCGTGGGGTGTGTCCGTGTTGCCTCAGCCGGGTAGCGAGCTCACCGACCGACGGGCGTCAGTCGCCCGGCCCGCCGTCGGCCAGAGCTGCGATCACGAGCCGGTCGCGGGCCATGTCGTAGGCCATCCCCGCCCCGGCCTGGGCGAAGTCGCGCAGGTCGCGCTTGATCTCCAGCTGGACCGGGGCCGGGTAGCGCAGCAGGGCGGCGATCATCGCCTGGGTGCGCGAGGACAGCTCGTCGGGCTCGACCACCTCGGTAACCAGCCCCAGCCGCCGGGCCTCGGCCGCCTCGATGTGGGTCCCACTGGCGGTGAGCCAGAATGCCTGACGCCGGCCCACCAGTTGCGGCAGCCAGCTCAGCACCAGCGCCGGGGCCAGGCCATAGGTGACCTCGGGGAACCAGAAGCGGGCCTGGCTGGAGGCGACCGCCAGGTCGCACTGGGCGACCAGGCCGACCCCGAAGCCCGCCGCCTCCCCGGAGACCTCGGCGACCGTCACCAGCGAGCTCTCGGCCAGCAGTCGGGTCACCTCGGTGAGCGCGCCCACCGTGGCGAGGGCGGCGGCCACGCCGTCCTGGCTGGGCTCGCGCCCGCGGCAGAACACCTGGCCCTCGCCCCGGAGGTGGAGGATGCGCGCTCCCGGGGGCGGGGTTTGCAGCAGCTCCGCCAGCTCCGAGCACATGGCGGTGGTGAATGAGTTGTCCGGGGGCCGAACGATGCGCGCCAGCACCACCCCCTGCGCGTCCTGGCTGATCTCGAGTCCCGCGCCCATCTACAAACCACCCTCCCTGCCGTCCTGATGCCCGCCGCCGTCGGGTCCGCTCTGACCGGTGACCTCCACCCCCGCCATGCCCAAGAAGAGGCTGCCCAGGTCGGGCATCGCCGCCAGCTCCGCGGCGCTGCGGTCCAAGCGCAGCTCGCCGTCGGTGAGCACGTACCCCCAGGAGGCTACCTCCAGGGCCATGCTCACCCGTTGCTCGATCAGCAAGACCGCCCGACCGCCCTCGGCGAGACCCGCGACGATGTCCTGGAGGACGTGGGTCGCCACCTGGGGGGCCAGGTTGGCGGTGGGCTCGTCGAGGATCAGGAGCTGGGGATCGGGCATCAGCGCCCGGGCGATGCCGAGCATCTTCTGCTCCCCGCCGCTCAGGGTGCGGGCGACGCGCCGCCGCAGGCGGCTGAGCACGGGGAAGGTGGAGAAGATCACCTCCAGGCGCTCCTGGGTCCTCTCCCGGCTGAGCCGGAAGGCGCCCATCTCCAGGTTCTCCAAGACGGTCAGGGTGGGGAAGACGTCGCGCAGCTGGGGGACGTAGCCCATCCCTTTGGCCATGCGGTCGTCCTCGCGCAGGCGGCCGATCTGCTGGTCGCCCATCCGGATCTTGCCCTCGAGCAGCTCCAGCTCGCCGGTGACCGCCTTGATCAGGGTCGACTTACCCGCCCCATTCGGCCCGACCACGACCACGATCTCCCCCAGCCCCACCTGCAGCGAGACCGAGCGCACCACCGGCACCGAGGAGTAGCCGACGGTGATCCCGACCGCGTCCAGGAAGGCGGGCCGGCGGCCGGGAGCGCTGGCGCCGGAGGGGGCCTCGGTCAACTCCGCCACCACCGCCCTAGGAGAGATAGGCGGCCTGGACGGTCTTGTCCTGGACCACCTCCTCGAAGCTGCCGCTGGCGATCACCCGGCCCATCGCCATCACCACCACCCGGTCGCAGAGCTGGCGCACCACCTCCAGCGCGTGCTCGACGATCACGATCGCCAGCCCGTCGCGGGCGATGCTGCGCAGGTCCTCGATCAGCTTGCGGGTGAGGTGGGGGGCGACGCCGACCATCGGCTCGTCGAGCAGCATCACCTCGGGCGCGCCCATCAGGCAGCGCATGATCTCGACCAAGCGCCGCTGGCCGCCGCTCAGCTCCTGGCCGAGCAGGTTGGCCGTGTGCTCCATCTCGAAGCGGCGCAGGATCTGCCAGGCGCGCTCCCCCAGCTCCCGCTCCCGGGCGGCGGTGCGGCGGGGATGGAAGAGCACGGCCGGCAGTGAGGCGCCGCGGTCGCCCTCGGCGGCCGTGACCAGGTTCTCGAAGACGGTCATCCGGCTGAACTCGCTGGTGGTCTGGAAGGTGCGCGAGAGCCCCAGGCGCGCCCTCTGATGGGGCAGCATCCCGGAGATCTCGTGGGGGCCGAGCCGGATCTGGCCCGAGCTGCGGCGAACCTGCCCCCCCAGGGCACCCAGGAAGGAGGACTTGCCGGCGCCGTTGGGGCCGATGATGCCCACAACCGCCCCGCGCTCCACCGCCAGTGAGACCGAGTCCACGGCCCGCACCCCGCCGTAGGTCACGACCACCTCCTGGGCCTCCAGCACCGCCCCGTCGCCGGGTGCCGTCGCCATCTCAGCCCGTCCCCTCGACCGGCGCTCGCCCGGGCGCCAGGGCCGGGTCAGGCCCCCGCACCCGGAGCCGGCGCTCGGGCAGGATGCCGCGGGGCCGGAAGAGCAGGCAGAGCATCCAGGCGATCCCGATCGCCACCCACTGCAGCGAGTCGATCAGCCCGGGGTACCCGATGGAGGGCAGGAAGCGGGGCAGCTCCAGGAAGATGACCGGCACCAGCAGCACCCCGATGATCACCCCGCGGTAGTTGCCGACCCCGCCGACGAAGATGGCGGTGAAGATGACGAAGGTCTCGGCGTAGCCCCAGGCCCCGGGCGACCAGGCGCCGATGTACTCCACCAGCAGCCCGCCGCTGAGCCCGGCGATGGCGCCCCCCAGCACGTAGACCTGCAGCCGCAGGGAGGTGATGTTCAGCCCCATCGCCGAGGCCGCCTGCTCGTGGTCGCGCATCCCACGCAGCGAGCGCCCCCAGGGCGAGCGGGAGAGCCAGTTCACCCCGAGGTAGACGACGAGGCAGCAGACCAGCACCCAGCCGGCGTAGATCCAGGGCGAGCCGGTGGCGGTCTTGTGGAGCAGGTTGCCCAGGGGCCAGCCCACCCCGGTGAGCCCGTTGGCGCCGTTGAAGAGCGGCACGTCGGCGGAGACCAGCTGGATGGCGATGAGGGAGACGATCAGCATCACCACCGCCTGGTAGTCGCGCCGCATCCGGCGCAGGCTGAAGAGGCCCACCACCAGGGAGAGGACGGCGCCGGCGGCGGTGGCCGCCAGCAGATCCAAGGGGAAGGGCAGGTGGGCGCCGAAGACGTACTGCTGGAAGGAGGCAGCGCCCCCGCTGGGCCCGAGGGTGACCGCCGCCGCGACGTAGGCGCCGGCCGCCTGGAAGACGATGTAGCCGAAGTTGACCACCCCGGCGTAGCCGAACTGCAGGTTTAGCGAGATCGCCGAGAGCAGGTCGACGCCGAAGTAGATGAGCAGGGTGGCGACGTAGAAGCCCCAGATGTTCACGTCCGCCCCTCGCCGGTCCCGCTCACAGGACCAGCTGCCGGTCCTCGGCGCCGGCGATCACGCTGCCGGGCCGGACGAGCAGCACCACGACCAGGATCCCGAAGCCAGCGACGGTGCTGTAGGCGGAGCCACCGAAGCCGGCCACGATCTCGGTGACCAGCCCCATCGCCAGGGCCGCCAGCACCGCGCCGCGCAGCGAGCCCACCCCGCCCAGGATGGCGGCGGCGATCACCAAGGGCAGGAAGAGCTCACCGGTCGAGTAGTCGACCGACTGGGTGCTGATGATGTAGACGACACCGGCGATCCCGCACAGGAAGCCGCTCACCGTCCAGGTGATGAGCACGACCCGGCCGGTCTGGATCCCGCAGGAGCGCGCCAGGCTGGGCTCGACCGCGGTCGCCCGCAGCGCCTTGCCCAGCTTGGTGAACTTGAGCCCCGCCTCGACCGCGACCAGGATGACGAGCGCGATGACGATGATGCCCACCTCGATCGGGGTGAGGACGATCGGCCCCAGGCGCACCGGGGCCCCCTGCAGGACGGTGTAGCCGTAGATGGCGTTCTGCGAGACCGCCTGCAGGCCGTAGTCGATCACCAGGCTCAGCCCCAGGGTGACCATCATCATCTCGAACAGCCGGGTGCGCCGCCGCGCGTAGAGGCGCAGCACCCCACGCCCCAGGATGATGGTGGCCACAGCACCCGCCAGCCCGCCCAGCAGCATGCCCAGCCAGGCGTTGAGGTGGGAGACGTTGGCCAGGTAGGCGGTGAAGGCCCCGACGGTCATCACCGACCCGAAGCTCAGGTTGAGGACGTTGGTCAGACCGAACTGCAGGGTAAAGCCCATGGCCGCCACCGACAGGATCGCGGCCAGCACGACCCCGTCGGCGGCAGAGGCCAGCAGCTGGCCCATCAGCTCATGCCACTCCCTTGACTTTGACCCCTTCGATCGCCGCCACGCTCACCGTTCCCAGGTTGACGGTGCTGCCACTGGCCGAGTTGGTCACCGCCTCCTGGGCGCCAAAGGAGTTGTGGTACTTGTCGAACTTGATCATGCCGGTCGCGCCGTAGTAGGAGATCTGCTTGCCGGCGTTGAGCGCCGCCACCCCCTGGGCGTAGGTGTAGACGACCTTCTTGCCCTTGCCCGGGTTGCAGACCGTAGTCATCTTCGAGTTGAAGACCTTGGGATTGGTGCTCTTGGCGGCGTCCATGGCCAGCGCCATGGCGATCATGCTGTCGTAGTAGGTGGAGGCGAACGGGTTCTGCTGCGCCGTCTTCACCGAGACCGGCAGCTGCTTCTTGGCCCCCTTCACCGCGTTGTTAAAGGCGGTCACCGCCGCGGTGGGCCTGGAGGGCGCCTGGATCATGCCGACGTAGTACTTGCTGAAGCTGGACGCGCCCAGCGCGCCCTGCACCGCGGTCAGCCACGGTGAGGTGTAGGTCGCCTCGGTCCCCACGATCGGGACGAGCCCGCCCAGCGACTTGAGCTCACCGAAGAAGGTGCCGGCGGTGCCGCCGTCGGACTCGGTCATGATCACGTCCGGGTGCGCCGCTATCAGCTGGTTCACCGAGGACTGGTAGGAGCTCTGGTCCGGTGTCAGGGTGATGTTGGCCACGACCGGGATGTGGAGCGCCTTGAGGCTGGCCAGCACCCCGGGCAGGTCGCCCTGGGAGCCCGGGTCGGAGGCGAAGACCGCCGCCACCCGGGTGTAGCTCTTGCGCTTGGCCCACAGACCCATGGCGATGCCATTGGCCGAGTCGGGCGGGAAGAGCCGCCAGAAGTAGGGATAGGGGTTGCGGTCGTAGACCGACTCCCCGGCCACCGCCATCATCGGGATGTGGGCGGCGTTGAGCACCGGCACCAGGGTGGGCGCGGAGCCGGTGTCGGGGCCGGCGACCGCCACCAGGTTGCTGGTGGTCGCCAGCAACTGCTGGGTGGCCGGGAGCGCGTCCGCCGGGTCGCCCCGGGTGTCCACCCCCTTGAACACCAGCTTGTGGCCCATCACCCCGCCAGCCTTGTTGATCGCCCATATGGCGGGGAGCATCCCCTCGAACTGATTGGAGCCCTCGAAGCTGCTGGTCCCGGTGATGGCGATGATCCCCGCAACCACCAACTGCCCCTTGGCCGCGGACACGGCCACCGCCTCGCCTCCCGCCAGCACCGCCCCGAGCGCGGCGGCCGCTCCCACGACCTTGAGCTTCGGCCTCAGCACACCCGTCCCTCCTGAACTCGCCTCCAGCGCCCGCCTCACACGGGGCCGACGCCTCGCAGACGGCAGCTTGGCCGTCGCCGTCGGCCCGCCTCCTACTCTACCAATGCGCCCAATTGGTGTCCATTGACTCATTTGGTTACATTGGTTGCGGGCTGCTATCCTGCCGCAGTGCAAGACTCCGTGTCAAGGCGGACACGGCGCCACAACGGGCGGGGGCCGGCCGACGCCCCTGGGCAGTCGGGGGGCATGGGGCTGAACGAAGAGCGGGCGGTGACCCGCCTCGTAGAGCGCCAGATCCGGGAGCGCGGCCTCGGCCCGGGCTCCCGGCTGCCCACCGAGCGGCAACTGGCGGAGGCCGCCGGAGTGGGCCGCTGGGCGGTGAGGCGCGCGCTCGGCGTGATGGAGGCCCAGGGACGGCTGGTGCGGCACGTGGGCCGCGGCACCTACCTGGCACCAGTGCCCGGGGATGACGGGGTGGCCGCAGCCGAAGCCGAGTTCACCACCAGCCCCTTGGAGATCATGATGGTGCGGGCGGTGTTCGAGCCCCAGCTGATGGCGCTGGCCGCGGTCGCCGCCACCGCCGCCGACTTCAGCGAGATGGAACGATGCCTGCGCGGCGGGGCCACCGCCGCTGACTACCTGGAGTGGGAGGCTTGGGACAAGGCCCTCCACAGCAGCCTGGTCGCGTCCACCCACAACCGCTTCCTCATCCACATCGGCGAGGTCATCGCCGCCGCCCGGACCCAGCCAGGGTGGGGCGGGCTGAAGTCACGCAACTTCAGTGAGACGCGCCGCGAGCAGTACCGCGCCGACCACCAGCACATCGTCCAGGCCCTGATCGACCGCGATCCAGCCAACGCCAACCGGATGATGCACCTGCACCTGCGCCGGGTGCGCTCGCACCTGCTGGGCGACGCCCAGGAGGCGCAGTTCGCCATGCTCGGCTACGCGTGGCCGATCGAGGTGGGTGGCCGGCCCCCGGAGCCGACCGTGGTCGGGCCCGCAGGGCCGCTGCTGGCCTGAGGGGCCTCGGACCGCGCCAGCACAATGGCCTGCGCCGGGGCCGCCACCGCGCCGCTGCGCGGGTTTGCAATACGCGATTTGACATCTCGGGCAGTGCTGGCAACACTGGCGGGGTCGGTGCTGGGGACGGCCCGCACACGGGATCAGCCGGCAGGGTCGGCGGTTCCAACCAGTCGCTCGCGTGCCACCGACGAACGACTCCGATCCGACGATATTTTCAACATATCTCGGGGGCGGATGCGCGTGGCTACATACCGACGATTCGTCGTTTGGCGCGCCCAGCAAAAGACGGACTCCTGCGCCGATGAAGTGGGAGTGGACGCGCGCTTGGCGCGGCCCGCTTCCCCACGGCCTGAAGGGCGCCTCGCCCGGTGACGTGGGGGCCGCAAACCGCCAGCCACGATTTGCGCTCGGGAGCGCGAGGCGTGACCGGGAGCGCTCCGGCGGAGGCCCTGCCCCTGCCGACGGCCTCTTCGCCGGGCGCTTCCGAGTCCCGCGCCTCGGTCTCGGTCGTGGTTCCGGTCCGCAACGAGGGGGGCAACGTCGCCGAGCTGGTCCAGCGGCTGAGCGCCGCCCTTGAAGGACGCCCCTTCGAGCTGATCTTCGTCGACGACGACTCGGACGACGGCACGGCTTCTGGTCTCAAGGCGCTGCAGCACCGCTACCCGCTCAGGGTGCTGGCCAAGCAGGGCCGGCGGGGCAAGGCCCAGTCGCTGCTGCAGGGAATGGCTCAGGCCCGGGGCGACTGCATCGCCCTCATCGACGGCGACCTCCAATACCCCCCGGAGGCGATCCCCCAGATGCTGGACGTGCTTGCGCGCGAATGCGCCGACGTGGTGGTGGCCCGGCGCCGCCACCGCGAGTCGTGGTTGCGGCAGCTCAGCAGCCATGCCTGCACGTGGCTATTCCGGATTGCGGCGCGGCAGTTGCGCGTCGACATCCAGTCCGGGCTCAAGGTGTTCCGCCGCAGCGCCTGCACTGACCTTGTCCTCGACCCCTCACCGTGGACCTTCGACTTCGCCTTCCTGCTGCAGTGCCAGCGGCACGGTTACCGCATCGTCTCCCACGACGTCGACTTCGCGCCGCGCCAGAGCGGGCACTCCAAGGTGCATATGCTGCCGGTGACGTTGGAGATCGTGGCCAACCTGTTCCTCACCACCTGGCGCACCCCCCGGCTGGTGGCGCTGGCGGGAGAGCCTCGCTCGCATCGCGGCCAGGGTTACTGCTATCGCGGCACGCGTTACATCACCCACAGCGGCCTGGATCTGAGGCGAACCGCCTTCCACCGCTTCTCGCTGCGACAGCTGCTGCTGCTGGCCCTGATCGCCGCCGCCGTGGCGAGCGGGCTGGTGCTCAACCTGCGCTGGGCCCTGCTGGGGATGGTGTCGCTGGTGATGTGCCTGTACTTCGCCGACTCCGCCTTCAGCTTCATCCTGGTGACCCGCAGCTACGGGAGGCACGCGTTCAACGCGGCGCGGCTGCGCGCCGACATGCGGCTCGGAGTCTGGCCCCGCTACACGGTGCTTTGCCCGCTCTTCCACGAGCGGGCGGTGCTGCCTCAATTCCTGCGGGCGATGAGCCGGCTGGACTACCCCAAGGACCAGCTCGAGGTCCTGCTGCTGCTTGAGGAGGACGACCGCGAGACCCGGGACGCCCTGCAGCAGCTGCCCCAGCCCGGGTACCTGCGGGTCTGCACCGTCCCCCGCTCGGAGCCGCGTACCAAGCCCAAGGCCTGCAACTACGGGCTCACCCTGGCCAGCGGCGAC
>JBOHUK010000008.1:0-3388 GCA_050734395.1 Candidatus Dormibacteria bacterium
CGCCAGTACCTGCGGACCCCCATCGGCCTCGACTCGATTCACTGGAAGCAGAGTCCCTACGAGTTCATCTCCCCCTGGCCCGAGGGGAGCCCCTTCTACTACCCGCCAACACCCGCCACCTGGGTCATGAACTTCCTGGCCGGCGGCTTTGACATTCACGATGCCTGGTGGGAGCCAACCTCCGCCTATGGGCCGGGGTCCGAAGACACGGTGTACGCCAGCCACGGCTGCGTCCAGGTGCCCCACGACGCCATGCAGTTCCTGTGGAACTGGACCCCCGTCGGGGCGTCCGTGGTGGTAGCCCCCTAGGGATTCACTCCGGCTCGATCGCCAGGACCAGTTCCTCCTGCACCCAGCTGAGAAGGTGCAGGGTGGCCAGCGGGGAGCGGCGGTGCTGTTGGGCGGTGTACTGGTCCTCCCAGCCGTCGCGCTCGATCCCGAGGCGCTCGGCCAGCGCCAGGCGGAGCAGGTTGAGGGCGCGCAACCAGGCCACCGCGTCCTCGGAGTCGAGCACGATGGGCTCGTCGGAGGCCAGCAGCCCTCGTACCTGGGCCAGGTCGGCGGCGCGCCCTCCCTCCAGCTCGGCCCCCACCAGGCGCTGGTACTCGGCCTCGGCCTCGGCGTCCTCGTAGGCGTGCGGCCTGGCCCAGTGGCACTTCCCCACCAGCGGCTCCAGGCGGTCCACGATCTGGACCAGGGTGCGGCGCTCGCCCCGGCTCACCCGGAGCTGGACCTGCTCTCCCTGGCGACAGATCTGGGCCAACTCAGTCGTGCGCCAGGGTCGCCTGCAGCCCGTGGGCGTGGAGCTGGGACACCGCGACCTCCGCCCGCTCCCGGGGCTCGGTGGCCACGACCGCCTTGCCCTCGTTGTGCACCTGGAGCATGAGGCGGGTCGCGGTCTGGACGTCATAGCCGAAGAGGCGGCGGAAGACGAACACCACGTAGCTCATGAGTGTGACCGGGTCGTTCCAGACGACCACCCGCCAGGGCCGGTCCCGGCGGTCCCGCGACCGCTCCCCGGTGCCGGTCTCGCGTACAACGACCTCATCGACCGCACTCACGGCCGAATAAGGTACCGCGCCGGCGAGGGATAGGCCCCCGAAGCAAGTGCGCGCGAGTTGGCCCCAGGCGGCATCGCTTACCCTGAGAGGCGATGGATCGGAGCCCTGCCGCGGCCCTGGGGCGGTGCCTTGGGCGCCTGGGCGGGATGGGCGCGGCCGGTCTGCTGGGGCTGGGAGCGACCGCCCTGCTGGCGAGCTGCGGCGGCGGCCCGATCTCGAGCCCGGACACCGGAGTCGGGTGCTCGGTGACAGTCGAGATCCCGGCCTTCCAGTCCCGACTGCTGGGTTCGGCCGAGGTGGCGGCCCAAGGCCGACGCAACGTGATCACCCGCAACTCGGGCACGGTGGCCGTCCCCTGCGGACTCCAGGCCAAGGTGACCGCCCATGCCCGCCAGCCCGGGACCCATCCCTTCACCGGTTGGCGACTTGGGCACACCGTGCTCAGCTCGGCGGGCGTCACGGTCACGATTCAGGGACAGGTGGTGCTCAAGGCCCAGTTCCGGGTGCCGCACGCGAAGCCCACTCCGACTCCCAGGCCGTCGGCCGGCGCGAGTCCCTCGCCCAGCGCCTCCGCTGCTCCATCGACGGTGATCCTGGATAAGTGGGTGAGCTACGACCCGCAGACCAAGACTGTGACCTGGAAGGTGGTCGCCGGCTACCAGGGCGTCAACCACGGACTCAACTTCGATGGCGAGACCTACGGCGCCATGGCGGTTGCGGTGCCGCTGGGATGGACGGTCGTGATCAATTTCCAGAACGCCGCCAGCATCAATCACTCGGCGGCAATCGTGAGCTCTCCCAGCGCCACCACCCCAGCCTTTGCCGGGGCCCAGACCCCCAACCCCACCACCGGAACCGCGCCCGGCCAGTCGGCCAGCTTCACCTTTGTCGCCAGCGGGGCTGGCTCCTACCGCCTCACCTGCCTGGTTCCCGGCCACGAGCAGGCAGGGATGTGGGACTCCTTCCAGGTGTCGACCGCGGCCGCACCCACCGCTCGCCTCTAGGCCCGGAGCAGCCGTGCGCGTCGCCCTGATCTCCGAACTGGGAGGGGTGCCCCGGGTCGGGGAGCTCCCCGAGCCGACCCTCTCCCCTGGTCAGGCTCTGGTCCAAGTCGAGGCGGCCGCGCTCAACCCGGTCGACATCGCAATTGCCAGCGGCAACCATTACTCCCGCGTGCCCACCCCTCCCTATGTGCCCGGGAGCGAGGGGGCGGGCGTGGTGGTCCGCGGCGAGCGACTCCCGTCGGGCACCAGGGTGCGGTTTGAGGGCCAGGGAGCCCTGGCCGAGCTGGTGGCGGTGGAGGAGGATCGCTGCCTTGAGGTGAGCTTGGAGAGCCGGCTGGCGGCGGCCTTTGGCATCGCTGGGAGCGCAGCCTGGCTGGCCCTCCATCTGCGGGCGCAACTGGCGCCCGGTGAGCGGGTCCTGGTGCTGGGCGCGACCGGCGTCGTGGGCCAGGTGGCGGTCCAGCTGGCCCACCAGTCCGGAGCCGGGCGGGTCGTGGCTGCCGGGCGCGACCCCGGACGGCTGCGCAGCACCCGGGACCTGGGAGCGGACGCCACCGTTCTGCTCGATGCGCGGACGAAGGAGGAGCTGGCAGCCGCCTTCATCGCGGCGGCGGAGGGAGAGCTGGACGTGGTCCTGGACCCGCTGTGGGGGATGCCGCTGGAGGCGGCACTGCTGGCCTGCCGTACCGGGGCCCGGGTGGTCAACGTGGGACAGAGCGCCAGCCCGGTGGCCGAGCTCCCTTCGCGGCTGGTGCGCGGCCGCCAGCTGACGATCATCGGCCACGCCAACCCCTCCACCCCGTGGGAGGCGCGGCGCCAAGCCCTGATGGCGGTGTCCGAGCTGCTGGCGGGTGGCCATCTGCGCCTGGAGGTCGAGAGCCTGCCCCTCGACGACGTCGCCGAAGGCTGGCGGCGGCTGGCGCTGTCCTCCCACCGCAAGCTCGTGGTGCTGCCAGCGGCGGGGCGTACCCCCACTGGCGAAGCTCCGGCCGAACCCTAGCTGGAGAGATAAGTGGCCAACCCTCCTCAGCTCCTACCCACCCGAGTACGCGAGGGCCAGGCACCCGGCGTTGGTTACGTGATCGAAGGGGAGCTGGTCCCGATGCTCCACTGCATCCTCGACGGGTCCATGCCCGTGTACTTCGAACACCACGTCGTCCTCTGGAAGGATCCCCACCTCAACATCAAGCTCAAGGCGGTCCGAGGGGCCGTCAGGCGCATGGTGGCGGGCCGTCAGGTCTTCCTAACCGAGGCCCGCGGCCACGGACAGATCGCGTTCTCCCGAGACGCCCCGGGACATGTCTTCCCGCTGGAACTACCGCA
>JBOHUK010000009.1:0-14910 GCA_050734395.1 Candidatus Dormibacteria bacterium
CCCAGTGCGACCAGCCGGCGGCCATCGGTCAGCAGGCCCGCCGCTCCCGCCTGGATCTGGCCCAGGGCCTCGTGGATGTTGAAGGGGTTGCAACCGACATCCCCGGCATCCACCACCTGGCAGGCGGCAAAGGGCGCCACCTCCAGGTAGGGGTGGTAGGGCTTCAGCAGCCGTGAGGCTTCTCGGATATGGGCCGGTCCGAAGCGGGCCCCCGGGCGGTAGGTGGTCCCGGCGTCGAAGGGAACGCCGAGCACCGCCAGATCGAAGTCCGCGACGGCCTGGCGCTCCGGCAGCCGGGCGAAGGTGGCCAGCCCGGCGAAGCGCGGGATCTCCAGCGCGTCAAGCTGACCGACGGTCTTCGCCCCCATCTCAGCCAGCGCTCAACCCCCTCACCTCACCCCTTCCCGCCAGCTCGCCCGCAGGGTGCGCGCGAGCATAGCAGCCACCCCGGCTGTCCCGGGTTGACGTTGGAGTGTCGTCCGAGCTCAATCCCACGCGCTCCACAAAGACCTCCCATCCCCGCTCCCCGGCCCCGTTCATCGCCCGACCGATCTCGGCTCCCTCCACCTTGCACTATGGGGGCCAATGGGAGTACAAGTGGCATCCCGCTAGGCAGCCTTGCGATCGAGCCTGACCATCGTAGTCCTCCAGGGGCTCATCAGTTATCATCTGCAGGCAAGGGTGGCGCCGACCCGGAAGGGGGGCGGGGAGGAGCGTCCGGAGCGCACGTTCAGGGGAGGCTGCCTTTTGAGATCGGGACCGCACCGGAAGCACGGCCGGGCGGGTCGCCGGCGGGCAGCGCAGGGAATCTGGGGAGGCGAACTGTGAAGTTGCGACGTTCACTGATGCGGCTGAGCGGCCTGGCCGTGGCGGTCGGTCTACTGGGACTGGCCCTGGGCGGCATCACCACCGAAGCCAGGTCCCCCGGAGGCGGGGTCGTCTCCTTCGCCGAGTTGGCGGGCACGCCACCCACCTACATCGCGCCGATGATGAGCGCGGAGCACGAGTCCAACGCCAACCTGTACCAGTTCTCCAACTTTATGTACCTACCGCTCTACTGGTTCGGCGGCGACGGTCTCCCCCAGCTCAACAAGCAGTTGAGTGTGGCCAACCCACCAGAGTTCTCCGACAACAACACAGTCGCCACCGTCACCCTGAAGCACTGGAAGTGGTCCAACGGCCAGCCAATCACGGCTCGCGACGTGATGTTCTGGATGAACATGCTCAGCGCGGTCACTGATCCGAACGCACCCGCGGTTGGCAACAGCACCAATCCTGGCCCGGGATGGTTCGCCTCCGTGCCAGGAGGGTTCCCAGAGAACGTGATCAGCTACACCCAGACCGGGACCTACACGTTGGTCTTCAAGATGAACGCCTCTTACAACCCGACCTGGTTCCTGTACAACGAGCTGAGCCAGGTCTACCCGCTCCCCCAGGCGTCCTGGGACGAGCTGAGCGCCAGTGGGCCGATCGGCGACTTCGACGCGAGCGCCGAAGCCCGCACCACCCTTCCCAACACGAGCCCCGCCTGGTACGTGCCGCAGGACCCCGGCACCGCTTCCAGCGGGGCGTTGGGAGTGGCGGCATTGATCAACAACGAGGCGTCCGACATCAGCACCTATGCCACCAACCCCTTCTGGAAGGTAGTCGACGGACCGTTCTCGCTGAGCCGGTTCACAACCGAGGGCTTCGCCAAGTTCGTTCCCAACCCCGAGTACTCGGGAGCGCCGAAGCCCCGCATCAGCGCCTTTGAGCTGCTGCCCTTCACTACCAACGCCGCCGAGTTCAATGCCCTGCGCTCCGGTTCGGTGACCATCGGCTACCTGCCCAGTGAGGACTACGGCCAGCGCAAGAGCCTGGAACAGAGCGAGAACTACGAGCTAAACCCTTGGTACCTCTTCGGCTTCGTCTACGCGGGGTTCAACTTCACCCAGCCCACGGTGGGGCCGATCTTCCGACAGCTCTACTTCCGACAGGCGATGCAATCCTTGGTCAATCAGAAGCTCTGGATCAAGGAGTTCAACGACGGAATCGGCCAAATCGACAACGGGCCGGTGCCGACCTTCCCACCCAACAACGCCGATGAGAGCTCACTTGAGGCACATGGACAGGTCTACCCCTACTCGCCCACCAAGGCGGCGAGCCTGCTCAAGGGCCACGGCTGGAAGGTGGTGCCGGGTGGCGCCAGCTACTGCGCCAAGCCCGGCACCGGCAGCGACGAGTGCGGCGCGGGCATCAAGGCCAACCAGCAGGCGAACTTTGGTCTGATCTTGGCGAGTGGCAACACCGAGGCCACCAACGAGATGGACGCATACCAGTCGGCACTCAAATCCAATGCCGGCATCGGGCTCACCATCACGCAGGAGCCGTTCGCCACCGTGATCGCCACGATGGACAACGGCTGCACCTACACGACCCCCTGCAGCAACTGGGACCTCTCCAACTGGATTGGCGGCTGGAGCTACGACCCCGACTACTTCCCAACCGGCGAGGAGATCTTCCAGACCGGCGCGGGCAGCGATGTCGGCGATTACTCCAGCTCCACCAACAACGCCAACATCCTGGCCACCAACGTTGCCAGTACCGCGGCGGCCGAGCACGCAGCGCTCGTCAAGTACCAGAACTTCCTGGCCGAGAACCTGCCCGGGCTCTACCTGCCCAACATTCCCCAACAGTTCACGATGTTCAAGAAGAACCTGCGCGCATTCCTGCCGCAGGACGTCTACGACATCCTCTATCCGCAGGACTACTACTTCGCCAAGAGCTGACTGACCCTCCGGAGAGGGGAGCCCACTGATTCGGCTCCAGGCGGGGCCCGGCCAGAGCCGGGCCCCGCCTTCAGGTAACCACTCGGACGAGGGTCACCACGGGAAACCACATGCGCCTGACGATCATCGGTGCCGGCGCCATCGGCGGCACCATCGGGGCTCACATGATCCGGGCTGGCCACGACGTGCTGTTCTGCGACACCGACCAGGCCCATGTGGCGGCGATCAACCGATCCGGGCTGACTATTGAGGGGCCGGTCGCCAGCTTCACCGTCCGGGCGCGCGCGGTAACGCCGGCCGGCCTGCCCGACCGCCTCGAGCGGGTGGCGATCGCGACCAAGAGCCACCACACCCGGGAGGCGGTCGAGCCGCTGCGCCGGCGGCTCAGTGCTGGGGGCTACTTGGTCAGCTTCCAAAATGGTCTGACCGGCCCCGAGCTGGCCGGGGTCGTGGGCTGGGAGCGCCTGTTGCTCTGCCTCGTCAACTTCGGCGCGGACTACCGGGCCCCGGGGCGGATCCTGCAGGGTAACGTCGGCACCTTCAAGGTCGGCGAGTCCCGGATACCGGAGGTCACTCCACGGGTCCAGGAGCTGGCCGAAGCCCTCCCCTACGCCGAGCCCGCCGCCAACATCATGGGTTACATCTGGGCCAAGGAGGCCTACGGGGCGATGCTCTACGCCGGGGCCGTGTCCGACCTGGCGATCGCGGACACGCTGGAGGACGCTCGCTGGCGCCCACTGATGTTGGGCATCGCCCGGGAGGTGCTGGCGCAGAGCCCCGTGCCGCCCGAGCCCTTCGACGGCTTTGATCCCCAGGACCTGGAGGGTTCGCTGGCGCGCCTGGCTCAATTCAATCGAGGTAGTGCCAAGTCCCACAGCGGCATCTACCGGGACCTGATGGTCCGGCGGCGCAAGACCGAGGTCGACGACCTGTTGCGCGACCTGAAGGGACCACTCACCACCTACACCGGGGAGTTGATCCACGCCATCGAACGGGGCGAGCGCACCTGCGACGTGGCCAACCTGGAGTTGCTGGCGGCCTGTGAGCGGGCGGAACGACTGGGCCGGCCCGTGCACGCCCTGGTGCAGGTGATACCCGCACCCCCACGGGCGAGGTCCGGACCACTGCTCGGGCTCCAGATTGCTGTCAAGGACCTGATCGACGTGGCGGGCCAGCCACGAGGCAACGGGAACCCCCGCGACATGGCGGGGAAGGCGGCAGAACGAGACGCGCCGCTGGTGGCCAGGCTGCGGGTGTTGGGCGCCGACGTGTTCGCCACCGCAGCCCTCCTCGAGTACGCGGCGGGCGCACTCCACCCCGACATTCCCGAGACCCGCAATCCGCTCGACCCAAGGCGGACGGCGGGTGGGTCCAGTGGCGGGTCGGCAGCGCTGGTGGGCGCTGGGGTGTGCTCGCTCGCCGTAGGGACGGACACCGGCGGGTCGATCCGGATCCCGGCTGCGTACTGCGGGGTGGTGGGGCTTAAACCCACCTACGGCCGGTTGCCCAAGGAGGGGGCGGAGCCACTCGCGCCGTCCCTGGATCATCTCGGACTGATCGCCGCCGACACGAGCCTCCTGGCCCGCGCCTGGACGGCCTTGAGCGGCGATCGCGAGGTCCGCCCACCGAACCGCCCTCACCTGGGGGTCTTGGCCTCCAGCTTTCGCGACCCGATGCTGGCGGACGAGGTGAGCTCCGGCCTGGAAGCGGCCCTGGGCCAGCTGGAGTCTGGCGGATGCCGGCTGCGCCCGGTCGCGGCAGGGGTGCTCGACCAGCTGAGGCAGGTCTACGACGACGTCATTCTCTTCGAGGCCTGGGAGGCGCACCGAGACCGGGTGGAGGCGGACCCGTCTCGCTACGGCCCGGACACGCTGCGCTTGCTGCTGTCGGGCAGCCGGGTGCGCCGCGCGCGGCGCGACTCCGCCCTGCGCCTGCGCGACCGGCTGCTCCCCGAGGCGGAAGCTCTCCATCAGGGGTTCGACGCCCTGCTCTGCCCAGTCGTTCCCTTCTGCGCCCCGACCACGACGCCGCCGATCGACACCCCCCAGGGCGATCAGGAGGGCCACTTCACCAAGGTCTTCAACCTCACGGGGCAGCCAGCCCTGAGCCTGCCCTGCGGCTCCAGCCCCGACGGGCTGCCCATCGGCCTCCAGCTGATCTCGCCCCGCAACCGCGACGCCGCGCTGCTGGCGGTGGCGTCCCGGGTCGAGGCCATCCTCGCCGTCCCCGCCCGGCAGGCCGCGCCCGCCTGATGCGGGCGGCCATCTATCGCGGGGCCGGCCGGGTTACGCTCGAGGAGGTCCCTGAGCCCGTACTGGCTGAAGCCAGCGATGCGCTGGTCCGGGTGATCCGCTCCTGTGTCTGCGGCTCCGACCTGTGGGCCTATCGGGGCGTGATCGAGCGCCAGGACGGCGCCCGGCTCGGCCACGAGTTCATCGGCATCGTCGAGGCGGTCGGCGCCGCAGTCCGGCAGGTGCGGGTGGGCGAACTTGTGGTGGCCCCCTTTCAGTGGAGCGACAACACCTGCCCCTACTGCCAGGACGGGCTCCAGACCGCCTGCCTGCGGGGCGGCACCTTCGGCGCCCCCGGAACGGATGGCGGCCAGGGAGAGCGAGTCCGGGTGCCGGAGGCGGACGGCACGCTGGTCAGCGCCCCGGGCGTGGACGAGGCGGCCGACGAGCGCCTGCTGCTGGCGCTACTGGCGCTCACCGACGTGATGGCGACCGGGCTGCACGGCGCCGTCCTGGCCGGGGTCGGGCCCGGTGACACCGTCGCCGTGGTCGGGGATGGCGCGGTCGGGCTCTGCGCGGTGCTGGGGGCCAAGCGGGTGCTGGGGGCGGAGCGGGTGCTGCTGATGAGCCGGCATCCAGACCGCCAGGCCCTCGGCCGCGCCTTTGGGGCCGACGAGGTGCTGCCGGAGCGGGGCGAGGAGGCGGTGGCCCTGGTCCGAGAGCGCACCCAGGGCCTTGGGGTGCGGCACACGGTGGAGGCGGTGGGCACGCCGCAGAGCTGGGAGATGGCCCAGGGGATGACCCGCGATGGGGGGAGCATCGGAGCCGTGGGTGTGCCCCACCAGACCCGCAGCCTGCCCCTCTTCGACGCCTTTCTGCACCAGTTCCGGATCGGCCTGGGCATCGCCCCGGTTCGCCACTACCTGCCCCGGCTCCTGGCATTGGTCCAGGACGGTGAGCTCGATCCCAGCCCGATCTTCGACCTCACCCTGCCGTTGGCGCAGGTGGCGGATGGCTACCGGGCGATGTCCGAGCGGCGCGCGATCAAGGTGGCGCTGCGGTGACCGACCCCATCAAGCCCAACCGCTACCGCGGCTACCGCTCCTACGACTACCTGGTCCCTGGGCAGGACTATCGCGTCTTCGAGCTGGCGGAGGAGCTGGAGCGCGTCCCGTCGGAGGCGGTGGGTGTCAGTGAGGAGCAGGAGCGGCGCGTCCAGGGGCTGCTCCAGGAAGGCCCGATCGTGTCCTTCCACGACCACCCGGTCGTCATCCCCAAGGACCCAGAGCAGCTCTTCGAGTACCGCCGTCACGGCCGCGACGTCACCGGCTATCGGGGCTTGAGCCGCTCTGGACTCGACCTCATCTTCGACAACCTCGCCGACGGCGAGGGCCAGATCACGTCGCTCTCGGGCTGGAAGTGGGAGGACACCCTGCTGGACCTTGGGATGCGCCTCTGCGACGTGGCCCACCAGGACTACCTGGTGGTGATCCGGCGGCTGGAGGAGCTGGAGACGGCGCGGCGGCTGGGCCAGCTCGGAGTGGTGCTGGCGATCGAGTCCGCCACCCCGATCGAGAATGAGCTGGATCGACTCGACGTCCTCTACGGCTTCGGCGTGCGGGCGGTCGGGGTCACCTATAGCGAGGCCAACTCCCTGGGCAGCGGCCTGCTGGAGTCGCGTGACTCCGGGCTCACCAGCTTTGGCAGCAGGGCAGTGCGGCGCATGAACCAGCTGGGCATCCTGATCGACTGCTCCCACGCCGGCGACCAGACCACGCTCGACACCATCGCGCTCAGCCGGACGCCGGTCGCCATCTCCCACGCCGGGGCGAGGGGGCTGTGGCCGAGCGCGCGCATGAAGCCTGACGAGGTCATCCGGGCGTGCGCCGCCCAGGGCGGGGTGATCGGGATTGAGGCGGCACCCCATACCACGCTCAGCCCCGACCACCGACGCCACGGGGTGGAGAGCTACATGGCCCACTTCGAGTACTGCTGTGAGCTGGTCGGGATCGACCACGTCGCCTTCGGACCGGACACCATGTTCGGCGATCACGTCGGATTTCACCGGGCGGTGGAACACCGCCTCGGCCCGGCGGCCTCCCTGCCCCCTTCCCAGCTGGACTTCGAGCGCGTGGAGTGGGTGCAGGGTCTGGAGAACCCGGGCGAGACCTTTCCCAACATCGTCCGCTGGCTGGTGGCACACGGCTACTCGGACGCCGAGATCCTCAAGGCGGTAGGCGGGAACATCCTGCGCCTGCTCGAGAGCGCCTGGAGGCCGGTACCCTGAGCGGGCGGCGCGGAATAACCCAATCGGGTCCCCGGGTGGCGTTGGTCACCGGCACCGCCCACGGCATCGGCCAGGGGATCGCCGACTCCCTGGAGGCGGGGGGTTCCCTGGTACACCGCGCGGACCGGGACCGAGCCGACCTCGCCAACCCCCTCGAGGTCACCCGGCTCTTCGCGGAGCTCGGCCCGGTGGAAATCCTGGTCAACTGCGCGGGCGGGGTGGTGGGCCAGACGCACCGCCCCCTGGAGGAGATCTCGGACCACGACTGGCAAGCGGTGCTGGACGCCAACCTGCAGAGCTGCTTCCTCTGCACCCGGGCGGCGGTGCCGGCGATGAAGCAGCGGGGCTGGGGACGGATCGTAAACATCTCCTCGGGAGCCGGGCGCAGCGTCAGCCTGACTGGGATTCAGGCATACACCACGGCCAAGGCGGCCCAGATCGGCTTCACCCGCCAGATGGCGTTCGAGCTGGGGCGGTTCGGGATCACCGTCAACTGCATCGCCCCCGGGTTCATCCTCTCCAACCCGACCTCGATCGCGCAATGGCAGGGCTACGGCCCCGAGGGCCAGGCCCGGCTCCAAGAGGGGATCGCGATGAGGCGGCTTGGTACTCCCGAGGACATCGCTCAGGCGGTGCGCTTCTTCGTCTCGGAGGGAGCCTCCTGGGTGACAGGGCAGGTTCTCGCAGTCGATGGTGGCCATGCTCTCTTTTGACGGGGACGACCGGAGTTACCTGGCCGAGCTGGCGGAGTTGGTCGCCATCCCCAGCGTCAGCCGGGATTCGGATCCGGACACCATGGGCCGGGCCGCCCGCTGGCTCGCCGACCGGCTGCGCTTCGCCGGCGCCCGGCTGGCTGCGACCGAGGGCAACCCAGTGGTCCTCGGCGAGCTGGCGGGGCCGGCCGGTGCCCCGACCATCCTGGTCTACGGCCACTACGATGTCCAGCCCACCGGCGACCTGGCGGAGTGGAGCTCGCCGCCCTTCCAGCTCACCCGCGAAGGCGAGGTCGTTCGGGGCCGCGGGGCCAGCGACGACAAGGGCCCGGTCCTGATCGCGCTCAAGGTGGCGCAGGCCTTTCACCAGCAGGAGGGCGGGGCCCCACTCAACGTCAAATTCCTCTTGGAGGGCGAGGAGGAGATCGGCAGCCCTCACCTGGAGAGCTTCGTGCGCGCCCACGCCGAGGAGTTGGGAGCGGAGCTGGTGGTCTCGGCCGACGGCGCCATGTGGCGCCCCAGCGAACCGTCGGTGTCCACCGGCTCCAAGGGACTACTGGGGCTGGACTTGGAGGTGAGCGGGGCGTCGACCGACCTCCATTCGGGGCGCTATGGGGGAGTGGTGGAGAACCCGCTCCACGCACTGAGTCGCCTGCTGAGCAGCCTCCACACCCGCCAGGGCGCCGTCGCGGTGCCCCACTTCTACGACGGAGTGCCGCCGCTCAGTCCCGCGAGACGGGCGGAGCTCGCCGCGGTGGCCTTTGATGAGGAGGAGTACCGCCGCCAGCTGGGCGCGCCCGCCCTGCACGGCGAGCCCGGCCACTCCACCTTGGAGCGGCTCTGGGAGCGCCCCACCCTGGAGGTGAACGGGGTCCACGGCGGCGGGGCCTACACCGTGATCCCCCACCGGGCCCGGGCGCACATCACCTGCCGCCTGGTTCCTGGTCAGGACCCGGAGGCGGTGCTGCAGGCGATCCGCCACCACCTGGAGGGCCAGCCCGAGGCCGGGGTCCGGGTCGAGGTCCGGCCCGAGCCCGCCCCGGTCCCTGCCTACACCATCGCCCCGGACCACCCGGCGATCCGCTGCGCCGTGAGGGCGCTGGAGCAGGTGTATCCCGAGCAGCCGGTGCTGCTGGCCAAGATCGCCGGGACCCTGCCGGCGACCGTGCTCTTCGAGCAGGTGCTCGGTGCCAAGACCCTCTTCTTCTCCTTCTCCACCGCCGACGAACACCTCCACGCCCCCGACGAGTTCCTACGGGTCCGACGGCTGCGCGAGGGGATGCGCGCCTGGGAGATCCTCTGGCGGGAGCTTGCGCAGGAACTGCCCCATCCCGGGGCCGGGGCACCCTCATGAGCGTCAGCGCGCCCCAGTCTCTGAGAGGGCTCGGCGAGCGGTTCTTCGACGCCATGCATCGCGCCGATCCCTTCAGCGCCAGCGTGCTCGGCCTGCGCGAGTTCGATTCCCTGGTCCCGGATCTGAGCAACCAGGCCCAGGGCGCCTGGAGCCAGGAGTTGCGCCGCCTGGAGCAGGAGCTGGAAGGAGTCACCCCCGGGGGGCTGGGCCCCGCCGAGCGCACCGATCGGGAGGTGCTCCACTGCCTCCTGCGGAGCACCCGCAGCCAGATGGAGCACGCGCTCTGGACCGCGAACGCGTCGGCCGCCGCGTACGCCTCTCCGCAGGGCAACCTGTTCCTGGCGCTGGCGGCCACGCGCCTGCACGACCGCCGGGGGCTGGACCGCCACCTGGAGCGGCTGGCCGGCCTGGGAGCGTTCTTCGACGCCATGGCCGCGCGCTACCGGCAGGCGCAGGCCGAGGGCCGGAGCTCGACCCGGGTCGGGGTGCGGCAGGCGGTGGACCAGCTGCGACGCCATTCCGGCGAGGAGCTGGACCAGGACCAGATGGTGCTGCCCGAGCTGGGGCCGGAGCTCGAGCCCGACCAGGTGCGGCGCGAGACCCGGCCCCTGGTGGAGCAGGTGGTGCGCCCGGCGATGGAGCGTCTGCTGCACACCCTGGAACAGGAGCTGCTGCCCCGAGCCCGGCCCGACGAGCGGGTCGGCCTCAGCTTCGTCCCCGGGGGCGAGGAGGCATACCGCGACGCGGTCCGCCAGCACACCACGACGGAACTCAGCCCACAGGCGATTCACCAGCTCGGGTTGGACTGCCTCGCCGAGCTGGAGGCGGAGTGGGCCGACCTCGGCCTCAGGACCCTCGGGACTTCGCACCCCGCCGAGGCGCGGCGCCGCCTGCTCAACGATCGGACCCTGCGCTTCCGGTCCTCCAGCGAGATCCTGGCGGTGGTCCAGGGGGCGCTGGAGCGGGCGGAGGCCGCCCGGGACCGCTGGTTCCCCTCCTATCGCATCCCCCAGTGCGTGGTGGAGGAGATCAGCCCTCTCGAGGTCAACAACGCGGCCCTGGCCTACTACCGGCCACCCGCCGCCGACGGCAGCCGCCCGGGGGCGCACTGCGTGCTCACCGCCCACCCCGAGCAGCGGCTGCGTCATGAGTACGAGGCGCTGGCCTTCCACGAGAGCACCCCGGGCCACCATCTCCAGCTGGCATCGGCTCAGACCCTAGACGTTCTTCCGCGTTACCGCCGCCACCTGGACGCGCAGCTCTGCGCCTACATCGAGGGCTGGGGGCTGTACAGCGAGCGCCTGGCCGACGAGATGGGGCTCTATACGTCCGACCTGTCGCGCCTGGGCATGCTCTCATTCGACGCCCTGCGCGCCTGCCGGCTGGTGGTGGACACCGGCATGCATCAGCTGGGCTGGTCGCGGCAGCGGGCGATCGATTTCATGGCTGCGAAGACAGCAACCCCGCCCGCCAACGTTCGCAACGAGGTGGACCGCTACATTGCCTGGCCGGGCCAGGCGCTGGCCTACATGGTGGGGTGCCGGGAGATCCGCCGGCTGCGACACATGGCGGAGGACCGGCTGGGCGGCGCCTTCTCAGTGAGCGCCTTCCACGGCACGGTCCTGGGCCAGGGACCGGTGCCGCTCTTCGTGCTGGAGACCATCGTCAGCGACTGGATCGGGGCCGGAGGGGCCACGTTGAGACAAGACCAGCAGGGAGACAACCGATGAGTCGAGTGACACTCGCCAACCTGCGCCCCCAGCCCGGGGAGCGGATCCGCGGCTGGGTGCGGATCCCGGAGATCGAGCCCGCCTGGGAGATTCCTGCGGTGGCGATCCGCGGCAGCAGGCCGGGGCCGACCCTCGCCATCACCGCCGGGATGCATGCCTGCGAGTACGTGCCCATCGAGGCCCTGACCCGCCTCACCAGGGAGCTGGACGCGGCGCAGCTGCGCGGCACCGTGCTGGCGGTCTTGCTGGTCAACGCGCCCGGGTTCTATGAGCGCTCCGTGTACGTCAACCCCCGCGACGGCCGCAACCTCAACCGCTCCTTTCCCGGCAGCAGCCACGGCTCGCCCGCCGAGCGGGTGGCGGCCTTCCTGCTGGAGGAGCTGATCACAGGCGCCGACGCCTACCTGGACGCCCACTGCGGGGATCTGATCGAGGCGCTCAGTCCCTTCACCCTCTGGTTGCGCAGCGCCGACCCAAGCGTCGCCGCCCAGGCCCGCGCCCTGGCGGCGGCGTACGGGTTTCCCCACACCTTGGGCGTCCTGCCGGAGACCGTCCCCGGGGCCGCCTACGCCTCTGCCTCCGAGCGCGGGATCCCGGCCATCATCGCCGAGGTCGGGCAGCAGGGGATCTGCGACGAGCCCTCGGTGGAGCGTCACCTTGCGGGG
Source organism: Candidatus Dormibacteria bacterium (assembly GCA_050734395.1). GTDB lineage: Bacteria > Chloroflexota > Dormibacteria > Aeolococcales > Bog-877 > Bog-877. The sequence goes on from JBOHUK010000009.1 coordinate 11,749, forward strand.
ATGCGCAACCTGCTCGCCCACCTGGGCATGGTCGATGAGGCCGGCTCACCCCCGGAGCCGCCTCTGGAGATGGACCAGATGATCTGGACTCGGACCGACATCTCAGCCACCTACCATCCCAGGGTCGCGGTCGGTCAGGTGGTGCAGGCGGGAGAGGTGGTCGGCGAGTTGCGCGATATCTTCGGAGATCCACTGCAGACGGTGCGCACTCAGGTGAGCGGGATCGTGGTGTTCCTTGTCACTACCCTGGCCGTGAAAGTGGGTGATCCCTTGCTGGGGATCGGGGTCCCGGCGTCCTGATGTACAGACGCGGCCTGACCGCGCGTAACCCGCGGGCGCCGACCGGTTGACCGGCTTCATCGTGCGCCGTCTGTTGCAGGCGGTGATCGTGGTGATCGGGATCACCCTTGTCACCTTCTTGCTGCTGCACTTGCTTCCCGGGAACCCCGTTCGTGCCATCCTCGGGCCCCGCGCCACCAACGAGCAGGTGCACCAGTTGACGGTGCAGTTGGGACTGAACCGGCCTTTGGCGGTGCAGTACCTGGTGTGGCTCAACAACCTGATCCACGGCAACCTCGGCTACTCTTACAAGCTCGACCAACCGGTGACTGCGCTGCTGGGGCAGCGCATCGTCAAGACGCTGTTCTTGGTTGGAGTCGCACTCGGGCTCGCAATCGTGCTGGCGCTGCCACTGGGTGTGCTCCAAGCGGTGCGGCGCAATCGGCCTGACGACTATGTGCTGACCGGCCTCTCCTTCATCTTCTATTCCATGCCCACCTTCTGGTTGGGCCTGCTGCTGATCGATCTGTTCAGCGCCACCCTGAAGTGGTTCCCCTCCGAGGCTCCGCAGGACCAAATCAGCGTCTTCAGCCAGCTCAATGGCATGGTGCTGCCCATCCTCACGCTGGCCCTGGTGACGATTGCCCTATTCAGCCGCTACATGCGCAGCGCCGTCCTGGAGCAGACGGTGCAGGACTACGTCCGCACCGCGCGGGCCAAGGGCCTCTCCAGCCCGACCGTCCTCTTCCGCCACGTGGTGCGCAACGCTCTAATCCCGGTGATCACGCTGATCGGTCTCTCGCTGGGAGGAATCCTCAGCGGGGCAGTGGTGGTCGAGAGCATCTTCAACTACCCCGGCATGGGCCTGCTCTTCTACCAGGCGGCGCAGGACGACGACTTCCCAGTGCTGCTCGGGGTGACCGTCGTAGTGGCGGTGGCCACCGTCGTCGGCAACCTGATCGCCGACATCCTCTACGCGGTGGCGGATCCCCGCATCCGGTACGACTGAATGGCCCACCGAGCGCCGCCCCGGCAAGGACTGCGCCGCAGGTCGGAGAGTGAATCATGGGGCTGATCTCCCAAGGCGCGGCGATGGGGGATTCCGATCCCATCCTCGCCGAAGGGGGCGAGGCCGCCAACAGCGGGTCCGTCTGGCGCCTCATCCTCGACGTGTTCTTGGAGAACCACCTGGCCACAGTGGGGCTGGGGGTAATCGTCTTCATGGTCCTGTTCTGCTTCGTCGGCCCGCTCATCTACCACACCCAGCAAATCTTCAACAACCCGGCGATCAGCGACCAGACGCCCAGCCTCGCCCACCCCCTGGGGACCGACCCCGTCGGCTATGACGTGCTGGGGCGGATGATGCTGGGTGGGCAGAGCTCGCTTGAGATCGCCTTCGCCGCCGCACTGATCGCCGTCGGATTGGGCGTGGTCTGGGGGGCGATCGCCGGCCTGGCCGGGGGGATCCTCGACTCGGTGATGATGCGGGTGGTCGACACCCTGCTGGCGTTCCCCTTCCTCTTCGCCCTGATCCTGCTGGGCGCCATCTTCACCACTTCGATCCCGGAGCTGATCATCGTGATCGGGCTCATCGCGTGGTTGGTGCCGGCCCGACTGGTCCGGGGCGAGACATTGAGCTTGCGCACCCGGGACTTCGTGCTGGCGGCCCGGGCCATGGGTGGCTCCCGCGGTCGGGTGCTGCTCCGGCACATCATCCCCAACACCGTGGGGACGATCGTGGTCAACGCCACCTTCCAGGTGGCGGACGCCATCATCTTCGTCGCCACCCTGAGCTACCTCGGGCTCGGTGTCCCGGCCCCCGCCACCAACTGGGGCACGGAGCTGGCCCAGGGTCTCAACTATCTCTTCGACGGCTACTGGTGGCTGATCTACCCCCCGGGGATTGCGATCGTGCTCACGGTGGTCGCGTTCAACTTCGTCGGGGACGCCATCCGTGACGCACTGGAGGTGCGCCTGCAGCGGCGTTGAGGTCGCCGAACGGCACAGCCTCCCGCTGCTCACGCCCATCCCTTATTGGCCCGGGAGCCGAAGCGCCGCTAGGCGGCATCCCCGCCGGGCGGTGCCGGGGCACTCACGCCCGGTCCCCGGGGCGGGAGACGATCTGGCGGGGGCGCACGAAGGGCATGGTGCCGAGAACATGCTCCTGGATCACCTGGGCGACCGCCTCGGGGTCACGGCTGGCAAGCGACTGGACCAGCCGGCCGTGCTGCTCCACCGACTCCTCCAGGGGCCGACCGAACTGCGGCCCCCCCGGGAAGGCGGCCCAGAGCAGGCGCATTATCGACATCAGCATCGGTGAGCCGGCGCACTCGTAGACCCGGAAGTGGAAGTTGCGGTTGAGGTTGCGCCGCCTCGGGTCGTCGGGGCGGCATTGGGCCAGCCGCTGGTGCAGGCGCTGGATCTCGCTCAGGTCCTGCTCTTGGAGACGCTCCACCGCCAGCCGGCCCGCCAGCACCTCCAGCACCCCCAGGATCTGCAGGCTCTCCTCCAGGTGGAAGCGGTCGGTGTCGGCGACGGTCGCGCCGCGGTTGATCTCGCTGCACACCAGTCCCTCGGCCTGCAGGCGGCGGATCGCCTCGCGCACCGGGGTGGGGCTGACCCCGAGCCGGCTGGCCAGGTGACGCTGGCGCAGGGGGGTGCCGGGCAGCATCTCCCCGGCCACGATCATCTCCCGCACCGCCTCCACCACCAGGTCGCTCTTGCTCTGCGGACCCTCTCGATGTGAGCTCACCGCCATCACGCCACCTCCTGGCCCAGGAAGACCTCCCGGATGTCGGGGCGCGCCGCCAGCTCCGGCCCCGGGCCCGCCACCACCGTCCGGCCCGCCACCAGCACGTAGGCCCAGTCCGAGACGGAGAGGGC
>JBOHUK010000010.1:0-21581 GCA_050734395.1 Candidatus Dormibacteria bacterium
CCTCCAGGGCGCTGCTGACGACCGTGAGTGCCACCGCCCGGTTTCCCGGGGTCTTGACCTCGACGCGCTCCAGGCTCGGCCAGCTGGCGATCAGGTCGCAGTGCTGGGCTACCCGGCGCACGCCGGCCGGGCCCACGAAGACGCGATTCTGCCTCTGGCCGAGGAAGGAGACCACTCCCACCAGGACTGCCCAGAGCTCGAACACCGCCAGCCACCCGAAGGTGCGGGAGAGCACGGCGAGGAGAACTCCCAGGGGCAGAAAGACCAAGCCCACCGCCGCGCCGGCGCTGGCCGAGGCGCGGGCGCGGTAGGCGAGCGCCGACTCGATGGTGATCTCGCCCTCCGCCGCCTCAACCACCACGGCCAGGATGCTATCCCAGGATCTCCGGCCGGGAGCGGCCGAGCAGCCAACCGGCGGCCAGCATCCCCCCGCCCAGCGCCGGGAGCACAAACGGGTGGCCGCCCGCCTCTCGCGCGCCGCGGCCCCATGCCCGGTCGACCCAAAGGAGCGCGAGGCAGCCGGCGGCACCTCCCCAACCCAGCGCCCGGCCGCCGCGCGGACTGTCGGCCGCCGCCGCCAGGGCCGCCGCCCCCAGCAGCCGCCGGCTCCAGGCGAGGCTCCGCTCGCGGCCCAGCAGCACCGGCAGGCTGCGGCGCCCGGCCCGGCGGTCGAGCGCCACGTCGGGGGCGCCGTTGGCTAGGTGCAGGGCCACCGCCAGGGCCGCCGCCAGGCCGGTCAGGGCAGCCGGGCGGGGCGCCGCCAGCCCCAGCGCCGCCGGGCCGGTGCGCGGCACGGTGGCAAGCCCAGTGGCAAAGGGTAGGAACGACAGCGGGGTGCGGCTGAGACCCAGGCTGTAGGCCCAGCCGCTGGCCAGACCAACGCCGGTCAGGCGCAGCAGCGCCGGCCTCCCGCGGCTGCTGGCCAGGGCTCCAACGGCCGTCGCCCCCGCCAGCATCCAGGCATGCCCTCGTGGAACCAGTCCAGCGGCGATCGGCTTGTAGGGCTGGAGCCGGCGATCCCAGGGGGCGTCGACGGCGTCGTTGAGGATGCCGGTGCTCACCTGGGCCAGAAACATGGCGGCGCTGGCGCGCCCGATGGCCGCAGCGGTCCCTGAGCGGTCCCGGCCGGCGTGGCGGGCGGCGGCCCAGCCGGCGGTTGCGGTCACGGCTGTGCACACCAGCGAGGGACCGGGGTGCAAGAGCAGCAGGTATCCCCCCAGGCGCCCCGGCACCGGCGACTTTGGCATGCTGCCGCTAGATGGCCACGACCGGCCGGCGCGGGCAGTGACGGCGGGCGCCGAGCGCCTGCTCGGGGCGGTGCGGCGGGAGCCGGTGGATGCCACCCCGGTCTGGTTCATGCGCCAGGCGGGCCGGGCGCTGCCCGAGTACCGTGCCCTGCGCTCGCGCCACAGCTTCATGGAACTGGCGCTCAACCCCGAGCTCTGTGTCGAGGTGACCTGCCTGCCGGTGGACCGCCTGGGGGTGGACGCCGCCGTCCTGTTCGCCGACATCATGCTGCCCCTGCTGGGCATGGGGGTCGAGTTCGAGATCCGCGAGGGGGTGGGCCCGATCGTGGCCCAGCCGGTGCGCAGTGCCGAGCAGGTGGCGGCCCTGAGGGTCGTGGAGGCGGCGGAGGCCACCCCCCACCTCATCCCCGCGGTGCGCGGCTGCCGTGAGCGGCTCGGCGAGAGCGCGGCACTGATCGGGTTCGGGGCGGCTCCCTTCACCCTGGCCTGCTACCTCGTCGAAGGTCAGGGAAGCCGCGACTTCCCTCACGTGCGCGGCCTGATCCATTCCGAGCCCGGCGTCTGGGACGGCCTGATGACGACTCTGACCGAGGTCCTGAGCCGCTACCTGAGCGCCCAGGCCGAGGCCGGCGCCCAGGTGCTGCAGCTCTTTGACAGCTGGGCGGGGGTGCTGGACCAGCCCACCTTCCTGCGGCACGTCGCCCCGCACCTCCGTGAGCTGGCGGCGCGGCTGCGGACGCTGGCCCCGGTCATCTACTTCTCCACCGGGTCCGCGCACCTGCTGCCCGCCTTTCGCGAGCTGGGGGTCGACGGGATCTCGCTCGACTGGCGTGTCCGGTTGGGGCGCGCCTGGGAGACGGTTGGTCACGACCACTTCGTCCAGGGCAACCTGGACCCCGCCCTGGTGCTCGCTCCCTGGGAGGCGCTCGAGGCCGGGGCGCGCCTGGTGCTGGCGGAGGCGGAGGATCATCTGGGGCACATCTTCAATCTGGGCCACGGGGTGCTGCCCGAGTCGGACCCGGACCAGCTGCGACGGCTGGTGGAGTTCGTCCACAACGCCGAGCGGGGTGGCTGACCCCCGAGAAGCCGGGGCCGCCGGGCCGCGACCCGCGCGGAGCCGCGCAAGTCACCAATAGCGCGCCCGTTCCCCCGGGCGGTTCTACTTGCGCTTGACCCCGGCCCGGAACATCCGGTACCTTCGGCCCTTCAATCGCGCAGATGTGGGAGGACGTATGCGCGGAGCCCGGATGGCCGGGCGCGTCTGGCTTGCTGCCAGCGTGGCCGGGGCGCTCTGGATCGCGACCGTGTTCGGCACCGCCGCAGGGACCCTGGCGAAGCAGTCCACCGACCCCGCCAACCAGCAGGCGCTGACCTCCCTCCTCGACCAGCTGGAAGCGCAGGGTCAGGTGGCGGACGTCGCCGCGGTGAAGGGCCTGCTGGCCAAGATCCAGGCCAACCAGAGCTACATGGGCACCCTCAACCACCAGCTCAGCACCGACCAGACCAACCTGGGGGTGCTCAACACCCAGCTCACCGGGGACCGCAACGCACTGGTGAACGTGGTGAGCACGGCCTACGTCGACGGCAACGGCGCCCAGGCGGTGGCCGAAGCCCTGGCCTCGCCGAACATGACCCAGTTCTTCGACAGCTCGACCCTCCCCGAGGCCATCGCCTCCCAGGTGACCCAGCTGGTCTCCGCGATCAACCGGGACCGGCACCAGATCTCGCAGGCGGAGAACCAGCTGCTGGCTGACGAGACGCAGGCCCTTTCGGTGCAACAGCAACTAGGAACGCAGTCGGCCCAACTGCTGTCGGAGCTGACCCACCCCGCGCCGACGGTGAGCACCGGCGATTGGTCCTTCGCCTTCGGCACCTGCACCTACTGGGCGGCGGGGCAGTGGCGGGCCAACGGCTGGCCGGTCAACTGGGGCGGTGACGCCTGGCAGTGGTGGGCCAACGCCGCCGCCGCCGGGCATCCCGAGGGGGAGACCCCGGAGGTCGGGGCCATCGTGGTCTGGCCCCCGGACGTTTCCGGGGAAAGCTGGGGCGCCGGTCACGTGGCCTACGTGATCGCGGTCGGCGCCGGGAACTTTGAAGTCTCGGAGATGAACTTCTACGGGCCTACGGGCGGCGGCTTCGACCAGGTCGACTACCGCTGGGTGCCCGACAGCGGCGCCGGCTTCTACGGGTTCATCTATCCCCCGACCGGATCCTCCTAAGCCGTGGCCCAGATCACCTGGCCCGCTTACACGACGCGGGTGGAGCTCACTTTCCGGGGCCGGTCGGACGCTCACGGCCCGGCGGTGCGCTGGCTCGCCTGCCGGCTGCGCTGGATCCTCGCCGCCACCCTGGTCCTGGCCTGCGCACCCGCGCTCAGCGCCCTGACCATGGCCCCCGCCACCGGGCCCGCCTCCCCGGCCCCGGCGGCAATCTCCTCGCTGGCCGTCCAGGCCCGGCAGGTGCTCTCGGTCTCCAACTACGAGCTCACCCTCCCGCTGCAGGAGGCCAAAGTGCTCCCGCCGCCCCCGCCGACCCCAGCTCTGCCGTATGGCTCCGCCTTCTGGCAGCCGGTGCCGGAGCCGCCGGTCGGGACCATCATGCAGATCATCTGGTCGGCGGCCCAGGACTACAACGTCTCCTACACCTGGCTGCTCGGGGTCGCCAAGTGCGAGTCCAACCTCAATCCCACCGACGTCAACCGCAACTCGGGCGCAACTGGGCTCTTTCAGTTCATGCCGGCCACCTTCTACGGGCACGGCGGCACCGACATCTGGGACCCGGTCCAGCAGTCCGACATCGCCGCCAAGATGTTCTCGATCGGCGAGTCGGGCGAGTGGGTCTGCAAGTAGCCCGGTGCCCAGGGTGGGCCTGCTCCGTCGCTGGCTGCTGAGCCCGCGCTGGCGGCGCTCCCGCTTCCGTCAGGAGGCGGCGGCGTTGATGCTCCTGGTGGGCCGCTTCTTCGGCCAGCAACCGCCGCACATCGACCCCGTCCCGCCTGAGGTAACCGCGCCCCTGGAGCGGGACCCAGACCACGGCCCGGGATCCCGATCGAGCGGCGCCTAGACTTCCCAGATGGCCGCCAACCCCATCCCAGCGCGGCTTTTGAGCTGGCTGGAGCGGGAGCTGCCCGCCTGGCGGCAGGTGCTGGACCAGCTGGTCGCCTGCGAGTCGCCCAGTGGCGATGGGGAGGGCCTGCGGGAGTGCTCCGCCATCTGCGCCGCGCACTTCGCCCAGCGGGCGGGCCTGGACCGGCCGGAGGTGGTCGGCAGTGACCGCGCGCCCGTCCTGCGGCTGCGCCGCCGCCGCGCGGGTCGCGGGGCGCCGGTGCTGCTGCTCGGCCACCTGGACACCGTCTGGGAGCGGGGGGGCTACCGAGCCGGCAACGAGCCCCGGGGGGAGCGGGTTCTCGGTCCGGGCGTCTTCGACATGAAGGGCGGGGTGGTGGTGGCGCTGGCGGCGCTCGCCGCCCTGGACGAGGCGGAGCTGGCCACGGGTCCGATCACCGTGCTCCTGACCGGAGACGAGGAGGTGGGCAGCCCCACCTCCCGGGCGCTGATCGAGGAGGAAGCCCGGCAGCACGCCGCCGCCCTGGTCCTGGAGCCGCCCCAGGGTCCGGCGGTGAAGGTGGCTCGTAAGGGGGTGTCGCAGTACCGGGTGGTGGTCCAGGGCCGGGCCGCCCACGCGGGTCTGGACCCCGCGTCGGGGATCAACGCCGTGGTGGCGCTGGCCGAGTTGGTCCCGAGGATCGCCGCCCTCTCCCGCTCTCAGCTGGGCACCACCGTCTCCCCCACCGTCATCAAGGGCGGTGGGCGCAGCAACGTCATACCCGCCCAGGCTGAGCTGGTGGTCGACGTCCGCTTCAGCCGGGCCGCCGAGGCCGAGCGGGTGGACCGCGGGCTGCAGGCCCTGGCGGTCTCGGGTGGGGCTGAAGTCGAGGTGCGGGGCGGGGTGAATCGGCCGCCGCTGGAGCGGCCGGCTTCGGACGGGCTGTTCCGGCTCGCCGCGTCCGTGTGGGCCGAGTTGGGGCGGGGCGAACTGGACGGGGTGGCGGTGGGCGGCGGCAGCGACGGGAGCTTCACCGCCGCCCTGGGTGTACCCACCCTCGATGGCCTGGGCATCGTCGGCGGCCACGCCCACGCCGACGGCGAGTGGGCGGACCCCGGCTCCATCCCGGAGCGGGCGGCGCTGCTCGCTGGCCTGCTGCAGCGCGTCGGCGCGGGGGCCTTGCGCTGAACTCCGCCGAGCTTCCCGAGCTCCCGGTCGAGGCCGCCTGGCTGCGGGTGGTGGAGATCCCGCTGCTGGCACCCTTCACCACCAGCTTCGGGACCCAGAGCGTGCGAAGGGCCGTCCTCGTCGAGGTCGACGGTGCCGGGGTGAGCGGGATCGGGGAGTGCGCCGCGGGCATCGAGCCCGGGTACTCGGCCGAGACGGTGGCCGGGGCGTTGGAGGCGTTGCGCAGCCACCTGCTGCCGTCAGTGCTGGGCAAACCGCCGGCCACCCCTGCTGGCCAGGCCGGGCGCTGGGACTGGGTGCGCGGCCACAACATGGCCAAGGCCGCCCTGGAGATGGCGCTGCTGGACCAGGCGGGCAGGGCGGTGGGGCGCTCGCTGGCGACCATCCTGGGGTCCGTGCGGGAGCGCATCCCATGTGGGGTGAGCATTGGGATCCAGCCCTCGCTGGCGGCGACCCTCACCAGCATCGAGGGCTACCTGGCCCAGGGCTACCGGCGCATCAAACTCAAGTGCAAGCCCGGGTACGACGTCGAGCTGGCGGCGGCGGTCAGGCAGCGCTATCCCGACGTCCCGCTGATGCTGGACGCCAACAGCGCCTACCGGCTGGAGGACTTGGAGGTGCTGCGCGACCTCGACCAGTTCCGGCTGATGATGATCGAGCAGCCGCTCGGCCATGACGACCTGATCGATCACGCCCGCCTCCAGGCGCAGATCGAGACCCCGATCTGCCTCGACGAGAGCGTGGAGTCGCTGGCGGACCTGCGCGCCGCCCTGGCGCTGGGGTCGGGCAAGATCCTCAACATCAAGCCGGGACGGGTCGGGGGGCTGCTGCCGGCGGTGGCGATCCACGACATCTGCGTGCGGGCGAGCTGGCCGGTCTGGTGTGGGGGCATGCTGGAGACGGGCGTGGGCCGGGCCGCCAACCTGGCTCTGGCCGGGCTACCCGGCTTCACCCTCCCCGGCGACACCTCGGCCAGCGACCGCTACTTCCGCCAGGACCTAATCACGGATCCGTTCACCCTGGCGGCGGACGGCACCATGGCGGTGCCCACGGGTCCCGGGCTGGGCGTGCGCCCGGACCCCCGCCGGCTCGGCGAGGTGACCCTGAGCCGGGAGCGGGTGGTCGCGTAGGCCCAGTTGCGAATCGGTCGCGGCCGGGTCGGCCTCTGACGGGGCGGGTTAGGATCTTCGGACACAGTGGGCAAGAACAAGAAGGCGAAGACGGGCACCTTGGTCGTGGTGGGCGAGGTGAAGCTGGCCGAGCGGGCCGCTCAACTGGTGCCGTCCCTGCAGGTGGTGGGCGCCAGCGACGACGTCGAGCTCAGCGACCCGGCGACCAGCCTGGCGCGGATCGGAACCATGCTGGAATCCGGGCAGACGCCGGCGGCGGTTCTCTGCAGCGGCAATCCCGGCTTCAGCGTGCTCACCCAGCTACGCCGCTTCCCCCCGAGCCGCTGCTACGTGTTCCCTGGGGAGTCGCCCTGGCCGCTGGCCACGCTGCAGTGCCTGGTAGAGGCCAGCGGCATGACCCTGCTCCAGAACCTAGAGAGCCTGCCGGTGGCGCTGGGTGGGCGCACCGTCGACGGGGTGCGCCGGCCCGGGCACAAAGAGATTCCGACCGCCTCCGGCCTCGAGGCGGACGCGGCCGTCAACCGGCTCAAGGCGGCTCAGGCCAGCGCCGCCGAACGGCCCGCTCCGGCGCCCAAGCGCCAGCTACCCCCTGAGGACTTCGGCTGGGCCGACAACTCCCCGGTACAGGTGCCGCCGGCCCCGGTCTCGCTAGAGCCCGAGGGGGAGGCGTCGCCCCCGACCGTGGTCGAGGCGGGCGAGGCACCCCCGGCCAGCCGCAGCGCTTATCTACCCACCGACTTGCTGCGGCCGTTGCGCCCGCGCAGGGGCTGATCAAGCGTGCCCAACCTGCCCAAGCTGCGCCGCAACCCGGACCCGCACCGGTTGGACCGCGTCCGCAGCGAGGTGCGCCGGATCCTGGCCGTGCTCGACGACGCCGCTACCAGCGGCAACCTGAGCCGCCTGGGGCAGGCCTTCTCGGGCGACGCCCTGGCCGAGCTCAAGGCGCGCTTCAGCGCCTATCAGATGGCCGGGATCCAGGTCAGTCCCTTTCGCGAGTCGATACATGTCGAGGTGGCGGAGCTCTCGCCGCACGGACAGGCCGTCGTCCGCCTGCGGTACCGCGACCGCACCAGCTTCCTCACCTCCGAGACCGCCCCCGCCAGCACCAACGAGGCGGTGCAGCTGCGCCTGCGGCTCGACGGTAAGCAGGAGCCCTGGCGGGTGGCCGAGATCGCCGAGGAGTAGCCGGCTCACCACCGAGCCCGTGCTAGGCTGGGTTCCCGGGCTGGACGGGGAGGGGCCTGCCGTCATTAGGGAGTCATGCCTTGCCGCCTGACCGCGCGCGAAAGTCGTCGGCCGACAGCCCGGAGGAGGCCGTGGCCGAGGATTCCTTGAGCGAGGATGACGACGAGGACGAGGTCCAGCTCGAGGAGGATGGCCCGGCCGAGCTGAGCGCCGCCTCGGGCGAGTTGGAGGAGGCGCCGCCCGCCCCGCCACGACCAGCGCCCCGCCCGTCGCCGCCCCGGCCCTGGGGCGGCAACCGTGGCGTCGTCTCGATCGAAGACCTGCCCCCCGAGGAGCTCACCCCGGAGATGCGCTGGCCGCCGGGAAGCTGGGTGCGGGTGAACGACGTCGTGCGCCACAGCACCGGGGAACCCATCGAGGGCATCTCAGCGGGCGACGTCGGCCAGGTGATCGCGGCCCTGTCCCAATCCCTGGTCTTGCTCTTCCCAACCCGGGACAACCGCCGGGAGGTGGTCCACATCGACGCCATCGAGGCGGTCCCGGCGCCCCGGGGCTCTCGGCGCTAGGCGGACCACCTCCCCGGCGATGCCCTCCCCGCCGGCACCCGACCGGCTGCTGCTGCATGGCCTGTGCTTTCTGGGCCACCATGGGGTCAGCTCCCAGGAGCGCGAGATGGGCGGAGAGTACCGAGTCGACCTTGACGTCGAAACCGTGATCACGGCCGCCGCCGCCAGCGACCGGCTCGAAGACACGACCGACTACGTCCGCCTCTGCCGGGTGGTGCAGGAGGTGGTGGAAGAGCGCAGCTTTGCTCTGCTCGAGGCCCTGGCCGAGGCGATCGCTGAGGCGGTGCTGGCGGTCCCGGGGGTGGACCGAGTCCGGCTGCGGGTGACCAAGCCGGCGCGCCTGCCAGTTCAGAGCCAGGGCTTCGCTGTGGAGGTCTGCCGACCCCGCTGACCCGGCCCCCTGAAGCCCGGACGCGGGACTCTTGGCTCTGGAGCAAAGGAGTCCCGCATGGAGCCCACCACCTTCACCGACCGCCTGGAGCGGGAGGAGGTGATCGCGCTCGGACTCCCGGCCCGCCGACTGCCCCTGGCGGCCGGTGGAGGGGCACTGGTCTGGGGCGTCCTCCAGCTTCCGCTCCCCGCGGCCGCCCGGGGGCTGTTGGCGGTGCTCCTGGGGTTGGTGGTGACCTTGCTCAGCTGGGGGCGCGTCGGCGGAGCGCCTCTCACCGCCTGGGCCGCCAGCGCGGCGCGGTTCGCCGCCCGGGCCGGAGTCACCCCCTTGGCTGAGCCCCCCACCTGGCACGGGCCAACCTCGGCGTGTCGAGCGGTTGACTGAGCGGGATCCGGCGCGGCGAGACGAGCACAGTTGGCGGGTCACGGCGCCCGACATCCTCGACCTCCCCACCCCATCCCGAGCCCAGGCGCTGCGCGGCTGGCGGACCTTCCTGGAGCAGCTCGACCATCCCCTGCGGATCCTCATCTCGGCGCGCCACGAGCTTGAAGGGGTGGCGCCCGGCGCCCGTCCGCTCCCCGGAACTCCGCCGGCTCTGGGCGCGGCGGTGGCGGCGGAGCAGCTGCGGGCGCTCGACCAGCGCGCCTGCCGACGCCGCACCGTCCATCTGGTGGCGGGGGAGCGGACACTGCAGAGCCTCGCCCAGTACCTCGCCGGTGCCCAGGTGGTCGCGGAGGACCCCCCTCCCCTGGCCCTGGGACCGCTGCGGGAGGGCGCGCGGGAGCTGCAGGTGGGTGGGCGCCACCTGGCGTCGCTGCGGCTCGGTCACCTGCCCGGGGTCCCGGTGGAGGCGGGCTGGCTCTGGTCTCTGACCGGCCTGCCCGCGGACTTCGACCTTCTGATCGAGGTGCGGCCGTCCAGCGGCACGGCCCTGGACCGCTCCCTGCGGCGGCGCCAGCGGGGCCTGCGCGCGCGGCAGCTGGCGGCGGCCGAGCGGGGCGAGGGCGACGATCCCCGCCTAGCCACCGAGCTGGCCGCCGCCGGTGGGCTCCGAGAGGTGCTGGCCGGCGGATCTGGCGGCCTCTACGAGCTGCGCCTGACCCTCACCCTGGCCGCCGATTCCCGCGAGGAGCTGGCGGCGCTGCGGCAGATGGCGAAGCGGAGGGTCGCGGCGGTGCGCGGGCGCCTGCTCGAGAGCTGGTGCGACCAGCTGCCCGCCTGGGCGGAGACGTCGCTGCCCGCCGCGCGGCTGCGTGCCCGGGCCGCGGTCCTGAGCACCGGAGAGCTGACCTCGCTCTGGCCGTGGCTCGACGACTGGCGCGGCCCGGTGCCGGACGGAGTGTGCCTAGGACGCCACCTGCGTACGGGAGCGCCGGTGCAACTGGCGCTCCGGCAGCAACTGCCCAACGCCAATCTGGGGGTGGTGGCAGCCTCGGGCAGCGGCAAGTCATACCTGGGCGGGCTCCTGGGCCTCGAGGCGCTCCGCCTGGGGATCCGCACCGTGGTGCTCGACCCTGAGAACGAGCACCGGCGCTGGTGCGCGAAGGTCGGCGGCGCCTACCTGGCGGCTGGGGAGGGGCTCGACCCGGGCTTCAACCTCCTGCAGATGGTCGAGCCCGGCACCGCCCCGGGTGCCGCCGCCGAACTGGCCTCCCTGCTCTGCGGCCCGCTGACCGCCCGACAGCGGGGGGCGGTGGCGGGCGCCGTGCGCGCCACCCTGGCCGAGGCTGGCCCTCAGCCCATCCTGATCTCGGACTGCCTGTCTCACATGCGCGAAGAGGTCGGAGGCGAGGAGCTCGCCTCCCGGCTGCTCCCCTGGCTGGAAGGGTCTCCAGGGAGGTTGTTCAACCGCCTGGGCGTGGGCCCGGAGGTGCGGAGTGTGACCGTGGTGGGGCTGCGCGAACTTCCCAGCACCTGGCTGCCCGCTGCGACCCTGCTGCTCTCCCACTGGCTGTGGTCGTGGGTCCGCTCCCAGCCGGGAGACAAGCAGGCGATCGTCGACGAGGCCGGGCTGCTGGCCGACAATCCGGCGCTGCAGCGACTGCTGGCGCACCTGGCGCGCCGGATCCGCAAGTACCAGGGCTCGCTGGTGCTGTTGACCCAGGCGGCGGGGGATCTGCTGGGAGCTGGAGTTGGCGAGGTGCTGGCGGTCAACTCCGCGACCCTGATGCTGGGCAATCAGCGGGCGGGAGCGGCACGGCGGCTGCAGCAGGCGTTCTCCCTTGACGAGGAGCAGCGCCTGTTCCTGGAGGCGGCGGGCCGGGGTCAGTTCCTGCTGCTCGCCGCGGGGCGGAGCATCCCGGTGCAGGTCGAGGCGCCGGCCCTGCACCAGGACTGGCTCAGCCAGCCCCGGGAGGTCGACACCGCCGCCCCGGCCTAGAATCGGTCGATGGGACGGGTTGCGTTCTGGCGCCTCACCAGCCTGGGCCGGGCGGACCCGAGCGTCTGGTGCGAGGCGGTTGCCGCCTTCGGCACCACCCGCAGCTGGCGGTGCGAGCCCATCTGGCTGGCGACCGACGCCTCGCGGGGGCTGTTCGAGATGGAGTACCTCCGGCACCTGCGACTCGAGGTGCACGATCCGGTCGCCGGGGCGGGCTTTGTGCGCTTGGCGGGCGACGAGACTGACTTCCTCGCCGCCTGCTTCGGCCTGCTCCGCCTCACCGCCGAGCTCGGCGGGCGGGTGGAGTTGCGGGACCCCGACAACCCGATCCGCAAGCAGCGCTGCCTCACCGTGGTCGAGGGGCAGCTCACCGGGCCGCACGACATCGACGAGGTGATGATCGCCGGCCCGATCTTCAAGCGCCTGCCGGCCAGCACCATCACCTTCTACCCGCCCCGCTACCGGGGCCGGACGCTGCCCGGGCCGTCGGGGCCGCCGCGCCAGTGGAGCTTCTCTCTTGGCGGCCTGCGCGCTCGGGCCCCCGGGTTCCTGGAGGCGGAGGCGGAGGCAATGCGGATCTACCGGGGCCTGGCGGCCATCGGCTGAGGCGGCGGTGCGCGCGGTCCTGCAGCGGGTGGTTGCGGCCCAGGTCGCGGTCGACGATCAGCCGGTCGCCGAGATCGGACCCGGCCTCCTGATCTACCTGGCGGTCGGACCCGGAGATGATTTGGCCACGGCCGAGCACCTGGCCGCCCGCCTGTGCTCGCTGCGGATCTTCCCTGACCAGTCCGGCCGGATGAATCGTTCGGTCCTCGAGAGCCAGGGCCAAGCGCTGGTGATCAGTCAGTTCACCCTGTATGCCGACTCCCGCCGCGGGCACCGCCCCTCCTTCCTCGGCGCGGCGCCCCCCGAGGGAGCGCGCGACCTCTGCCGGATCCTGGCCGAGGAGCTCCGCCGCCTCGGGGTGGGCCATGTGGCGGAGGGCAGCTTCGGTGCCCACATGCGCGTGAGCGCGGTCAACGACGGTCCGGTGACGATCGTCGCCACCTCCGGCGAGGGGCCCTGGGACGCCGACTGCGGCTGAGCCCACCTGATCAGTCCGGCTCAGGGGACTCAGCTTGAGGTGACGGTGCGCCTCCAGGGAGTCGGCGGTGTCAGAGCTCAACTCGCTTCTCAATTCGTGGGTCCTGATCGGGCAGGGGGTCATCGGCAGCCTGGGCACCCTGGCCTTTGTCTGCGCTTTCGTCTGGCGCGTGGTGGCGCCCAACCCCCACAGCGCGATGGAGGCGCAGCGGTGGCTGGGCCGGATCGCGCTGGGCACGCTCGGGGTGGAGCTGGCCGGGCTGCTCACCCACGTGCTCCTGGCGGCGGTACCCCGCGGGATCGGCTGAGCCGTGCTCGGTCTGACTCTTCCCGGGCTCGGGATCCACCCCCTGCAGCTCTTGGAGCACCTCCTGGGGTCGGCCATCTCGCAGTTCGTGAACTCTTCCCGCGACGCCCTGGATGGCGCCCTGCGGAGCTATCTCTTCGGGACCTACGACGCGTCCCAACCCGGTTCTCACCTTCCCTTCACCGACACCCCGGGAGTGGCCGGTCTCAACCACCTGCTGGCCGCCGTAGTGGGGGCGCTGCTGCTGGCGGTCTTGCTCTACAGCTCCCTGCGCACCGTGATCAGCGCCGGCGACGCGCGCCACCAACTCCAGCTGATGCTGCCCCGGATCCTGCTGGCGGTGGCCATGGGTGCCCTCAGCCTGCCCCTGATCCAGCAGGCGGTGAATCTCAACAACGCCCTCAGCGCCGTCGTCACCGGCGACGGTGCGCTCAACCTGGCCAACCTTCCCTGGGCATCCCCGCTCAGCTCGTCCGCCCTCAGCTCGGCAGGAACCAACCTGTTCCTCCTCGCCTTCGCCGCCGCCCTGGTGGTGGCGGTCGTGATCCTGGTGCTCGCTTACGTCGTGCGCTACACCCTCCTGGCGGTTCTCAGCGCCACCGCACCACTGGCAGCGCTTGCCTGGGTTCTGCCGGAGACCCGGGGGTTCGCGCGGCAGTGGCTGCGGTTGCTGGTGGTGGCGCTGTTCACCCAGTTCGCGCAGCTTTCGGTACTGAGGGTGGCCGAGGCGCTCGCCTTCGCCCGACACCAGACCGTGGTTGGAGGCCTCTATGCGTTCGCCGCACTCTACCTGACGCTTCGGGTGCCCGGGGCGCTCAACGTGGCCGCGCACTTCGGCAGCAGCGCCGAAGGTGCGGGGCGGCGTTGGGCCAGGGCTCTGCGCCGGGTGGCCGTCACCGAGCTTTGAGCATCAGAGGCTGACGTGAACCTCGCGCAGGCGGCAGCCGAGGGCGCGCTCTAGGGCACCGAACGCCGGCTGGCCCGCGAGGCGCGGGCGCGAGCCGAAGGGTCCCAGGCTGACCTCGGTCCGCGCGATCACGAGCGGTGGGTCCCAGTGGGTAGTCGAGATGTCTACCGTGCCCTCGCAGCGAGGACAGCTCCCGCGCATCGGGTCCGGGTCGCGAAAGGCGAGCGTGAACAGGAGCAGACCACCCCCGCAGGCGGGGCAGGCGGCTCTGTAGTCGTTGAGCGGTTGGGACTCGAAGCCTTCCGGGCCAGGGTCCGGGTAAGCCCGCAGCACCCCGGCATCCAGGCGGATGCAGGAGTCGGGGCTGGGAGCTTCGCCTGGCTCCAGAAGCGCTCCCCAGGCCGGCCCCGGGGCCAGTTCGTCAGTCCGATCAGAAGGGCTCGCCAAACCCGCCTCGAGCAGCGCTCGCCCGGCCGCACCCAGTGAGGCTGGGCTCGCCACCACCTGCGGATCCTCGGGGAGAAGGTAGAGCCAGGTCCGGTGGGGATGGCGGTGGCCCGCCGGTCCACGCGGTTCGGCCATGG
This sequence comes from Candidatus Dormibacteria bacterium, assembly GCA_050734395.1. Lineage (GTDB taxonomy): Bacteria > Chloroflexota > Dormibacteria > Aeolococcales > Bog-877 > Bog-877. The sequence continues at coordinate 14,014 of JBOHUK010000010.1, forward strand.
GTAGCACCTGGCGATGCTACCGGCCACGGCGCCGTCCGTCTGCGGACTCTCCTTTTGCGATGAGGCGACCGAGCGTCAAGTCAGGCCTGGCCCTGGTGGGCGGCTGCGCCGCCGCCTCGATCCTGCTGCCCCCCCTGGCCGGGATCCTCAACGCGATCGCGACACTGGCGCTGCTGGGGATGGCCGCCTTGGTGGCGTACCGCGGCTGGGCCTGGATGGAGTCGATCGTGGAGGCATCCCGAAGGCCCGTGACCGTGAGGCGCAACCGCAAGGCGGAGACCAACCCCACGCGCGACCCAGCCGGACCCGAGCGGACCGCGGGACGTCCCGGGGCCGAGATCGGAGAGCCGAGCGAGCGCGAGTTCGCGCCGGTCTTCCCCCGGCTAGAGGGGCCTGCTGCGGCGAGAGGCGCGGGAAGAGAGCGCTAGGGGAGGACACAGTTCCACTTCGAGGGCTCTCCCGGGCACTGCTACGATCGAGGGCAATGGAGGTTGTCAAGATCAGGCCGCGGGGCTACTGCCATGGCGTGGTGGAGGCTATCCGGGCACTCCGCCAGACCGCCGAGGAACACCCGGGCGAACCCGTCGCCATGCTGGGTTACCTGGTCCACAACGAGCACGTCACCCGGGAGTTCGCCGAGCGCGGAGTCGCCCTGATCGACGCCCGCACCCGGCTGGAAGCCCTGGAGCAGGTGCGCGAGGGCACCGTCGTGCTCACCGCCCACGGGGTGTCTCCGGAGGTCAAAGAGCGGGCCTACGCCCGGGGCCTGAACGTCGTGGATGCCACCTGCAGCGACGTGGTCCGGACCCATGACCTGGTGCAGCGCCTGACCGGAGAGGGCTACACCGTCATCTACATCGGCAAGGCGGGGCACCCAGAGCCGGAGGGTGTTCTGGGAGAAGCCCCGGACATGATCCATCTGGTCCAGTCCCTGGAGGACGTGGACCGGCTGGAGCTGGACGTGGAGCGGCTGGCGGTGACGACCCAGACCACCCTCTCGGTCTGGGACACCCAGGGGATCATCGACCGGCTCCGGCAGCGCTACCCCCACATCGAGGTCCACAACGAGATCTGCAACGCCACCCAGGAGCGCCAGCAGGCGGCGGTCGAGGCGGCCCGCGACTGCGACGTGGTCGTCGTGGTAGGCAGCGCTCGGAGCAGCAACAGCCAGCGCCTGGTCCAGGTGGTGGCCGACCTGGCCCAGCGCCCCGCCTACCTGGTCGACACTGCCGCCGACCTCCGACCGGAATGGTTCGCGGGCTGCCGCCGGGTGGGGGTCACCGCCGGTGCCTCCACCCCGACTGGGCTGACACGCGAGGTGATCGCCGCCCTAGAGGCGATGGAGGCACCCGCCGCCCTGGTGGTCTGAACTCAGGCGCTGGTGCGCCTCGCCACCCCCGCGCCGGCGCGCGGCGAGGTGCCTTACGCCCAGTCAGATCGGAAGCAAGGGGTCCAGCGGAACCAGTCGCGCGCGCGATGCCGAGGTGGGAAGGGACCGGCAATTCGACTGACCCCCAGGAACCCTGGCTAGGGTCGGGGGTCAGGGCACGCAGTACTTTGGCAAAGCAGTACTTTGGCAAAGTAGAAAACCAGCATGATCCCCTCTACCCTCCAGGTGCCACGCTCAGGGAGTCGGTCCTGTCCCCGAAGGGCTATGGGCGGCGCTCAGGGCGGTGCTTCGGCCCCGCGGCTCGGCCAACGGCGACCTGAAAGAGCTGGCTCTGGGGAAGCAAGTCGAAGAGGCGCTCAGAGTCCCGGGGCGGCGAGCCGCTGGAGCGATCAGCGCGGCAGGTCAACGCCCCGGAGCGCCCGCCGGTACCATCGGCGCTGGGCATGAGTGAGGGGTCCCCGGCACCGGCGGTGGGCGTGATCGTCGATCCACTTCCGCGCACTCGCGCCGGCCCGCCGTTGCTGGCGCTGGCGGTCGCTGCCACCCCTGTGCTCCTGCGCCTCGGTCGCTGGTGGTGGCGCTCCCGGACCGAGTTGGCTCCACCGCCGCCACCAACTCCATCTCCGTTCGCGGTCGAGCGCACCGAAGTCGAGATGGACCGGCGCCGCCTCGGGCGGTGGCACCTGCGGGTGGTGAGCACTCGCTGGCTGCTGCCGCCCGCGCCCGCCAGCATGGCCGTGACGGCGGCGCCGAGTGCCCAATGGCTGGGTGCCCTATTGCGCCTCGCGACCGCCGCCGCCAATCTGCCCCGTCCCGAGCCCTCTGCGGCGCGCCCGGTCCCACGACTGGGAGCACCGCCGCCGAGCAGAGCGCCAGAAAGGCGCTGAACCAGGGCGGCCCAGTTCCCCTGTCGGCTGGGAGGCGGCGATGCTGGCTCTGAGGATCGCGATCCTGCTGGGGGGCCTTGCCCTCGTCTTGTGGACGCTCGGGAGCGTGATCACCTCGGTGATCGTCCCGCGGGCCAACACCTCGCGGATCTCGGGAACGCTGGCAGCGCTGGTCCAGAAGGCGGCGGCCCTGCTGGCCAGCGGCCGCGCCGACTACATGGCGCGCGACGGGATCCTGGCCCAGGTCGCGCCGCTGTTCCTGGTCCTGCGGCTGGTCCTCTGGATCGGGCTCCTGGTGGGGGGTTTCGCCGCCCTGCTCTGGGGCGCGGGCGAATCCACCTGGGCCGACGCGTTCCGGCTCAGCGCCTCGTCGGTCCTGCCCCTGGGCATCAGCCGGGCCCACAGTGGACTCACCACGGCGATCGTGTTCCTGGAGTCGGCTTCCGGTGTGATCGTCGTTGCCCTGCAGATCTCCTACCTGCCCAGCCTTTACAGCTCCTTCAACCGCCGCGAGACGCTGGTCACCATGCTGAACAGCAGCAGCGGGTCGCCTCCCTGGGGGCCGGAGATCCTGGCCCGGCACGCGCTGATCGACAACCAGGACCACCTGGAGCAGCTGTACCACGACTGGGAGCAATGGGCGGCGGACCTCGCCGAGAGCCACACCAGCTACACCATCCTGCTCTTCTTCCGCTCACCCGACCCCCGGACCTCCTGGGTGGTGGCGCTCCTGGCCTGCATGGACGCCGCCGCCCTGCAGCTCTCCCTGGACCCGCTCGGCGCTCCAGCCTCGGCCCGGCCATTCATGCGCATGGGGATCGTGTGCCTGCGGTCCCTGGCGCGGGCCAAGAGCATCCCCTACAACGCCGACCCGCTGCCGGCGGACCCCATCAGCCTCACCTACGAGGACTTCGAGTACGGGGTGGCGCGGATGACCTCGGTGGGCTGGCAGCCGGAGCGGACGGTCGCAGATGCGTGGCCCGAGTTCCGCGGCTGGCGCGTCAACTACGAGGCGACCGCCTACGGCCTGGCGGCCCTGATCGACGCGCCGCCGGGCCCCTGGTCCGGGCCGCGCCGAGGGCGTCTGCAGTCGTCGATGGTCCCGGTACGCCCACCTCATCGACAGCCCAGCGGGGAGCAGGGCCGGATGCTGGAGGTGACCCGCCAGCGCCGGGCGCGCCGGTCCGCCACGGGCCGGTCGCACGGGTCCGCGCGCGAGCGGGTCGACCCTCCCGCCTGAACTCAGAAGCCGCACGAGCCGGCGACGAGCTTGCAACGGACGGTTCGCGTGTCGAAGTACCGCCTAGACTCGCCTGGTTCGAAGGGAGCAGTCATCTCAGATCGATCTCGGGAGGGGGTGCTCAGCGTCTCTCGGCGGAGATCGTCCCGGGACCGTCGCCCGGAGCGTGAAGCCGGGCCTCGGGCCCGGGGGACCGCGCTCGCCCCGGCGGGCTCGGCCCGAGGGCGGCTCGTCGGCCTGCTGGGACTCGCTCGCGGCCTGGCCAGCATCGAAGACGAGCGTTCGCTCGCCGAGCGGGCGGCCGACACCGTCGCCTGGGCCCTGGGGACCGACCGACCCCGGGTCGCCCTCCGCGGCGACGATGGCGCCTACCACGTGCTGGCTGGTCCAGAGCGGGCATCGGCAGCCAGGGGGCGTCCGATCCCCGAAGAGGCGGTGCATGCCCTGCGTGCCGCCGCCGGCTCGGGCTCTGGCCTACGCCAGATCGCAGTCCAGGACCCGGTCCTCGCCCGCGCTGACCTGGCTCCCCTGCTCAAGGCCGCGCGCACCGCGGGCGCCGGCGACCCCTGGAGCTTTGTTCCCATCCTGGGGCCGCGCGGCGACGTCATGGGACTGGTGGCCCTGGGGCACCGGGATCCTGAGGCCCTCCGCCAGGAGGAGTTGCTGCTGCTGGAGGTGGTGGCCGAACTCACCGCGGCGGGCCTGGAGGTCTACCGGCTGCGCGAGATGGAGCGCTCGGCGGCAGCGGTCGCCCGAGCACAGCGGCAGCAACTTGAGCGCTTGCTCGACGCCTCCTCGCAGCTGCGGGGCCGGCTGGCCGTCGAGGAGGTGCTGACTGAGATCGCCCGGGCCATGAGCACCGCCGGAGGCTTCGGCGGGGTGGTCATCTACCTGGTTGAGCCCGGCAGCGACCGCCTCCGTGTCCGCGCCACCTCGGGCCTGACTCCCGACGACACCCGCAGGCTGCGCGCCCAGCGGGTCAGCCTCAAGGAGTTCGCCCCGCTGATGCGCCCCGAGATGCGGGTGAGCCGCTCCTTCCTCTTCGACCACCGCCGGTTCCGGATGCCGGCGGCGCTGCTGGCCAAGCTGAGCGTCCCGGAGCAGGGGCACGATCGCCCCGCCGACCGCTGGCATCCGCTGGACTCGCTGAGCGTGCCCCTGCTGGACCCGGGCGGGGCGACGCTGGGGCTGATCTCGATGGACGAGCCCAACGACGGCAAGTTCCCCGACCGGGCCCACGTGCGGGCGCTGGAATTCTTCGCCGACCAGTGCGCGCTGGCGGTGGTCCAGTCGCGGCGCTACGAGGCGGCCCATGCCGAGGCCCTCACCGACGAGCTCACCGGCCTGGCCAACCGCCGGGCGCTGTCGCTGGCCGCCAACCGGATGGTCGCCCGGGCCCGGCGTCGGGGCGACGGGCTTGCCGTGCTGTTCATCGACATCGACCACTTCAAGGAGATCAATGACTGCCTGGGGCATGCCGCGGGTGACCAGGTGCTGCGCGAGGTGGCGGACGCCCTGCGCTGGCGCCTGCGCCAGGCGGACATGGTGGCCCGCTACGGCGGCGAGGAGTTCGTCGCCCTTGTGTCGGCGGTCGACTCGGCTGCGGCGGCCGCCCTGGCCGAGGAGCTGCGCGGGCTGGTGGCCGGACTGGATCCCAAGCAGCTGGGAGCCCGGCCGCCCTTGCGGGTCTCGATCGGAGTGGCGGTGCTGGGCCCCAAGCACTCCACGCCCGAGGCGCTGGTGGCGGCGGCCGACGAGGCAATGTATGCCGCCAAGCGCGCGGGGCGCGACCGGGTGGCGATGGCCTGACGGCAAGAGGGGATCGGAAGCCGCCTAGCGGACGGCCCGCTATCCTCCCCCGATGCCATCTGGGCCTCTGGGGCTGATCTCGGCTGGCCTGGCGTTCGGGATCCTGTCTTTGCCACTGTCGGCGTGCGCCGCTGGGACGGGCGCCCTCCCCGCCTCTGAAGCCTGCGCCCCGGATGCCCGGGTGGCGTCGTGGAGCATCGCGCGCCTGGCCTCGCAGGTGGTGGCGATCCCGGTGCAGGAGGCCGATGTCGCCGCCGTCAGGCCCGAGGTGGCCGAAGGGGTGGGCGGGCTGCTGCTGTTTGGAACTGCCGCCCCCTCGAACGAGGGCGCCCAGCTCGCCGCCCTGGACTCTTCCGCTCCCGGGAATGTGGCGCCGCTGGTCATGACCGATGAGGAGGGAGGCGCCGTAGAGCGGATGGCCAACCTGGTCGGTGCTCTGCCTTCGGCGCGGCAGATGGGCGCCACCATGTCCCGCGCCCAGATCGAACAGGTGGCGCGCCAGCTGGGCGCGGCCATGCGGGCACAGGGCGTGACCATGGACCTGGCGCCGGTCCTGGACCTCGACGCCGGCGCTGGACCCAACGCGCAGGACCCGGACGGCACCCGCTCCTTCAGCCCCAATGCCGCGCTGGCGACCGAGGATGGGCTGGCCTTTGCCGAGGGCCTGGCCGCCGGCGGAGTGATCCCGGTCGTCAAGCACTTCCCGGGCCTGGGCCAGGCCACCGGCAACACCGACGACGGACCCGCCCGCACCGAGCCCTACTCCGCGCTGCTCCGAGGCGGGCTGGTGCCATTCCAGGCGGCGATCTCGGCCGGTCTGCCGGCGGTGATGGTCGCCAACGCGTCGGTGCCCGGCTTAACCTCGCGACCGGCGAGCCTCTCCCAGACGGTCATCACCTCCCTCCTGAAGCGCTGGCTCGGCTTCAAGGGACTGGTGCTCACCGACTCGCTGACCGCCAAGGCGATCTCCGACCTGGGCGTCGGCGTCGGCCAGGCCAGCGTCCGCGCCCTCAAGGCGGGAGCAGACCTGGTGCTCTTCGGCGAGGGAGACCCTGCCACCCAGCTGGCGGCCATCCGCGGCGCCATCGGGGCGGCGGTGGAGTCAGGTGGACTGCCCTTGCGCCGACTCCAGGACGCGGCCAGCGCGGTGCTGCGGGCGAAGCACCTCACGGGCTGTGGCCCTGGTCACGCCCGCTGACGCCCGGGCGGCGTCTCCCCTGACGGCACACGTCACACAATTGAGATTGACAAGCGCCCTCGCACCTTGCTAAGACTGCCTCACCCGCTGGGGACGGCTGCGGGGAGGGAACGCGACTGGGCGGCCGTGGGGGGACCCGCCCTGGCGCAGCAGAGCGGTGGCGGAGGAGGCAGCGTATGCCCAAACTGAAAGGTAGGGCCGTTGCCCTACTCGCAGTCCTCGGGATCGTGGCCGGGGTGACTGTGGCAAGCACGGTAGCGGCCTTGGGAAGCACGCCGGCGCAGCCCGCCGGGATCGCGCCCAACGCCACGAACATGCTCGACTGCAACGGCTTCAGCCACATCTACAAGGATGTCAAGCAGGACATGGGTGGGCTCTGCACCGACCCGCTCACCCCGCCCGGCACCTGGTCCACCCAGGCCAACCGCTTCTACGACAACGGCCACTACATTGGCCACGACGAGCCTTCGGTCAAGTTCATCTCCAACCAGGCCGGCAGCGCCAGCAACATGACCTACTTCATGCGCGTGTCGAGCGACCCGCGGGCGCGGCCGACCGCCAACTCGGGACCGAACAACGCCACCGACTACGCCGAGTTGAGCCCAGCGCCGTGGTTCGGGTTGCCGATCTGCGACCCGAACTCCTACCCGCTCAACCCCTGCACCCCGCAGAGCGACAGCAACGGCGGCGGGATCTCGGATCCCAACGCGGCGGGCAGCGCCTTCATGGAGCTGCAGTTCTACCCGCCGGGGTTCCTTCCCTTCGCTACCGCCCCGAGCTGCGATCAGACCCACTGGTGCGTGGCGCTGACCATCGACAGCCTGGAGGCGGGCTTCGCCTTCGTGGGTCTCAACACCAACTGCGAGGAGCCCGTCAACTTCGCCTACCTGCAGACCAACGGCGTGCCCGCCGGACCGCCCAGCCCGCAGCTGGCGAACGACACCAGCTACACGCCTAACGGCCAGACCCTGCTGGTCAACCCCGGTGACTGGCTGCAGGTCAACATCCGCGACGTCAGCGTTCCCGCCTACACGAAGACGGTGG
>JBOHUK010000011.1:0-10827 GCA_050734395.1 Candidatus Dormibacteria bacterium
CCTGCTCCTCGGCCGGCACCACGACCGTTCCCTTCCGGTCCGCAGCTTCGGTGGCGGAGAAGCCGCGCGGGTCGAACGGCCCCCCCTTGCCCGGCTGCTCCGCCAGGTACCAGTTGCGGAAGAGAACGGGCTGACGGCCCTGGAGCTGGTCCGAGAAGGCGCCGCGCTCGCTCGCCAACCGGTACAGGGGCAGCTGCCAGTTGCTCGGCCCCTCCTCATCGCTGCCCATCACCTCGCGCCGCAGCGCCGTCTCCGCGGCGTGCCGCCCGCTCTTGAAGTCGACAATCTCGATCTCGCCGCGCGGATGCTGCCAGAGCGCGTCCACCTTGCCGCGCAGCCTCCAGCCACCCATGTCGAGATCGAACGCCTCCTCCTGCACCAGCGGCTGGCCCACCTGCTGCGGGCCGGGCACCAGCACCTGCTGCTGCCAGCGCTGGGCAAGGCCCTCCAGCCAGACCCGGCAGAACTGCACCTGGAGCGCGTCCTCCAGGCTCTCCCGCAGGTCCGGCAGCAGGCGATCGCGGATCAGGACCCGAGCCCGGGCCGAGAACTGCGCCGGCTCTTCCTGCCAGCCCGGGTCGCGGTAGAGCTCCTCCAGCAGGCGGTGGGCGGCCTTTCCCAATGCCAGGGTCACCGACTCCTCGGTCTCGGACACCAGATTCGCCGCCAGGAGCTTGCGTGGGCAGGCGAGCCACTCGCGGAGCTTGCTGGCACTCAGTCTCAGCGGCTCCGCGGCCGAGGCCGGACCATCGGTGACCGGGTCCCACGCGGCGGCCTGCGAGCGCAGCGCGGCCGCCAGCGGCAGGCCCGCGGCCGGCTCGCCGGTCCCTTCCTCCAGGGCCCGCTGCACGACCAGGTCGTCGCGGCTGACCAGCCAGGCCCGCGGGGCGGGGATCTCCCGCACGCCCTCGGAGCGCAGCAACTGCAGGAACGGTGAGGGATCCTCAGGCCCACGCTCGTAGCGCCGGGCGCGCGTCAGGACGACCCGCTCCCGACCGCGGCTGATCGCCACCAGGAACTGGGCCACCCCGGCCTCCCCGCCCTGTTCCGGTCTGGCGAACACATCCTCCAGCTCGGGAACCCTCTGCACCAGCTCGGCCGCTTCCGTGCCCTCGAGCAGACCGGCCGAGTCCGGGCCGTGGGCCATCCGTCCGGCGGCACAACCGCAGACGAACACCCAGCGCCAGTGCCGGCCCTTGGCCTGCCGCGGGGTGAGGACCTCGACCGCGTCCACCTGCCCCGGGTGCACGTCCTCGGAGCCCGTCCCGGGCGCGACGAGCCCCTCCTCCAGCAGCGCCAGCAGCTGTCCCAGGTCGGGGGGGTGACCGGTCAGCAGGGTGCTCGCCGCCGCCAGTTCCAGAGCCAGCGCCGTCAGCTGGCGGAGCGCGAGCGCGGCGCCGTCCTGGCCGAGCATCGCCTCGGCGTACCCGCAGCCACGGGCAAGCTCGCCCAGCGTCTCCGAGACCTCCTCGAGGCCCAGCCGGCGCGATCCACCGCGACGCCGCGCCAGCTGCCCCCAGCGGCGGGCGGCAGCAGTGAGCCGGGCTTCGGTCCCGTGGCGCTCGCCCTCGCTTTGTTCCCCCGCGGGCGGAGCCGAAGCTCCCAGGGCCGCGAACTCTTGGGCCGGAGTCTGATTGCGCCTACCGGCTCGGCGCCGCAGCCAGCGCAGGTCCTGAGCCCGCAACTTCCGCGGCCCTTGCCCCAAGGCGCTCAGCAGGCGCCGGGAGTCGCTCGCGTCCTCGAGCCAGCCCAGCCAGGCCATCACCGCCAGCACGGCCGGCTGCCGAGCCCAGGGCAGCAGCTGCTGGCGCACCGGGATGCCCAGCGCGGCCAGACCGGCCAGCAACCCAGAGCGCACCTCGCCAGGGCCGGGGACGATGACGCCCACCTCGGGGAAGGCCAGTTCCCCGGCTAGCCGCCCGCGCAGGATCTCACGGCCGACCGCCAGGCCTTCAGCGGTGCCATCCTCAGCCAGCCATGCCTGCACCTCGGGTTGCAGACGGAAGGCGGCCTCGGGCAGCGGCTGCGCCAGGACCTCGGGGCCGGGGAAGAGCCGGGCCCGCACCCCCTCGATGACGCCGGCCGACGCCGAGGGCAGCACCCACTCGCGGGGGTGCAGCTCCTGCGGGAAGTACTCCGCCAAGGGCCGCGCCGAAGACTCGCCGGTGGCCCCCGCGAAACCGGGCACCGCCACCTCGGGGGTGCCCGCCAGTAGCAGGCGGCCACTACCGGCGAGGCGCGCTTGGAGCTCGCGCAGCAGGACCCACTCGCCGGGGCTCAGGTCCTCAGCCTCGTCCACCAGCAACAGGTCCGCCCACCCCTGAGCCGGATGGTCCTGGAGCACCTCGAGCGCCCGCCCCGGCCCGTCCTGGGGGTCGGCGGCGCCCATCCTGGCCAGGGCCTCGTCGTAGGCGGCGGCGATCACGACCAGCTCTGCCAGGCTGGGTGGGGCGCCGCTCAGGCGCCCGGCGAGCAGACCGGGCTCGACCAGCGCCCGCTTGCAGGCGACGACCGCCTCCAGGGCGTCCTCGGCGCAAGAGAGGTCGTCGGTCAGGGCGTGCAGGCGGGGCAGCGACCCGCGCACCTGGCGCAGGGCCGCCCTCATGGCCAGGCGCTGCTGGGCGCGGGTCAGCACCGGACGCTCGTCCCCGCCGCGCCCCAGGTGGTGGCGCACCCAGCCCGCCAAGCTCTCGTGGGTGTGCAGCTCGGGAAGGCGCAGGGCGCCCCCGCCGGCCAGCGCCGAGATGCGCCGCACCAGGTCGCGGCGGCCAGCCCAGCTGCGCGCCACCAGGAAGAGGCGGTCCGGCTCCCCGCCCCGGCGCAGGTGCTCGGCGGCGAGCTCGGCCAGGAGCTGGGTCTTGCCCGAGCCGGGGGGCCCCAGCACCCGGGTGGGACCGTCCAGGTCGTCGAGGGCGAAGGGGCGGCGCCCCTCGAGGTTGACGGCTACTCCGCCCGGCTCTCCTGGAGCGCGACCGGCGCCCGCAGGCGTTGGAAGTCCTGGAGCGCCGCCTGCAGCCCCTCCTTGCGGAGCAGGCGGCGCAGAGCCAGCACCCGCAGGGTGGGGTCCTCGCCCGGCGCCATGCCCCCGGCGACGCCGACCAGGATTGAGCTCACCATGCCTCCCAGCCAGCTCCGTCCGGGCTCGGCGGCAGCCGCGGCCGACCAGCTGGGGGCGGGCTCGTGCAGCAGGGCCGCGACCAGTTCGCCACCCACCCGCAGGCGCAGCTGGTCGACCCGGCGCTTGCCCGCCCCGGCGGCGGCGTCCACCAGGTGGAAGAGGAGCCGGAATGATGCGGGGGACGCGGCGGCGAAGCGCAGGAAGCCTCTGCTCAGCGTCTCGAAGGAGCGCCGCCCCGGCCTGTCATCGATGCCAAGCTCGAGCAGCAGCCGCGCGCTCTCCCGGTCCACCACTGCCAGCAACGCCTCGTGGCGATTGTGGAAGTGGCGGTAGACCAAGGGCTTGCTCACCCCGGCCGCCAGTGCGATCGAGTCCATGGTGGTCATCTCCAGCCCGTCGCGGGCGAACGCCTCCAGGCAGGCCTGCAGCAGGAGCTCTCGCCGGTCCGGCTGGCGCAGGCGCCGCTTCTTCTCGGCCTCCTTGCCGGCGGCGCGGCCCACCGTCTGGATGGTCGGCTCGCTGAGCCAGGGGGCCAGCTGGCGGCGCCCCTTGACCACGCTCAAGATGGGGCGGCGGCGGTTCGCCCGTCCCCCTCCACCTGCAGTCGGTTGGCTAGCGTGCCCAGGGGCGCGATCGAAACCTCGACCAGCTGGCCCGGGCGCAGGGTGGCGGGTGGCTTGCGCAGCCACCCCAGCCCAGCCGGCGTACCGGTCTCGATGACGTCGCCGGTCTCGAGGGCGACGAACTCCGAGATGTAGCTGATCAGCCGGGCGACCGAGAAGACCATGTCCTTGGTGCGCCCGCGCTGGCGGCGGACGCCGTCGACCTTGGTCTCGATCACCAAGGCCTGGGGATCCGCCACCTCGTCGGCGGTCAGCAGGTGCGGGCCCAGGGGGGCGAAGCCGGGCAGGCTCTTGGCAAGCGTGTTCTGGCGGGTCGCGGCCTGAGCGTCCCGGGCGGTGAGGTCGTTGGCGACGGTGTAGCCGGCGACATGCGCCAGGGCCTCGGCCGCGGGAATCCGGCGCCCCGGGGTCCCGACCACCGCCGCCAGCTCCCCCTCGTAGTCGATCGCCTCCAGGTGCTCGCGGGGCATGGAGATGGCGGCGTCGGGAGCGGCGAGGGCGGAGTTGAGCTTGACGAAGATCACAGGCTGCTTGGGCACTGGCTCGCCCCGCTCCTTGAGCAAGGCCCGGTAGTTGAAGCCGGCGGCGAAGATCCTGGTGGGCACGACCGGTGCCAGCAGGGGTAGGGCTGGCCACAGCTCCACCCCCGGCGTCGGCCCGCGACCCAGCAGCAGGGCAGCCTGCAGCTCCGGCGTGGCCAGCCCGAGGTCGAGCCAGCGGAGCTCGCCGCCGGGGGGCGTGGTGGGGTCAGCCTGGGCGAAGCGCGGTCCCTCGGGCGCGGCGAAACGAGCGATCCGCAACGGCTGCCTCCTCTTGGCAGGCCAGATTAGCGGAGCCGTACAGGCCCGGGCTAGGTGCCGTTGCTACGATCGCTCGGTGAGCGCCCCAACCGCGGGCCCGGCCCGGCCCGGTGCCGAGCGCGGCGCGTCTGGCCAGGGCCAGCGGGCGGCGGTAGGCCCAGCTCGAGCCGGCAGGTGGTCGGGGAGGCCCTCACTTGACTGAAACCATGGGCTCCATCGCGGAGGTGCAGCAGCGCTTCCTCATCGGCGGTGAGTGGCAGGCAGCCACCTCCAGCGAGCGGATCCAGGTCTACGAGGCGGGAACTGGGGCAGTGCTGGCTGAGGTCAGCGAGGCCTCGGCGGAGGACGTGGACCGGGCGGTGTCGGCGGCGGCCCGGGCCCTGCCCGATTGGAGCGCCCGCACGGCAGAGGAGCGCGCACTGCTGCTCGAGCGGATGCGGGACGGTCTCGAGGCCCGTACCGAGGAGCTGGCCCGCAGCATCGCCCGGGAGGTGGGTACCCCCATCCGCCAAGCCCGCGCCACCCAGGTGGGCAACCCGGTGCAGATCCTGAGCGGCACCGTCGAGGCCACCCGCCGGCAGCCGTTCTCCGAGGAGCTGGGCAACGTGCTGGTGCTGCTGGAGCCGGCCGGCGTGGTGGGGGCGATCACCCCCTGGAACTTCCCGCTGCAGCAGGTGGTGGCCAAGGTGGCGCCCGCCCTGGGAGCCGGCTGCACCGTAGTCGTCAAGGCCAGCGAGGTGGCACCCCTGACCGCCTTCATCCTGGGCCAGGTCGCTCTGGAGGCGGGCGTCCCGCCGGGGGTGCTGAACGTGCTCACCGGCTTCGGGCCCACGGCCGGGGAGAGCCTGGTGGCCCACCGTCTGGTGGACATGGTGTCCTTCACCGGCTCCACCCGAGCCGGGCGCCGGATCTCCGAGCTGGCGGCGGCGCGCGTGACCCCGCTGACCATGGAGCTGGGGGGCAAGTCCGCCAGCGTGGCGCTCAGCGACGCGGACCTGGCCAAGGCGTCCAAGTTCGCTGTCTACAACGCCTTTTTCAACGCCGGCCAGACCTGCACCGCCCTGACCCGGCTTTTGGTCCCGGCGGAGCGGGAGGCGGAGGCGGTGGAGGTGGCGATGGAGACCGCCGTCAAGCTCCCCCCGGGGGACCCCCTGGACGAGGCGACCAAACTGGGCGCCCTGGCCTCGCTGGCGCAGCTGGAGCGGGTGCGCGCCTACATCCGCAAGGGAGTCGACCAGGGCGCCCGGCTGGCGACGGGCGGCCCCGAGCCACCCGAGGGGCTGGAGCGGGGGTACTTCGTCAAGCCCACCGTGTTCGCCGGAGTACGGCCGGAGATGACTATCGCGCAGGAGGAGATCTTCGGCCCGGTGCTCTCGGTCGTCCCCTACCGCGACGAGGAGGAGGCCCTGGAGATCGCCAACGGCACCCCCTACGGGCTGGCGGGGGCGGTCTGGTCGGCGGACCAAGAGCGGGCCCTCAACTTCGCCCGGCGGATGCGCGCCGGCACGGTCGAGGTCAACGGCGGCGCCTTCAGCCTCACCGCCCCCTTCGGCGGGGTTAAGCAGTCGGGCCACGGGCGGGAGTTCGGCGGCTACGGCTTGCGGGAGTTCCTGGTCCCCAAGTCGATTCAGCGCTGAGGCGGGGGCTTCAGCCCGCCTGGGCGAGGCGGGCCTGGGCCGCGGCCAGCCGGGCCCCCGGCACTCGGAATGGTGAGCAGGAGACGTAGTCCAGGCCTAGCTGCTCGCAGACGGTGATGGACTGAGCGTCACCGCCGTGCTCGCCGCAGATGCCCACCTCCAGTTCGGGCCGCGCCCCCCGGCCATCCTCGACGGCCAGGCGCATCAGCCGGCCGACCCCCTCCGGGTCCAGATGCTCGAAGGGGTTGGCGGGCAGGATCCCATCGCGGACGTAGCGGTTGAGGAACTTGCCCTCGGCGTCGTCGCGCGAGACGCCGTAGGTCATCTGGGTGAGGTCGTTGGTGCCGAAGGAGAAGAACTCGGCCTGCTGGGCGATCGCCCCGGCGGTCAAAGCGGCCCTGGGGACCTCGATCATGGTGCCGACCTTGATCTCCAGCCGCAGCCCCTGCTCCTTGGCCACCTGCTTGAGCGTCCGCTCGATCAGATCCCGGGAGCGCCGCAACTCCTCGACCGAGCCCACCAGCGGCACCATGACCTCGGGCAGCGCCCGTACCCGGCGGCGGCGCAGCTCCGAGGCGGCCTCGGCGATGGCCCGCACCTGCATCTCCACGATCTCGGGAAACAGCAGCCCCAGGCGACACCCGCGCAGCCCCAGCATCGGGTTCTGCTCGCGCAGCTCCTCGACGGCGCGCAGCATCCGCTCGCTGCGCGCCAGCCGCCGGGGTGACTTGCCCGTGGCGCGCAGCCGGGTCACCTCCTCCAGCAGCAGGTCGTGGCTGGGCAGGAACTCGTGCAGCGGCGGGTCGATGAGGCGGATGATCACGGGCAGGCCGTGCATCGCCTCCAGGATTCCGAGGAAGTCCTGGCGCTGGAAGGGCAGCAGCCGCTTGAGCCGCCGCCGCCGCTCCGCCTCGTCGCCGGCCAGGATCATCGCCTGCACCTGGGGCAGACGCTCCTGCTCCATGAACATGTGCTCGGTGCGGCAGAGCCCGATCCCCTGGGCACCGAACTCTCGCGCCCGGGCCGCATCAGGCGGGTTGTCGGCGTTGGCGAAGATGCGCAGCCGCCGCGCCTGGTCTGCCATCCCCAGCAGCTCCTGGAGATCGCCCGAGACGCTGGGCTCGACCGTGGGCACAGTCCCCTGGATCACCCGGCCGTCACTGCCGTCGATGGTGAACACCTGGCCCTCGCGGACCGTCACCCCCCCCGCCTCGAAGCGGCGCCGGCGCAGGTCCACCTTGACCTCCTCCGCCCCGGCGACACAGGGCTTGCCCATCCCGCGCGCCACCACCGCGGCGTGGGAAGTGCGGCCGCCCCTCGAGGTCAGCACGCCCTCGGCCGCGATCATGCCGTGGACGTCGTCGGGGTTGGTTTCTACCCGAACCAGGATCACCGCCTTGCCCTGGGCCGCCAGCCCCTGTGCCCGGTCGGCATCGAAGACCGCCTCCCCGGTGGCCGCCCCCGGGGAGGCGGCCAGGCCTTGGGCCAGCACGCGCACCTGAGCCTGGGGGTCAATGGCCCGGTGCAGGAGGTGATCGACCTGCTCCGGCTCCACCCGCCGCAGTGCCTCCTCTTTGGAGATGAGACGCTCATGGACCATCTCCACGGCGATCCGGACCGCCGCCGCCGCGGTGCGCTTGGCGGTCCTCGTCTGGAGCATGAAGAGCCGGCCGCGCTCGATGGTGAACTCCATGTCCTGGACGTCCCGGTAGTGGGATTCCAGGCGCTGGGCGATGCCGGCGAAGTCGGCGTAGACCTCGGGCAGCGCCCGCTCCAGGGCGGCGATCGGCTCGGGAGTGCGGATCCCCGCCACCACGTCCTCGCCCTGGGCGTTGAGCAGGTACTCGCCGAAGAGCCGTCGCTCGCCGGTCGAGGGGTCGCGGGTGAAGGCCACCCCCGTGCCCGAATCCTCGCCCATGTTCCCGAACACCATGGCCTGGACGTTGACGGCGGTCCCCAGGTCGTGGGAGATCCCGTGGTACTCGCGGTAGGCGATGGCGCGGCGCCCGTTCCAGGAGGAGAAGACGGCGGCGATGGCCTGGACGAGCTGCTCCTGCGGATCCTCGGGGAAGGCACGGCCAGTGTGCTTGTGGTAGATGGCCAGGAACCGCTCCAGCAGCCGCTCCAGGGCCGCCACCGGCAGCTCCGCGTCACTGCGCACCCGGGCCCGGCGCTTGGCGGACTCGAGCTCGGTGTCGAAGAGCTCGGCGTCGACGCCCTTGACGATGCGGCCGAAGAGCTGGACGAAGCGGCGGTAGGCGTCGAGGGCGAAACGCCGGTCCTGGGTGCGCTCCGCCAGCCCCTCAACCGTCTTGTGGTTGAGCCCCAAGTTGAGGACCGTGTCCATCATCCCGGGCATGGAGATGGCGGCCCCGGAGCGCACTGACACCAGCAGCGGGTCCCGCGCGTCCCCCAGGTGGCGCCCCGCCCCCCGCTCCAGGCGCTCCAGGTGCTCCTGGACCTCGGCCAGCAGCCCGTCGGGAAACCGCCCGCCGCGGGCCAGGTAGGCGGTGCAGGCCTCGGTCGTGATGGTGAAGCCAGGTGGCACCGGCAGGCCCGCTCTGGTCATCTCCGCCACCCCGGCGCCCTTGCCGCCCAGCAGCGAGCGCATGTCCCCCCGCCCCTCCTTGAAGTCGAAGACCAGCTTGCCCTGGGTCGTGGTTGCGGGGACGGGACGCCGTTTGGTCGTGGTAGCCATCTGCCTCCTCGGCTGCTTGCGGACCAGATTCGAGTTTAGCGACGGGCTCAGCGGACCAAGATCAGGCCAGTGCTAGCATCGATGGATCCCACCCCGGGATCGCCCGCGCCCCCCGGCTTGAGGTTCGCGGGCCTGTGCCCGCGCCAGCCGATGGAGTCCCCCTCTCGATGAGCATGCACCACCCCGGCGGCCACGGGGGCAGGATGCTGCGCAACCTGTCCAAGCCCCGCGACCCTGACCTGGAGCGTCCGCGCACCAAGGGCACGATCCGCCGGGTGATGCGCCTGTTCATCCCCTACCGCTGGAAGGTCGCCGGGGTGCTGGGGATCCTGATGGTGGTGGCGGCGCTGGGGATCGTCAACCCCTACATGCTCAAGCTGATCATCGACCAGGGCATCCTCCACCACAACCTGCACCTGCTGGTCGTGCTCTTCGGGGTGATGGTGATCACCCCGATCCTGTCCACCGGCCTGGGGGTCTGGCAGACCTACCTCAACGCGATCGTGGGCCAGCGGATGATGCAGGACCTGCGGGTCGCCCTCTACAGCCACCTGCAGAACCTGCCGCTGCGCTTCTTCACCGCCACTCGCACCGGGGAGATCCAGTCGCGGCTGGCCAACGACGTCGGCGGTGTGGACTCGGTCATCACCAACACCGCCACCAACACCGTCGCCAACCTGACCCGCACCGCCGCCACCCTGGCGGGCATGGCCTTCCTCAGCTGGCAGCTGACCCTGCTCTCGGTGGCGCTACTTCCCATCTTCATCCTGGTCACCATCCGGGTGGGCGAGGTGCGCCGCCGGGTGAGCGCCGCCACCCAGGTCACCCTGGCCGATCTCTCGGCGCTGGCCGAGGAAACCCTCTCGGTGAGCGGGATCCTACTCACCAAGGTGTACGGCCGGGAGCGGGCCGCCCGGCGCCGCTACGTGGACGAGACCGGCCGGCTCACCAACCTGATGATCCGCCAACAGATGGTGGGGCGCTGGTTCTTTGGCTTCATCCAGACCTTCTTCGCCATCCTCCCGGCCGGCGTGTACCTGATGGCCGGGCTGCTGCTGCACGCGGGACGGGGAGGCGGGGTCAGCGTGGGAACGCTGGTCTCCTTTACCACCTTTCAGTCCGCGCTCTTCTTCCCCATCGGACAGCTGCTCAACGTCCAGGTGGAGATGCAGGGAGCGCTGGCGCTCTTCGACCGGATCTTCCAGTACCTGGACCTGCCGGTCGAGATCGCCGACCGCCCGGGTGCGATCACCATCCCAACCAGCCGGATCGAGGGCCGAATCGCCTTCGACGACGTCAGCTTCAGCTACGAGTCAGGCACGCCCCCCGCGGTGCAGCAGGTGACTTTCTCTGCCCAGCCCGGGCAGCTGGTGGCGCTGGTGGGGCCGAGCGGCGCCGGCAAGACCACCCTCACCTACCTGATGGCCCGTCTTTACGACGTCGACCAGGGCCAGGTGACCCTCGACGGGCACGATCTGCGCGACCTCGCCCAGGCCACCCTGCGCGCGGCGATCGCGGTCGTCACCCAGGAGACCTTCCTATTCCACAGCACGATCCGGGAGAACCTGCTGGTGGGCAAACCCGATGCCAGCGACGAGGAGATGATGGCGGCGGCCAAGGCGGCCGCCATCCACGACCGGGTCATGCAGCTGCCCCAGGGGTACGACACCGTCGGCGGCGAGCGCGGCTACCGGCTGAGCGGCGGCGAGAAGCAGCGGGTGGCGCTGGCCCGCGCCATCCTCAAGAACCCCAGGGTGCTGATCCTGGACGAGGCCACCTCGGCCCTGGACACCCACAGCGAACGCGCGATCCAGGGCGCCCTCGAGCTGCTGATGGCCGGGCGGACGACCATCGCCATCGCCCACCGCCTCTCCACCGTCCTGGCCGCCGACCTCATCCTGGTGCTGGACCACGGCCGGATCGTGGAGCGCGGCACCCATGGGGAACTGAT
>JBOHUK010000012.1:0-7473 GCA_050734395.1 Candidatus Dormibacteria bacterium
TCGATGGTGAGGAGGAGGCGCTGCAGGCGGCCAACGCCACCGCCTACGGGCTCACGGCGGGCATCCTCACTGAGGACATCCGCCGGGGCTGGGCGCTGGCCCGACGGCTGCGCACCGGCATCGTCCATGTCAACGATCAGTCGGTCGACGACGAGCCCCAGGCACCCTTCGGCGGGGTGGGCGACTCCGGCTACGGTCGCTTCGGCGGCCAGGCGGGCATCGATGCCTTCACCACCCTGCGCTGGATCACCCTGCAGATGGGCCACCGGCCCTTCCCCTTCTGAGGCGCAGGCCGCGTCAGCCTCGGGCAGCGTGACCCGCACCCAGGTCGGGATCGTCGGTGGTGGTCCGGCGGGCCTGCTGCTCGGGCAGCTGCTCGCCAAGCAGGGGATCGAGAGCGTCCTCCTGGAGTCGCGCGACCGGGCCTACGCCGAGGCCCGGATCCGGGCAGGCGTCCTGGAGCAGGGAACGGTCGAGGTGCTGGAGGGCCTGGGGCTGGCCGAGCGGCTGCACCAAGAGGGACTGGTCCACCGAGGCATCTACATGCAGCTTCACGGCGAGCGCCACCGCATCGACCTGGCGGGTCTGACCGGAGGCCGCTGCATCACCGTCTACGGGCAGCAGGAGGTGGTGAAGGACCTGACCCAGGCCCGCCTTCAGGCGGGCCTGCCCCTGCTCTTCGACGCCGAGGCGCTGGCGATCGAGAACGTCGCGCCGGGGGCCACGGGGCCGGCCCGAGTTGTCTACCGCCACCAAGGTCAGGACCAGGTCCTGGAGTGCGACCTGGTGGCGGGCTGTGACGGCTCACACGGGCCGAGCCTCACGACCATCCCCGACGCTCTTCGCCGCACACATGAGCGCCACCATCCCTTCGCCTGGCTCGGGGTGCTGGCTCAAGTGGCGCCCTCCACCGACGAGCTGATCTACTCGCTGCACCAGAGAGGCTTCGCTCTCCACAGCCTGCGCTCGCTCCAGCTCTCGCGCCTCTACCTGCAGGTGGATCCGCTCACCGACCTCAACGACTGGCCGGACGGGCGCGTCTGGGAGGAGTTGCAGCTCCGGCTGGGCACCAGGGGGTGGACCCTCGAGGAGGGCCCCGTGCTGGACAAGGGGATAACGCCCATGCGCAGCCTGGTGGTCGAGCCGATGAGCTATGGGCGGCTGTTCCTCGCCGGCGATGCCGCCCACATCGTGCCGCCCACGGGGGCCAAGGGGCTCAACCTGGCGATGGCGGACGTGAGCCTCCTGGCCGAAGCCATGCAGGCGCAGCTCGACTCCGGTGACGGCTCACTCCTTGCCACGTACAGCGACCGCTGTCTGGCGAGGGTTTGGAAGGCGCAGGGATTCTCCCTGGCGATGACCTACTTGCTGCACCTGAATCCGACAGACGACGCCTTCTCGCAACGGCTGCAGGAGGCCAGGTTGCGGTACCTGTTCAGCAGCGAGCCGGCCCGCACCGCCCTAGCCGAGAACTATGTCGGCCTGCCGCTTGCTCCCCACGGTCGCCCGGAGTAGCACAACGAGCACGCCCTCACCCTGCGGCAAGCGTTAACACCCGGTCGGCATCCCCGGCATCCGCACAACCCCATCTGGCACCTGCTTTTCGAGCGCGTCCCCTCGTCCCGTCGAGGCCGCTTAACCCCACAACGTCAGGTCCACCGCAGAGATAGACCTGCCTGCTCCAGGGCGTTAACAAACCTCCAGAAGCGCCGACTTTTGATGTCAGCCCCTACCGTCCGCGCACGGCAGCAACACCAGTTGTGGGTGTGTCCCGGGGCGCGAGCACAACTAGCAAAGTAGGAAAGACCGCTGCATGAGTCCGCGCGGTGACACCGCGCGCATTTGAGGGCAGCAGCCGCCACCGTTGGCCGAACGCCCCGTACCTGATTCGGGAGGCTCATGTCCACTAGTCGCCGGCGAGCCCGCCACACCCCTAGGGCTATGCAGGGCGGCGACGCCCGACAGCAGGCGGCCGCGGTCCGCCAGCACCGCGAATGCTCGGGGCGGCCGGATTCGAACCGGCGACCCCCGCGTCCCAAACGCGGTGCGCTACCCCTGCGCCACGCCCCGGCGTCCCCATCATAGGGCTGAGCTCCCAGCTATCCGGAGGAGCAGGGCGCGAGCCGCGCGGCCACGGTGGCTGAGGGCATCTTTTTCGGCTTCAGGCATCTCGGCCATGGTCTGCGAGCGACCCTCGGGAACGAACACCGGGTCGTACCCGAAGCCGGACGCGCCCCGCGGGTCGGTGACCACCTGCCCGCGCACTCGGCCCTCGACCACGATGGGTTGGCCTTGACGGGCCGCAGGGACCAGCACCAGGACGCAGACGAAGCTGGCGCCGCGGCGGCTGGGCGGCAGGTCGCGCACGCGCTCGACCAGGCCCTGCAGCAGCTCTTCCGCCGTCGCGGTGGGCCCGAGCCAGGTGGCCGTGTCCACACCCGGCCACCCACCCAGGCCGTCGACCTCGATGCCGCTGTCGTCGGCCAGGGAGGGCATGCCCGTCGCAGCCGCCACCGTCCGCGCCTTGATGGTGGCGTTGCCGATGTAGGTGCCGGCATCCTCGGTCCAGTGGACGTGGGCCCCGCCTGCGACCTCGTCCAACCCGACGAGCCTCCACGGCGCCTCCTGGAGCAGGTGTCCCAGCTCCGCGGCCTTGCCAGCGTTCCGGCTGGCCAGCACCACCTCGGCGACCGCGGCTAGCCCACCTGCTCCAGAGCTGCCTGCTGGCATTCGGCGATCCGGCTAACCCCCACCTCGGCGAGCGCCAGCGCCGAGAGCAGCTCCTCGGGGCTGAACGGTTGGCGCTCGGCCGTGCCCTGGATCTCCACCAGACCCGCTCCCGGGCTGATGACCAGGTTGATGTCCGCCTGGGCCTGGGAGTCCTCCTGGTAGTCGACGTCCAACAGGAGCTCCCCATCGACCAGTCCGACGCTGACCGCCGCCAGCCCCCGCACCAGCGGCTGCCCCTTGACCATGGCCGCCTGCTCCAAGCGGCGGCAGGCGAGGGCCAGCGCGACCCAGCCGCCGTTGATCGCGGCGGTGCGGGTGCCGCCGTCGGCATGGATGACGTCGCAGTCGACGATGACGGTGCGCTCCCCCAGCCGCTGCAGGTCCACCGCCGCCCGCAGGCTGCGGGCCACCAGCCGCTGGATCTCCTGGGAGCGCCCCTCGACCCGCCCTCCCCGCTCACGCGGGCTGCGCTCGTGGGTGGCACGGGGCAGCATGGCGTACTCGGCGGTGACCCACCCCGCCCGGGTGCCCTTGCGGTGCCAGGGGACCCGCTCCTCCACCGTCGCGGAGCAGAGCACCGTGGTCGCCCCCATCTGGATCAGGGCCGCGCCCTCGGCCCAGCTGCGTACCGAGGTGTCGATCTCGAGCGGCCGGAGCTGGTCTGCGGACCGGCCGTCGTGCCGCTCGCTCAATGGCGGAAGATGCGGGCCACCACCTGGATGCTGGCCTCGTAGAGGACGATGAGCGCGATCGAGAGGAAGGTCGGGGTGAAGGGGTCGGCGCCGGGCGTGACGATCAGGGCCACCGCCACGATGATGAAGTAGGCGGCCTTGCGCCAGCTGCGGAGCTTGCGGCTGCTGAGGATGCGCATCGCCCCGAGCGTGCAGAGCACGACCGGCATCTCGAAGGTGACCCCGAAGACCAGGATCACCAGAGCCAGAAATGAAAGGTAGGCGCTGAGGTCGGGGAGATAGACGGCGTTGGCGCCGAGGAAGGTGGCCAGGAAGGACAGCCCGATCGGGAGGATGAAGTAGGCGAAGACGCCGCCCAGGGCGAAGAAGAAAAGCGTGGCAAAGATGAACGGAAATGCCAGGTGCCGCTCTGCTCGCTTGAGGCCCGGTCTGACGAAGGTCCAGGCCTGCCAAGTGGTGATGGGCAGCGAGAGGACGATGCCCGCCGCGGCCGCCACCTTGAAGGGGATGGAGAGACCCTCGATCGGGCTGGTGACCACCACCCTCTGCCCGAAGGGGGAGTGGGTGTGGACCAGCGCCAGGTGCAGCGGCCGCTCCAGCACCCAGATCAGCTGGTGGTTGAACACAAAGGCGAGGGCGGTACATCCGCCCCAGGCGACCAGGCAGATCAAGACCACCCGGCGAAGCTCCTCCAGGTGCTCCATGAGGGTCATCGGGCGGTCGTCCTCGAGACCGGAGCCCTGCGGCCGAGCGGCGATGTCCCCGCTGGTCAAAGCCGGCTACTCCCGCACGCGGGCCAACACGGCACCCGATCCGCGGCGAGGCAGGCACCCCCCCGCCACCCCAAGCCCAGAGCCGGGGACGGGGGCGAGGAGGGAACCTCCAGACCCTTCAAGCTAATGCCTCCGTCGGCGCCGAGTATAGCGTGCGCCGAGATCACGACCGGCCGATTCCGAGTTCAGGCGGAGGCCGATTGCCGGGTGCCGGGGAGGGCGGCCAGGCCCGCGGCGAAGGCCTCCACCAAAGAGTCGACGTCCTCGGGGCGGTGGGCCAGCGATAGGAAGGCGGACTCGAACTGGGAGGGCGGCCAGAAGACACCGCGGGCCAGCAGCGAGTGGTGGACCTGGGCAAAGCGGGCCCGGTCCGACTCCTGGGCGGTCCGGTAGTCGACAACGGGCTCGTCGCTGAAGTAGGCGGTAAGCA
The DNA here is from genome assembly GCA_050734395.1 of Candidatus Dormibacteria bacterium. Classification (GTDB taxonomy): domain Bacteria; phylum Chloroflexota; class Dormibacteria; order Aeolococcales; family Bog-877; genus Bog-877. Next base: position 4,626 of record JBOHUK010000012.1, read on the forward strand.
TCGAGCCCACCCGGTTGATCTGCAGCGGCACCCCGCGGCTGCGGGCTGCGTCCAGCAGGCCCTGCTCCAGGCGCGCCCCCAGCTCTTCGAGGGCCTCGTACGGATCTCCCCGCTCCAGCTGCTCCAGGGCCGCCCGGCCCGCCGCCACCGCGAGCGGGTTGCCGCTTAGCGTGCCCGCCTGGTACACGGGGCCCTCAGGGGCCAGTTGCGACATCAGCTCGCGCCGGCCGCCGAAAGCCCCGACCGGAAGCCCCCCGCCGATGATCTTGCCCAAGCAAGTGAGGTCGGGTTGGATCCCCAAGCGACCTTGGGCACCGCCGAGGCCGACCCGGAAGCCGGATATCACCTCGTCGAAGATGAGCAGCACGCCCTGGTCGGTGCATAGCTGACGCAGGCGCTCCAGGAACCCCGTCTCGGGTGCGACCACCCCCATGTTGCCGGCGACGGGCTCCACGATCGCCGCCGCCAGCTCGGCGCCCCGGGCGGTGAACAGCCGGTCCAGGGCGTCGAGGTCGTTGAAGGGCAGTACCGCGGTGTCGGCGACCGTGCCCGGCGGCACCCCGGCAGACCCCGGCACCGACAGCGTTGCCACCCCGGACCCGGCCTCGGCCAGCAGCCCATCGCTGTGCCCGTGGTAGCAGCCGGCGAACTTGAGGACGAGGCTGCGCCCGGTGGCACCGCGGGCCAGCCGGACAGCACTCATGGCGGCCTCGGTGCCGCTGCAGACCAGGCGGAGCATCTCGATCGCGGGCATGTGACTGGAGATCTGCTCCGCGAGGCGCACCTCGGCCTCGGTGGGACCGCCGAAGGCGTCAGCCAAGGCCAGCTGGCCGCGGATCGCCCCCACCACCGCCGGATGTCGGTGGCCCAGGATCAAGGGGCCGTAGGCAAGCACCATGTCCAGGTAGCGGTTCTGGTCCAGGTCGTAGAGCCACTGGCCCTCGGCGCGCTCGAAGAAGGGCGGGGTTCCTCCCACCCCCTTGAAGGAGCGCACCGGGCTGTTGACACCACCGGGGAGCACCTCCCGGGCCCGGGCCAGCGCCGCCTGCGAGCGGCGGAGCTGGACTGCGGGATCCGGAATCAGGGCAGCTGCTCCCTGACCTCGACCTGCATGGGCTGGCCGCGGCGCACCTTGCCCGCCACGTCCAGTCCCGAGACCACCTCCCCGAAGAGGTTGTAAGCGGCGTTGAGCTTGAACTGGGCCAGCGTGACAAAGAACTGGCTGCCGTTGGTGTTGGGTCCGCTGTTGGCCATGGCCACGGCCCCCGGCTGGTAGGCCTGGTCCTTGTAGAGCGGGCTCTTGACCGGCTCGTCCTTGAACTTGTAGCCGGGACCACCGGTCAGGTCGCTGTTGGGGCTGCCCCCCTGGATCACCGGCCCGCCCGGCGGCGTCGAGGGATCGCGGCCCCAGAGCAGACCGTCGAAGAAGTGGTTGCGCGCCAGGGTGACGAAGTTGTTGACGGTCTCGGGCGCCCAGCCGGGCACCAGGCAGACCACGATCACCCCGTAAGGCCCGGTGATGGTCGCCTCATACAGGCGCTGCGGGTCGATGGTGAAGGCCGGGGCGTGGGGGTAGTGGCGCAGCGAGTGGGGCTCGTCGAGCGGCCCCAGCACCGGGCCGAAGTTGGCCCCAGAACAGCCAGCAGTGGTCACAGGAGCACTCCTCTTGTTGGCGGCGACATTGACGAAGTAGGCGGTGACGGCGACCACGGCGGCCAGCACCGCGACCGCCGCCCCCTGGCCCAGCACCCGGCGTCCGGGCATCAGGCAGCCTCCTTGAGCCAGCGGCAGATGTCCAAAGCGAAGTAGGTCAGGATGAAGTCGGCCCCAGCCCGGCGGATCGCCAGGTGAGTCTCGAGCACCGTGGAGCGCAGGTCGAGACCCCCGACGGCGGCCCCGGCGCGGAGCATGGCGTACTCACCGCTGACGCAGAAGGCGCCCAGCGGGAGAGGAAAGCGGCGCCGGGCCTGGGCGATCACGTCGAGGTAGGGAAGGGCGGGCTTGACCATGAGCATGTCAGCCCCCTCCTGGGCATCCAGCTGGAGCTCGCGCAGCGCCTCCCGGCGGTTGCCGCAGTCCATCTGGTAGCCGCGGCGGTCGCCGGAGCGGGGCGTGGACTCGGCGGCCTCGCGGAAGGGGCCATAGAAGGCGGAGGCGTACTTGGCCGAGTAGGCGAGGATGGCGGTCTGGGGAAAGCCGCCCTGGTCCAGGGCCTGCCGGATCGCACCCACCTGCCCGTCCATCATCCCCGAGGGGGCGATCATGTCGGCCCCGGCCTGAGCCTGGCTGAGCGCCGTCCTGGCGTAGAGATCCAGGGTGCGGTCGTTGTCCACTCGGCCGCCCCCGGCGAGCACCCCGCACTGGCCGTGGTCGGTGTACTCACAGAGGCAGAGGTCGGCGATAAGGAGCAGCCGCTCCCCGAGCTCCGCCCGGATCGCGCGCAGCGCTCGCTGGGTCACTCCCTGCTCCGCCCAGGCTTCCGAGCCGACTTCGTCCTTGCGGCTCGGCACTCCGAAGATGATCAGCCCGGAGATGCCAAGATCGACCGCCTCTCCGGCCAACTCCACCAGCGACTCCACCGTCTCCTGGCGGACCCCCGGCATGGTCCGCACCTCGCGGGGCTGCTCCACCCCCTCGCTGACGAAGGCGGGGAGCACCAGATCACCCGCTTCGAGCGTGGTCTCCGCGACGAGGCGGCGCACCAGGGGATGGCTCCGCAGCCGGCGCGGACGCTCCTCAGGAAAGCTCATCGGCGGGCTCATTCTGCGGTTTCGGGCCGAGCTGGACTCCAGCGCGGAGAGCAGGCCGGGGAGGGAGTGCTGGGCGGCCACCAGCCCCGGCCCTAGAC
>JBOHUK010000013.1:0-6778 GCA_050734395.1 Candidatus Dormibacteria bacterium
TGGCGAACCTGCTCGAGCAACTCCTCGAGCCCCTGGAGGCGCCGGCCCTGACTGTCCTTGAATCCCTGGTTGAGCAGCCGGCGCAGTGCGGATTCGAAGTCCCAGCCGTGGAAGACGTCCTCGGCGAGGCGGGCGAAGAGCTCGTCGGGGTCGGGGACCGAGTCCTCCTGGGAGCCGTCCCAGCGGCTGTAGCGCCGGGCCTGGGCCACGGCCCGGCTAGCTGGCGTAGACGGCGCTGCCGTCCAGTTCGGTCTTGTTGAGGCGCTTGGCGAGGTGCAGCCCCTCCAGGACCAGCTCCAGCGCGGCCGCCACCGAGCCCGCCCCGGAGGGCTCGTCGAGGTCGCTGAGGATCCGCTTCATCTCGGGAATGCCCTCGGCCACCTGCTGGTAGGAGGCGGCGGGGACCTGCTCCCCCACCTCGATGGTCAGCCCCTGCTCGAAGCGACCCAGCAGCGGCCCGAACTCAGAGAGCGAGAAATGGCGGCGGAAGACGTTGCCCGAGGCCGAGCGGATCAGCTTGTGGAAGAGGGCTTGGTCCTCGCCCTCCTCCCAGCTCTCCAGCTCCAGCTTGCCCGAGGTGGAGGCGCTCAACGCCCCCAGGTCACTGAGCCGGGGCACCGCCTCCGGCTCCTGGTTCAGGATCGCCCGCCGGACCGCGTTGGCGCACAGGCTCTCGAAGTTGGAGATGGACAGCCGCACCGAGACCCCGGAGCGCTGGTTCACCTGGCCGGTGCGCCGCGCCAGCTGCGAGATCTCCGCCACCAGTTCGCGCATGTAGGCGGGCGGGTGCAGCTCCACCCCGAGCCCGGAGAAGGCGGCCCGCTCCTGCTCCACGATCTCCATTTCCTGCTCCAGGGTCCGGGGGTAGTGGGTGCGGATCTGGGCGCCAAAACGGTCCTTGAGCGGAGTGATGATCCGGCCCCGGTTGGTGTAGTCCTCGGGGTTGGCGGTCGCCACCAGCACCAGGTCCAGGGGGAGGCGCACCTGGAAGCCACGGATCTGGACGTCCCGCTCCTCCATGATGTTGAGCAGCCCCACCTGGATGCGCTCCGCCAGGTCGGGGAGCTCGTTGAGGGCGAAGATCCCTCGGTTGAGGCGGGGCAGCAGGCCGTAGTGGATGGTGAGCTCGTCGGCCAGGTAGCGCCCCTCGGCCACGCGGATGGGGTCCACCTCCCCGATCAGGTCGGCGATCGAGGTGTCGGGGGTGGCCAGCTTTTCGCCGAAGCGCTGCTCGCGGCCGATCCACTCGATCGGGGTCTCGTCGCCGCGCTGGGCGACCAGATCGCGGCCGAAGCGGCTGATGGGGTGGTAGGGGTGGTCGTGGACCTCGCTGCCCCGGAGGACCGGGACCTCCTCGTCCAGCAGTTCGGTGAGCGAGCGGATCAGCCGGGACTTGGCCTGGCCCCGCTCACCCAGGAAGATCACGTCCTGCCCGGCCAGCAGCGCGTTCTGCAGCTGGGGGATGACGGTGTCGTCGTAGCCGATCAGGCCCGAGAAGAGCGTCCGGCGCTGACGCAGCGCCTCGACCAGGTTGTCGCGCAACTCCTCTCGGACCGAGCGCATGCGGTACTCGCTGCCGCGGAGCTCTCCCAGCGTGGCGGGCTGGGCCACCTAGACGCCGCCCCGGGCGGGTGCGCGGCCGACCATCGGCCCACTATAGCCCGGGAGCCGGAGTTCACCTCGAAGTGAGCGGAGCCTTCGCTCCCCGGCCCCGTCCGAGGCCGGGCCAGCCGACGCCCGGCCAAGATATGGCGGACATGGCAGAGCCAACCAGGAGGTACGGAGAGGCTCGGGCCGAGCATGGCTACCGGCGCGGAGGCGGCGCCCGCTTTGCCGTCAACCTGGGCTGGGGGCTGCCGGGCCTGGAGGTCCTGGGACCGGTCTCGGATGTGCTGGTGGTGGTGGACGTCATCACCTTCACCACGACCTTGGCGGTCGCGATGGAGCGGGGGGTCCGCGTCTATCCCTGCCCGTGGGAGGAGGAGCAGGCCCTGGCGCTGGCGGCACGGACCGGTGCGTCCCTGGCGGTGGGGCGCTCGCAGGTGTCACTCGAGCATCCCTACAGCCTGAAGCCGGCCTCGCTGGCGAGGGCTCCGGCAGGGCTGAGCTTGGTCTTGCCCTCGCCCAACGGCTCGGCCCTGGTGGCTGCCGCGGCCTCGTTCGGAGTGCCCGTGCTGGCGGGCTCGCTGCGCAACGCCGCCGCGGTGGCCCGGGTGGCGCGGCGGAGCGGCCGCGTCATCACCGTCATCGCCGCCGGCGAGCGCTGGGCAGGGGAGGAAGCGGACTTCGCCCTGGAGGACCTGCTGGGCGCGGGCGCGGTCATCGATGGGATCCGCCGGCGCCGGCGATCTCCGGAGGCGGCCGCCGCCGCCGCCGCCTTCCGCCATGCCCGCGGCCAGGGCCTGGGGCGGGTGCTGGGGCAGTGCGTCTCCGGGCTGGAGCAAGCGGCCAAGGGGCATGGGGATGAGGTCGAGTGGGCTGCCGCCCTCAACGTCTCCCGGCGCGCCCCGCTGTTGCGCGGTGAGTACTTCGAACCGGGCTAGCACCGGTGGTGGGCTGCGGCTGGGTCATTGGCGCCCTACGACGCGCAAGTAACCGCACCTCCAACTGACCCCCCGGCGGGCGCGGCGCTAGAGTCCGGTTGGCGCGTCCATATCGTGGGGAGGTCGGCCATGTCCGGATTCAAGACCTTCTTGCTCCGGGGCAACCTGGTGCAGTTGGCGGTGGCCTTCGTCATGGGAGTCGCCTTCTCGGCCCTGATCGGCAGCCTGGTCTCGGGCCTGGTCACCCCCCTGATCGCCGCCATCCTGGGCAAGCCCAACTTCGCCGGGCTCTACTTCACCGTTAACAACTCGCGCTTCCTCTACGGCAGCGTGATCAACGCGTTGATCACCTTCGTCGCCGTCGCCCTGATTCTCTACTTCGCCGTGGTCGTCCCTTACCAGGCCATGGCCAACCGCTTCGCCAAGCAGCCCCCTCCCAGCACCCAGAAGTGCTCGGAGTGCCTGAGCGACATCCCGGTCGGGGCGCGGCGCTGTCCCTTCTGCACGGTGGTGCAGCCCGAGGCGTCCTAGGAGGACTCGTCGGGCTCGCCCCGGTCGGCGTTGGCTCTCCCCTTGATCCAGTAGCCCTTGGCCGAGACTCGCTCCCGCTTCAGCCCCAGGGTCAGCAGCCGGTCCCGGATGGCGAGCGCCAGGCGGACCTCGCCCGCCACGTAGACATGGCCAGCCCCCGGGGGTAGGCGGGCGCCCTCCAGCCAGCGCAGCAGGCGCCCGGGGTCACCCGGGGAGTCAGAGCCCCGGTGCAGCCAGGTGATGGTCGCCTCCGCCTCAGACCGCAGCGGCTGCTCGTCCTCGGGCGCTCCGACCTCCAGGGCGGCCAACCCCTGGGCGCCTTGGGGCAGCGCCTCGAGCATGGCCAGGGTGGCGGGTAAGTAGGTGTCGTCACCCAGGAACAGATGCCAGTCCTGGTCCGGGTGCAGGGAGATCTTGCCCCGCGGACCGACGACATCATCCAGGCCCTGGCCAGCCTGGACCGCTTGCGCCCAGCGGGCGGCGGGGCCGTCGCCGTGGAGCACCACATTCAGCTCGACGAACCCCTCGTGCCCGTCGGCCCGCCGGATGGTGTAGCGGCGGCTGACGACCGAGCCGTCGCGGCGGGGCAGCCGCAGCATCAGGTCCTGCCCCGGGGCCCAGGCCATCCCCACCAGGGCTTCGCCGGACAGCTCGACGCGGCGCAGGCTGGGTGAGAGGTCGGTGACCGACCGCACCCGAAGGCCCTGCAGCGTCTGCGGCTGGGGCAGCGAGATCACGCAGGCGATGATGAGGGTTGGGGTAGGGGAGTGGCCGAGGCTAGCGCCGGTAGCGGCGCAGGTACTCGGGCACCCCCACCTCGCGGTCCCCATCCGGCGCGGTCCGCGGCCGTCCGGCCCGCATCCGCAGCGGCAGCTCGCCCGCCCAGACGGGCAGTCCCAGGTCGACCGGGGCGTCTTGGGGCGGTCCGGTGCGCACCTTGGCCGAGGCCTGGTCCAGCCGCAGCGCCAGGACCTCGGTGGAGCGCAGCTCCTTGCGGTCGGGTGGGCGGGCCTCCTCCCAGCGGCCGCGGGCCACCTGATCCACCAGCGCCCGGAAGGCGCGCATCTTCTCCGCCCCGGAGGTCACCCGCCGCGCCCGCCCGCTGACGATCACCGAGCGGTAGTTCATCGAGTGATTGAACGCGGAGCGCGCCATCACCAGCCCATCCAGCAGCGTCACCGTTAGGCAGATCTGTGGGCTCTCGGCGGCGGTGCGCAGCATCCTGGCGCCGGGCGACCCGTGGATGTAGACCTGGTCACCGCAGCGCGCGTACATGGTGGGGAGCACCCAGGGACGGCCTTGGGCGACGATCCCGAGATGGCAGATCAGGCCCTCGTCCAGGATCGCCCCAACGGTCTCGCGGTCGTAGCGACCGCGCTCCGGGTGGCGCCGCACCTGGACTGGGTCGTGGGCTGTAGCTTCGGGCTGCACGAAGCGGATCGTAGCCGCGGCACCTCCATCTAGATTGGCGAGATGCCGTCGTCAGGGGCGCAGGTCCCAAGGCCTGCGGCCGCCCCCTGGGAGGCTGGGCTCCGGGTCGTCCTGGTCGCCGCCCACGAGTGGCGCTCGTACCGGCGGATCCGGCTGCAGGCCCTGGCCGACTCTCCCCTGGCGTTCGGCTCCACCCTGGAGCTGGAGCGTCAGCTCCCCGAGAGCGCCTGGCGGTCGCGGTTGACGCCCGGGTCCCAGCGCTGGACTTGGACGGCGCGGACCTCCCGTGGGTGGCTCGGGCTGGTGTCGGCGGTGCGGGACGGGGAGGAGGAGCTCGAGCTGGTCTCGATGTGGGTGGACCCTCGGGCGCGGCGCCGCGGGCTGGCCCGCATCCTGATCGCCGAGGTGGTGGCCCGGCACTGTCAGCTGGGGACCAAGCGTCTCTGCCTCTGGGTGGCCGAGGACAACCCCAGGGCGCGGGGCTGCTGCCGGAGCTGCGGCTTCTCGCCCACCGGGCGCCGTCAGCCCTTTCCCCTTGACCCGACGCGGCTGGAGGTGCAGATGCGCTGGCGGGAGTAGCCCGGGGTCTGCCGATCCTGTTGCGATTCGATCTCGGAGAGCCACGACTGGGGCCGCCCGCGAGATCATTGGTGGCGGGAGAGACCGAGCGCAAGGAGGGCTGGCGACGCCGGGCAAATATGGCGAGGGGACTTGGGCGGGACCCCTGCCGGCGGCCTCTAGGCCGTGATCTGGGTCTTCTTTGTCGGGGTCTTCATCGCCCACGAGGCGGCCCATGCCCTGGCGCTGCGGGGCTACGGAATCAAGTTCGGCTTTCGCTTCTGGTACAGCCGCAGCTTTCCCTGGCTGGGGATTGGCTGGAAGTACTTCATCGACGGGGTGATGCCCCGGCATCGGCACACGGTGCTGGTGGTGGGTCCCCTGGTGGAGGCGATCCTGTGGGTGGCCGGGGCCCTGATCTTCCCCGCCTTCCAGTTGGGGCTGCTGGCGATGGCGGCGGCGACCCTGTTCCTCAATCGGGTGGTGCCCGGCGGCGACCTGTGGAAGGCGCACCGCCTGCCCCACACCGCCGGCTGAGTCATCGAACCCGCCGATTACACTGGCGCGGAAGTGGGCCAGCAGAACGCACCGGGCGACGTCGGTCCCGCCCAGCTGGCCGCCCAGTGGCTGCGCGTCCGCCGCCGCTTCGAGCTGCAGGCGAGTCGCTCGCTGGGGCCGGCGCAGCGTGAGGCACTCCGCATCGCCACCCTGGACCAGCTGGCGGTCCTGGGCCGGATGCCGCTCGGGCCTCTGCCCGCCGACCACGCTGAGGAGCGGCTCGGGATGGCCGGAGAGCAGCTCGACGCCGTGCTGACGGGAATGCGGGGAGCCGGGCTGCTGGAGCAGCGCACGAGCGCCCGGGGTGACCACGAGCTGGTCCTGAGCGACCGCGGCCGGCGGGTGCGCAACGCCCTGGACGAGCTCCAGACGGCGTCCCTGGCGGCCATGTTCGAGGTCTTGGGCCCCGAGCTCTCGAGCCGGCTGATGCAGGTGGTCGAGTCGACCCTTCCCGGCTAGGCGCCGGCGCCCTGACGTGATCCGCGGCGGCGGCCGGCTGATCTCAACGTAGACTCACGCCATGGCCGCCTCCGCCCGCCCCGAGCCGGCGAGCGCGCCCTCGCCCCCGCCGCCGCAGAGCTCGGAGACGACCACCTCCCCGGACGAGAGCGGGCGGGTGCCGGCAGGGACCTGGGCCTGGATTCGCGCCGCCGCGGTCGTGGTCACGCTCTTCGTCGGCTACCAGCTGCTGCTGATCGTCCTCGGCTGGCTGGCTTCGATCTTGACCGTGATCCTGGCCCTGATCCTGGCGGTCGCGATCACCTTCCTGGCGGACCCGGCGGTGACCCTGCTGCACGAGCGCGGCCGGCTACCCAAGTCCTTGGCGGTGCTGCTCACCCTGGTGGTGGGGTTGGTGGTCGTGGCCGGGATCCTCTTCCTGGTCGGGGGGCCGCTGGTGGGCGAGGCGCGCTCTCTGGCGGGGCACGTGCCCCACCTGCTCCACCGCGTCAACGGGGTGATCAGTCAGGTGCGCACCCAGCTCGACCAACACGGCGTCCACCTGGGCAAGGGCGGGCTGGTCCCCACCAATCTCACCTCCTACATCCCCGGGGCGACCGGGATCCTGGTGCACGGCATCACCAGCACCCTGACCGTGCTCGTGGACGTGTTCGTGGCGCTGGTGATCTCCTTCTGGCTGCTCAAGGACGGCCGGGCGC
>JBOHUK010000014.1:0-10338 GCA_050734395.1 Candidatus Dormibacteria bacterium
CCGGTGGTGCTGATCGAGCTTGGTCTGACCCCGGGCCATGATCTGGTGTCACCCGCCATCCCCGACACCATCTACCTTGGCCACGCCGCCCGAGGGCTGCTGTTGGGCCACACGCCCTATCAGCTGGGCTTCCTCACCAGTCGCGACGCCCAGACGCCCTTCGTCTACCCGCCGCTGAGCCTGCTGCTGGCGGTTCCCGCGGCGCTGGTACCCGGGCCAATGCCTTACTCGCTGCGATTCACCCTGTCGATGGTGGTGCTGCTGGCGGTCGGGGTCTGGTGCCTGGCCGGTGCCGCCCGCCCGCAGGGGCGCGGACCCCTGGCCCTGCTGCTCGTCACCGCCTTGGTGGCGATGGGCCCGGTGCTGCTGACCCGGGTGGACGCGCTCCAAGGCCTGGTCCTGGCCGGAGCGGCTCTGTCGCTGCAGCGCCGTCGGGTGTGGTTGGCGGTCGTACTCGTGACCCTCGCGGTGCTGGCCAAGGAGACGGTGGCGGTGGCACTGGTGCCGGTGGCGCTCTGGGTCTGGTTTGGCGACTCGGCAGCCGACGGCGACCCGCTGCCGCAGCGGCTGCGGTCCGCAGGTCTCGGTCTGCTCCCGGCCGTGGTGGTTCTGGTCGGGTTCCTGGCCTGGTCCCGGGGAGGGCTGCTGAGTTCCTTCGCCAACAACGTGCACCGGGGCGTGGAGATCGAGAGCCTCCCCGGCACGGTTGCCCTGGTGCTGCGACCGATCTGGCCCGTGCGGGTGGGGATGGGCAGCCTCGGATCCGTGCAGGTCTCCGGCCAGGAGGTGGGCTGGGTGGCGCTGGCCTTCGCACTGGCGGGATTGGCGACCCTTGTTGCGGGCAGCGTGATCCTGGTCCGGCAGCGGCGCCCGCTCGCCGCCCTGGCCTTCGCCATGGCGGTGGGGCTGGCGGCCAGCCCGGTACTCTCACCCCAATACCTGCTGGCACTGGTTCCGCTCCTGGTGCTGGCGGCAGTGCTGGAGATGCCCGCGCAGCGTGGGCTCTGGCTCCTCTTGCTGGTGCTCTGCCTGGGCCTCCTCACCCAGATCGAGTTTCCCGACCTCTTCACGCCCCTCACCAAAGGAGCCCCGGACGCGGTGGCGGTGGTGGCGCTGCGCAACCTGCTGCTGCTGCTGCTGGTGCCGCTGCTGCTCCGCTCTCGGAGCCCGGCCCAGCGGCCGAAGGAGCTACCAATCCCGGCGGCGCTAGCGTCGGCCCCGCGCTAGGCCGGGCCGGTAAGGACGCGGTCTGCTCCCGGCGCCAGCTGCGTCAGGAGCTCTCCCTCCGCTGAGCGTCGGCTCAGCCGGGTTGGACGTCCCGCCCGGTGCGCGCCAGGAAGGCCACGATCACGGTGATGACGGCGGCGAAGATCACCGCCACCAGGCCGTCGCCCAACCCCAGCCCGGAGACGGCGGTTGGCTTGCCCAGCCAGTCGGCGATCGAGGCCCCGAGCGGCCGGGTGGCGACGTAGGCGAACCAGAAGCTGAAGATGGCGTTCCAGCGCAGGAAGGCGTAGCCCATGACGGGCAGGCAGATGACCCCAGCGAAGAGCACCGCCGACGCCAGATAGCCGATGCCCCAGGAGTAGGCGGTGAAGTCCCCGAGCGCGGTGCCCATGGCAAAGGTGGCCACCACCGCCGCCCAGTAGAAGGCCTCGCGCCGGTAGGTGTCGATGGTGTGGATGGAGAGGGTGCCCTCCACCCGGTACCAGCTGAGGAAGACCGCGGCCAGGACCACGGCGTAGAGGGAGCTGGAGATGGGGTAGGGGACCCCCAGGGCCACGTGGACGACGTCCGCGGCCATGGTCCCGAAGACACCCACCATGACCACGGCGAACCAGTAGGTCCAGGGCCGGTAGCGGCCCTGGCGGAACTGCAGCCAGAGGGCGAGCAGGAAGCCCAGGAAGCCGAGCAGCACCGCCAGCGCCGGGGGCATGGCGTGGACCAGGGCGTCGGAGGTGGCCTCGCCCAAAGCGGTGGACAGACCCTTGGCCAGCCAGAAGTAGGCGGTGATCTCGGGCACGCGTCGCGCCCCCTGACGGGTGAGCCACTCCCAGTTCCCGGGCTCCTCGGATCGCCGCACCCGCGAACTCTAGCCGCTCTGCCCGCTATCCTCGCGGGGGGCTTGCGCCCCGATGGCCGCCGAGCAGGAGCCCTTGCAGATGCCCAGACCCCCTCGGCCGGGACCACTGCAGCGCTACGGCTTCGGGCTGTTCGTCGCCGCCCTGGGAACTGTGGCGGCGCTGATCGCGCTCGCGGTTCCCTCGATCAGCCGGGTCCAGCTGGGTCGTGCCTATGTGCTGGGCATGACGGCGCTGGCGCTCTACTACCTGGTCCGGGAGCTGGTCGCGCCCGATCTGCTTCCTGAACCCAGGGGAGCGGTCGAGCCCCAGCCCGAGGCGATCCCCGCCGAATTGGCTCAGATCCAGGATCGCCTGCGTGCCGGCCGGGCCAGCCGCGCCGAGTTCGACCGCGACCTGCGGCCGCTGCTGCGCGAGGTGGCCCGGGACCGCCTGCAGGCGGTGGGGGTGGACCTGGACCTGGACTCGGCGCAGGCCCGCTCGCGGCTCGGGCCCCAGGCCAGCATGGCCGTGCTGGACCAGGGTCCATCACGCTGGGACGCGGCCGGGCGCGGTCCCCGGCAGCGCGAGCTGGAGGCCCTCCTGGACACCTTGGAGGGGATTGGCCGGTGAGCGGGCTGGAGGGGGTCCGCCAGGACTCGGCCCGGCTCCTGGACCAGGTGGAGCGTGCGGTCGTGGGCAAGCGCGAGGTGCTGGAGCTGGTGCTGCTCGGCATCCTGGCGGACGGCCACGTCCTGCTCGAGGACTTCCCCGGCCTGGCCAAGACCCTGATCGCCCGCTGCTTCGCCGCCGCCTGCAGCCTGCAGTTCGCCCGCATTCAGTTCACCCCCGACCTGATGCCCTCGGACATCACCGGCTCCTCGGTCTTCAACCAGCGCACCGGCGAGTTCGAGATGCGCCCCGGCCCGGTGTTCGCCAACCTGGTGCTGGGCGACGAGATCAACCGCTCCCCGCCCAAGACCCAGGCCGCGCTGCTGGAGGGGATGCAGGAGCGCCAGGTCACGATCGAGGGGGTGACCCGGCCGCTGCCCCGGCCCTTCCTCGTGCTCGCCACCCAGAACCCCATCGAGTACGAGGGCACCTACCCGCTGCCCGAGGCCCAGCTGGACCGCTTCCTCATCCGCCTCGGGGTGGGTTACCCGGGAAGGGAGCAGGAGCGAGCCATGCTGGAGCTGCGCCAGCAGCGGCGGGAGGACGAGCAGCAGCTGGAGGCGGTGGTGGACCGGGACCGGCTGCTGGCCATGCAGGCGGCCCTGGAGGAGGTCCACGTCGACCCGGACCTGGAGTACTACATGGTGGACCTGGTGGAGGCGACCCGCCAGCACCCCGGGGTGCAGGTGGGGGCCAGCCCGCGCGGCTCTTTGGCGCTGCTCAAGCTCTCCCGGGCCCGGGCCGCTTTGAGCGGCCGTGACTTCGTCACCCCCGACGACGTCAAGTCGGTGGCCCGCCCGGCGCTCTCACACCGGATCACGCTGCGCCCCGAGCTCTGGGTGCAGCGGGTGCGCAGCGAGGACGTGGTCCGCGAGTGCCTGGGCACGGTCCCCACCCCGCCCAGCCGCTCCGCCGCGGCCGGTTGAGCGCCCTCCCCGCCCCCCGGCTCCTGGGCTACGCCGCCCTGGTGGCGCTGGGCCTGCTGGCGGCTCTCAGCCTGGACCGGGTGGCGCTGGTGGCGCTGGTCACCCCCTTCGCGATCTGGCTGGCGCTGGGGCTGCTGCTGGCCCGACCGCCCGCTCTCGAGCTCCACTCGGGGCTGCTCTCGGACCGGGTGGCGGAGGAGGAGGAGCTGGAGCTGGAGGTGCGGCTGCGCAGCTCCGAGCCGCTGGGGTGGCTGGAGCTGAGGCTGGAGCTGCCCGAGGGGATCGAGTGCCGGGACCCGCAGGCGCGGCTGCGCCTGCTGCCCCGTCCGGGGGAGGAGCTCACCCTGCGCTGGCGGCTCCTGGCCCGGGACTGGGGCAGCTACCGCCTGGGCGAGGTCTCGGTCGTCGCCCGGGACCGGCTCGGCCTCTTCACCCACCGAGGCCGGCTCGGGCAGCGCTTGGGGCTGCGGGTCTTCCCCAGCCGTGAGCGGCTGCTGCGCCTGGTCGACCCCGCCCGCACCCAGGTGTTCGCCGGCAACCGCATCGCCCGCCAGCACGGGTCTGGGATCGAGTTCGCCGACATCCGCGCCTTCGCCCCCGGCGACCTGGTGCGGCGCGTCAACTGGCGGGTCACCGCCCGCACCGGCACGCCCCACGTCAACGACTTCCACCTGGAGCGCAACGCCGACGTGGTCCTGTTCGTCGACAGCTTCTCGGAGCTGGGCCGGGGCCGGGACTCGGTGCTGAGTCTGGCGGTGCGGGCGGCCGGTGCCCTGGCCCAGGGCTACCTGGGGGAGCGTGACCGGGTGGGGCTGATCGGCTTCGGTGGCCTGCTCAACTGGCTGCTGCCGGGCACCGGGCCCCGCCACCTCTACCAGGTGGCCGAGGCGCTGCTGAGCACCGAGATGGTGACCAGCTACGCCTGGAAGCAGATCGACGTCATCCCGCCCCGGGTGCTGCCCCCCGCCGCCAGCGTGGTGGCGCTCAGCCCCCTGCTGGATGCCCGCAGCGTCGGGGCGCTCGCCGACCTGCACCACCGCGGCTTCGACCTCTTGGTGCTGGAGATCAAAGCCGAGGAGTTCCTGCCCACCGGGCGCCTCGCTCCCGACCCCTCCGCGGTGCGGCTCTGGCGGCTGCTCCGCCAGGCCCGGCGCCACGCCTTGCAGCGCGCCGGGGTGGTGGTGGTCGAGTGGCCGCGGGAGCGCCCCCTGGAGGTGGTCCTGGCCCAGGCGCGCGAGTACCGCCGTTACGTACGCCGATGCGTCGCCTGATCCCCGCGCTGGGGGCGCTGGCCTGCCTGGCGCCGGCCTTCGCCGTCAGCTCGGCCAACGCCGCCCGCCTGCCGCTGTCCCTGATCCTGGCGATCGAGGCGGCTGGGGCGCTCCTGCTCGCTGTGGCCCTGGTGCGGCGCTGGCCCCGGCTGGTGGTCCCCGCGGTGGGGACGGTGGGGCTCGCCGTCGGGGCCACCCTGGCGCTGCGCGGTCCGGCGGCGGCCGCCGCCGCTCTGGGGGTGGCCCTGCTCGGCTCAGCCGAGCTCGCCTACTGGTCCCTGGACGTGGCTGAGCCCGCCACCGAGCGCTTCTGGCTCGGGGCCTGGCGGGGGCTGCGCCTGCTGGGCATGCTCGGCCTCGGCATCCTCGCCGGGCTGGGCGTGCTGGCGGCGTCCGACCTGGGCGTCTCCGGCGGCTTCGACCTCACCCTGGCCGGGGCGGTCGCGGCGCTCCTGCTGCTCCTCGGCCTCGCCTGGCTGCAGCGGCGCCATCTGGCCGAGGGAGGCTGGCTCTAGCGATCCCGGCCGTCCGGTCCCTCAGCTCATGTCCCTGGGGTGATCCTGAAGCGGCCGCGCCCGCGAAAGCGATAGACGAGGAAGTCGCGGTCGAGAGTGAAGATGCTGGGATCGCCGCGCTCGTCGGCCAGCCCCACCAGGGTGGCGTCGGCCAGATCCATGGGCAGGTCCGCGTACTGCTCCATCAGCCGAGCGCTCCGCTCCAGCGCCGACCTCGACAGCTCGGCGACGACGAGGCGCTCGCTGAGGAACAGGCTCCAAAGCGCTCGCTGGGCCCGCAGGCCGCCGGCCCGCGCCAGCAGATACATCGCCTCGGTGAAGGCCGGCCAGGTCGTGGTCAGCGGCGGGCTTAGGTCCTCGAGAGCGTGCACGCACGCCGCGTGATCCGGCTCGTCAGCATCGATGATCGCGATCAGGGGACCAGCGTCGGTGAGCGTCAACGCTCGCCGCGGTCCCGCCTCAGCGTCTTGGTGAACTCGGTGCCGCTGCGCCGGGCCCGCCCTCCCTGGCCGTGAACCACCCCGATCACGTCGGCGAAGCGCTCGCGGGAACCGGGCGCCAGGGTGGCATCTAGGCGCTGGAGCGCGGCGCGCCGCAGGAACTCGGACACGGACTCGCCGTTTACGGCGGCGGCGTGCCTCACGCGAGCGTCGAGGTCGGGATCCAGTCGCAGGCTGCGCATCTCGCCCAACTGTATCACGCTAGTGCGATTCGTGATAACGCGACGCCACCGCGTGGCCGCCACCCGGGAGTGAGTCCGCGCGTTGGGTAAGCCGGGTGCCGCTGGCGGAAGGACGCCTACGGCCCCGCCCGCCGGACCGTGGCGACCGCTCGCAGGTCGGGGAGGGCTCGGCGCGCGTCCCCGACCATCACCGTGCTCAGTGATGCCGGGGAGAGGTGTTGGGCGGTTGCCCGGCGGAGCTCCTGGGCGCTCACCCCACTGAGGCGCTGCGCGTAGCGCTCCAGGTAGCGGTGGTCCAGCCCGTGAGCCCGGACCCGCGCCAGGGCGTCGGCGAGCCCGGCCTGGGTCTGCAGCATCACCAGCCGGGCGCCCTCCAGGTAGGTCTTGGTCCGCTCCAGCTCATCGCCGCCGACGTCGACGGTTGCCAGCCGGCCGAGCTCGTAGAGCAACTCGGTGAAGGCGGGGGCGGTGACCTCGGTGCGGACCTCGGTCTCCACCGCCAGCAGGGTGTCCGTGAGGTGGGTGTGGCCGCGGGCGTGGGCGCCGTAGGTGTACCCCTTGTCCTCCCGCAGGTTGGCCATCAGGCGGCAGCTGAAGCTGCCCCCCAGGACCGCCGCCGCCAGGCTCAGCGGCAAGTGCGTCCGGTGACCCTGGGGCGGCCCGCTGGCGCCCATCAGGATCACCGTCTGCACCGACCCCGGGCGGTCGATGAAGGTGATCACCGGGGAGGCCGGCCGCCTGGGAGGCGGGCCGACGGCCCAGGCCCGGGCGGCGCCCCGGCGACGGCCGAAGTGGCGCTCCAGCCAGGCCTCGGTGCGGCTGGGCCGGACCTGTCCCACCACCGTGATCTGGGTCGCGGTGGTGGAGAAGCTGTGCCGGTGCAGGGCCAGCAATTGCGAGCGGCGCACCTGCTCCACCTGCCGGTCCGTGGGCTCCTGGCGCCCGTAGGGATGGGAGCCGTAGATGAGCCGCTGCAGGCGCTCGCTGGCCGGGAAGGAGGGTGTGGCCCGGGCCATGCGCAGCCCCTCCTGCAGCTTGGCCTTCTCGATCGCCAGGGCGGGCTCGGGGAAATCCGGTCCCGCCACCAGCGCGCCCAGGAGCCGGTAGAGGTCCTCCTCGGCCTCGGCCAGCGCGGAGGCCGTGATCTGCAGGCGGTCCTGGTCCTGGCCCACGCTCAAGGAGCCCCCCAGGCGCTGGATCTGTTCCGAGAGCTGCTCTTGGTCCAGGTCCCTGGTCCCCAGCATCATCCCCGACCGCAGCAGCTCGGCCTGGGCGACGCTGCTCCCGATGGCGGCGCCGGCGGGGACGCTCAGGCGGAACTCGACCCGGGGCACGCTGGGGCGGGGCACCACCAGCACCTGGCCGCCGTTGCTGAGCCGCGACTGGCTCACCCGCCCGACCCGCAGCGGCGGGACCGGCCCCGGAACCGGAAGGCCCGCTGCGCTGGCCTCTGACTCGGTGCTCAAGCTCGGGCCTTGCCCTGTGGCAGCCAGTGGAGCACCGTCGAGCGCTCGGGGCGCAGCCAGCGCCCGACCGCCAGGCGCACCTCCCCCTCGGTGATGGCCGCGTACTGGTCTGGGAGCAGGTCCGCCAGCTCCGGGCGCCCGTGGACTGCGGCCAGCGTCCCCAACTGCTGCATCCGCCCGATCCGGCTGTCGAGGCGGGCGTGGTACGAGGCGAGCTCCCGGCGCTTGGCCCGGAAGAGCTCCTCCGCCGTGGGCCCCTCCTCCGCCAGCCGGCCCACCTCCTCGTCGATCGCCGCCAAGGCGTGCTCGGTCTCCACCCCGGGTCGCGGCGCCGCCTCGATGGTGAAGAGGGCCGGGCCATTGAACTCGAAGCTGTCGCCGATCGGGTAGTTGGGACCGCCCTGGACCTGGAGCAGCAGCTCGCGCTCACGGACCAGGCGGCGCTGCAGCCGCGAGGCCCGGCCATCACCCAGCACCCGGGCCGCCAGCACCAGCGGCAGGTGGTCCGGATCCCCCAAGGGGGCGGTCCGGTACCCGATCGCCACCCGTGGGGTGGGCGCCAGCGGGTCTGGGTGGCGGTGCTGGCTGCGCTCCTCCGGCAGCGGCTCGTCCAGCGCGGGTCGGCTAGGGGCGGGGCGCGCCGGGATGGGGGAGAAGTAGCGCTCCGCCAGCTCCAGGGCGTGCGCCTCCTCGAAGTCACCGGCCAGGATCAGGCTGGCGTTCCCCGGGCTGTACCAGCTCTCGTAGAACGCCCGGGCGTCGCTGACCGTGGCCGCCTCGAGATCTGAGAACTCCCCATAGAAGTTGTGGCAGTTGGGGTAGGTGTGGAAGGCCACCTGGGAGAGCCAGAGCCAGGAGAAGCCCCCGTAGGGCTGGTTCATGACGTTGACCCGGACCTCCTCCTTGACCACCTGGAGCTGGTTCTCCAGCGTCTGGGGGTCGATGAGCAGGTTGCGCATCCGGTCCGACTCCAGGAAGCAGGCCATCTCCAGGCCCGAGGAGGGCAGCACTTCGAAGTAGTTGGTGTAGTCGTGGCGGGTGGAGCCGTTGAGCAGCCCGCCGGAGCCGTTGACCAGGGTGCCGAAGTCCGCCTTGGAGACCCGGCTCGTGCCCTGGAACATCAGGTGTTCGAAGAGGTGGGCGAAGCCGGTGCGCCCCTCGGGCTCTAGGCGGAAGCCGATCCGGTAGTAGAGGCCCACCGCCACGGTTGGGGAGCTGCGGTCCGGGCTCAGCACCACGTCCAGGCCGTTGGCCAGGCGCTGGCGGCTGAGCCGGGGCTGCTGGTTCGAGGCGCTGGCCACGGCGCCTGATCGTAGCAGCGCCCCGATCCGGCCCTTCCAGCCACCGGAACCACGGCCTGCCAGTTCAGCGGGCTTACTTTTCTGTCGCGGGCCGGTGACAGAGCGTCAATTCCCGTTGCAGAATCAACACCGGCGGTTACGAAAGTGGTTTCATAGGCATTGCGAACTGGGGCCGCCAAGGGAGACGGTCCCAGGGGAAGGGAGACGAGAACGGTGCAGCCAGCTTGGAGGGATACCCCTGGGCCCACGTGCCCCGTTGCCCTGGTGCCGGCTTGGACCGCGTCTTCCGGGACTCACCTCTGTGGCGCCGGAGCGGCCCTGGCCGACCCGGGCCTGCGACAGGCGTCATTCGATAGGACAGGGACTGGAGGACACGACGGTTGAAGCCATCTAGAATCCGGCGGAGCTTGCTGGGGGGGCTCGGCAAGGGCGCTGCCTTCACTGCCGTCCTGGGGCTGCTGGGGCTCGCGGGCGCCATGACTGCCCAGGTAGTGGGAGCGTGGTCATATAGCGTTCTCACTTCCACCTACACGAGCAGTAGCGTGCCGACGGCTGCAGCGCCCGGCACGGCCAGTGGTACCGCCCAGCCCGGGCAGTACATCGACGACAGCGCCACGGTCGACGACCCGAGTGATCAGTACGTCCAGACGGGCTTCGTGACGTTCGCCCTATACCAGGGCACGCCCGGCGCGCCGCCAAGTTGCTCGTCCCTCGGAACCCCCTTGCAGTCGTCGTCGGACGTGCCGGTAACACAGACGGCAACGGGGACTACAACCGAGAAGGTTTATAGTGCGTCGGCGACGAGCGGCGGGTACCTGCAGATCCCCAGTACGGCGACGAGCGGCGAGGTTTACTGCTGGGTCGCGACGTACACAGACACATCGGAAAGCAACAAGACGTTCACTGAGCTCCCAGAAGTGGTGACAGTGAACGTTCCGCCCCCTCCGCTTGGCATTTCAACCTCAGTGCAGGGGCTCCCGATCACACTGCAGCAGTCCACTGTCACCAATCCCAATGCCGTCTACGACATCATCACCTTGAGCGGAGCAACAAGTGCTAGCTCCACGACGGTCACCGTCAGCGTGACCCTGAAGGCGCTGCCTGGAGTGGGCCAGTCGTCCAGTGTCAACAAGACATTCAACGTCATCCTCACCCTTACAGATCAGAACGGCACCTGGGTTTGGGTGGGCGACACGCCGAACTTTGTGCCCGAGGCGGCCGGACAGTTCTGCTACTCCGTTAACTATAACAACGGCCAGGTGGTCAGCACCTGCGGGCAGGAGACCTTCACCGTCAACAAGTACAACGCCAGCCTCACCACCTACCCGGTGACTCCGGTGACCACGGCCGCGGGCATGGTGCTCAGCGACCTGGCGGTGATGGACATCTATCCCAACCACCAGGCGCAGGGCGGGAGCGGCCAGTACGGCGCCGTCACCTTCACC
>JBOHUK010000015.1:0-2620 GCA_050734395.1 Candidatus Dormibacteria bacterium
GCCCCCGATCAGCCGTAGGGCAGCGGGAAGGCCTCGCAGAGCGCCCGGGCCCGGGCCTTGACCCGGGCCTGGACCTCCGCGTCGTCCAGGTTGTGCAGGCTCGAGCCGATCAGGGCGGCGATCTCGTCCATCTCCTGGAGCCCCATCCCCCGGCTGGTCACGGCGGGGGTCCCGAGGCGGATCCCCGAGGGGTTGAACTTGCTGGCCTCGTCAAAGGGGATGGAGTTGCGGTTGACAGTGACGCCTGCCCCCTCGAGCGCCTCCTGGACCTTGCGCCCGGTGAGGCCGAGCGGCCGCAGGTCGATCAGCATCAGATGGTTGTCGGTGCCGCCGCTGACAAGGCGCAGGTCCTCTTTGAGCAGCCCCCGCGCCAGGCGCTGGGCGTTGGCCACGACCCGCTGGGCGTAGTCCGCCATCTCCGGCTGGCTCCACGCCAAGAGCGCCACCGCCTTGCCGGCGATGGCGTGCATCAGGGGCCCGCCCTGGACCCCGGGGAACACCGCCTTGTCGATCGCCTTCTGGTGCTCCTCGGGGCAGAGGATCATCCCGCCCCAGGGGCCTTTGAGGGTCTTGTGGGTGGTGAGCGTGACCACGTCGGCGAAGGGCACCGGGCTGGGGTGGACCCCGCCCGCCACCAGCCCGGCGAAGTGGGCCATGTCCACCATCAGCCGCGCGCCGACTTCGTGGGCGATGTCCGCCAGGGCTTGGAAGTCGAAGGTCCGCGGGTAGGCGCTGGCTCCCGCCACCAGGACCTTGGGGCGCACCTCCCTGGCCCGCTGGCGCACCTGCCCGTAGTCGAGGCGCTCGGTCTTGGGGTCGACGCCATAGAACTCGGCGTGGTAGACGATGCCGGAGAAGCTGACCGGGGAGCCATGGCTCAGGTGGCCGCCATGGCTCAAATCCAGGCCCAGGATTGTGTCCCCGGGCGAGCAGAAGGCCATGTAAGCCGCCATGTTGGCGGAGCTGCCACAGTGGGGCTGGACGTTGGCGTGCTCGGCCGAGAAGAGCGCGCAGGCCCGCCGCTGGGCGAGCTCCTCCACCTGGTCCACGAACTCGCAGCCCCCGTAGTAGCGCTTGCCTGGGGTCCCCTCGGCGTACTTGTTGGTGAGCCAGGAGCCCACCGCCTCCAGCACCGCCGGGCTGGCCACGTTCTCTGAAGGGATCAGCTCCAGGGTGTACTGCTGTCGGTCCAGCTCAGAGGCCAGGATCGTGGCCAGCTCGGGGTCGGCCCGGTGCAGAGAGCTGAGCCGCTCCTGGGCGATCGCCATCTCAGTCCCTCCGGCTTCCTGGTTCCTTCTCGATCTTGGAGATCCCCAGCTGGGCGGCGCTGAGCGCCCCCTCGCGGAGCAGGACCGGGTGCTCCCGGGTGAGGTCGAGTATAGATGAGGGTGCGCCGCCTCCCGAGAGCGCCTGGGAGTCGTCCAGGACGCCGGCCAGGGACGGCAGCGCGGCGAGCGCCGCCCGGGCGTCGGGGCAGGGCGGGCGGCCGTGGCGATTGGCGCTGCTGGTGGCCAGCGGCCCCGCCCGCCCCAGCAACTCCAGTGCCAGCGGGTGGTTGGGGATGCGCACCCCTACCGTCTCCCCGCCGCCCAAATGAAGGCTGTGCGGCCCCGCCCGCAGGATAAGTGTCAGTGGGCCGGGCCAGAAGCGCCGGGCCAGCTCCCGAGCCGGCTGCGACCACTCGAAATAGCCCTGGATCTCCGGGTCGCGCACCATCAACACCAGGGGTTGCGTGAGCGAGCGGCCCTTGAGCGAGCTCAACAGCTGACAGGCGCCCGCCGAGTCAGCACGCGCGGCCAGCCCGTACACCGTGTCGGTGGGGAAGCCCACCACCGCGCCGCGAAGGAGGGCCTCGGCGGCCGAACTCAGCCCGCAAGCGTCGGCGGGCCAGAGCGCGGCGCTCACGGGAGCCGGAGCTCCAGCACCCGCTCGCGCTCCGAGAGGTCCAAATGGCGGCGCGCCTCGACTCCGGGCAACGTGGCGAGGCACAGGAGTTCCAGCGCGTCCATCCTCCGCGGGTCGCCTTCCAGCAGCACCCGGGCCTTGGGCGCCAGCAGCGCCGGGAGCTGCGGGAGCAGGTCCCGGTAAGCGGCGAGCCCGTCCTCCCCTCCATCGAGGGCCAGGGCGGGTTCGTGATCGCGCACCGTCGCGGCGAGTTCACCCAGCTCCCGTCTGGTGACGTAGGGGGGGTTGGCCAGGACCACGTCGTAGGGCCCGCGGTGCAGCAGGGGCTGCGCCCAACTGCCGCAGAACGCTTCGACCCGCCCGTCGAGACCGAGGGTAGCGACGTTCTCCACCGCCACCTCCACCGCCGCCGGGGACACGTCCACCAGGTCGACACGGGCGGAGAGCACCCTGGCTGCCACGGCGATGCCCAGACAGCCCGAGCCACAGCCCAGGTCCGCCACCCTTGCCGGGGTGGAGTCAGCGATTGCCAGGTCGACCAGCATCTCGGACTCGGGTCGCGGGATCAGGACTCCCGGGCGCACCGCGAAGGACAGCCCGAAGAACTCCCGGCGCCCCAGCACGTAGGCAACGGGCTCGCCACGGCTCCGACGGCGCAGCATCGCCCGTGTGCGCTCCAGCTCCGCCTCACTCAGGGGGCGCTCGAACTGGATGT
>JBOHUK010000016.1:0-1651 GCA_050734395.1 Candidatus Dormibacteria bacterium
TGTCCTCGCATATCACCCGCAGCGCCACCAGGTCGTAGATCTCGGAGATGCTCTTGCCGCCCTGCTGCATCTTGCGGAAGATGCTGGTGAGGTTCTTGGGTCGCCCTGCCACCTCGGCCGCGATCTCGGCGGCCCCGAGCTCGCGAGCCAGAGTGGCCCGGGCTTCCTCCAGCACCACTTCGCGCTGCTTGCGCCGCGAGAGGACCTCCTGCCGGACCCGCTCGTAGTTGTCCTTGTCCAATACCGAGAAGGCGAGGTCTTCGAGCTCCGCCTTCATGTGGCCCATCCCCAGGCGGTGGGCCAGGGGCGCATAGATGTCCATCGTCTCCTGCGCAATCCGCCGCTGGCGCTCCTCGGGCAGGGCGGCGATGGTGCGCATGTTGTGGAGGCGGTCCGCCAGCTTGATCAGGACCACGCGCAGGTCCTCCGCCATGGCGATCAACATCTTGCGGATGTTTTCCGCCTGGACCTGCGCCGGGCTGTGGAGCTTGATCCTCCCGAGCTTGGTCACCCCCCCCACCAGCTTCTCCACCACCGGGCCGAACTCGCGCTTGATCCGGTCCGGCCCCACCGGCGTGTCCTCGATGACGTCGTGGAGCAGAGCGGCCGCCAGGGCGTCTACGTCGAGGTGCAGGTCGGCCAGCAGGCTGGCCACCGCCAGCGGGTGGGTGATGTACGGCTCACCCGAGAGGCGCAGCTGGCCGGTGTGGGCGTCATCGGCCAGCTGGTAGGCGCGCTCCACGGTTGCCAGGTCCCCCTGGCCCAGGTACCCGAGCCGTGGTTGGAGGTCGCTGAACTGGGTGTCCAATTCAGACATTCTAGGTGCGGCTTCGGCGGCCCCAACTCGAGGGGCCGTCACGAGTATCGGTCTATACTCAGGCGGTGGCGGAGATCAGCGAACTCAAGGAGCCCACACCGGGCCCGTCAGAGTCGGACCGCCCGCAGACACTGGGCGATCTGCGCACTGGGATCCACCTCGGGTTTGCGGGGTGGCTAGTCATCGCCGGGGTGCTGGTCGCGGCCATCGCCTTCTTCGTGCTGCTGGGCTTGCTCGGGGTGGACAACTCCTAGCTGCCCAGGGCGAGCGGGATTAGTGCGCCACCACCGCCACCAGGGCGGTGCCCACGAAGAAGGCGAACAGGTAGAGGATCGAGAACCGGAATAGCTGGCGCGCCCAGCGCATGCCCTGGTTCTCGCGCAGCACCAGCAGGCTCAGCGCCAGGAAGGGCAGCCCCAGCACCAGCGCCAGCGCCACCTCCACCGGGCCCAGCCAGACCCCGAGTACGCAGCTGAAGGCTAGGAGCGCGACCGTGTAACCCACGATTCCGGTCCTGGTGCGGCGAACCCCGACAACTACGGGCCGCATGGGTACGGCCACCGCGGCATAGTCACGGCGGACGATCAGCGACAGGGCCCAGAAGTGCGGCGGCGTCCACAGGAAGATGACCGCGAAGAGGGCCAAACCGACCGGGCCCAGCCCATGGGTCACGGCTGCCCACCCGACCAGTGGTGGCACAGCCCCCGCCGCCCCGCCGATGACGATGTTCTCCTTCGTGCTCCGCTTAAGCCAGAAGGTGTAGATCAGAACGTAGAACGCCCCTCCGGCCAGTGAGAGCAGCGCCGCCAGCGGGTTGACCAGGAACAGGAAGAC
>JBOHUK010000017.1:0-2779 GCA_050734395.1 Candidatus Dormibacteria bacterium
CGATCCGAGCTGCGCCTCGCCGGCCGCGACCGGGAGCTGTGGGACCGGGTCGCATCGACCGTCGACGACTGCCTGGGGCCGGCGTGCCACAACTGGCGGGACGGCCGCTGCTTCATGGTCCAGGCCCGGGTCCGCGCTCGGGAGGCCGACCTCCTGGTCGTCAATCACGCCCTCCTGCTGGCCGACGCCGACAGCGGGGGCGCCGTCCTGCCCGAGTTCCACCACCTGATCGTCGACGAGGCCCACCACCTTGAGGAGGCGGCCACCCAGGCGGAAAGCCGCCGCCTGGGGGCGCTGGCCATCCTCGCCGTCGTCGAGCGCATCCCCGACCTGGGCGACCCCGGGCTGACTCGGGCGCTCAAGACAGTGCGTCAGCTGGCCCCCAGCGTCTTTGCCGACCTCCGCCACCTGCTGGGGGCCGCCGCGGCCGCGGAGGGCTTGGCGCACCCCGGCCCGCTGCCGGCGGACCGCCGGCTGGAGCAGCTCTCGCTCTGGCAGGGGGCGCGGCGGTCGTTGGTGAGGCTGCTGCGGGCCCTGGAGCGGGCGGTGGAGGAGCTTCGTCGGGTCGGCGGCACCCCGGCCGCCCAGGCCGAGCTCTGGCCCCAGCCCGACAACGGCGGCCAGGAGTGCTGGATGGCGGCTGAGGCACTGCGCGGGATGGCTGGCACGATCTCCCAGCTGCTGGCGGCGGCCGCCGACCAGGGGGAGGTGGCCGCTCCCGACCGCCGGGTCTGCTGGATCGAGGTGGAGGGCGGTGACCGAGCCGTGCTGCGGTCGGCTCCGGTCGCGGTGGCGGGCGATCTGCGCTCGGGGCTCTTCGACCACTGCCAGACCCTGGTGCTCACCTCGGCGACACTGGCGGTGGCGGGGTCCTTCCGCTACGTCAAGGCCCGACTGGGCCTCGAGGGAGCCGAGGAGCTGGTGCTCGATTCCCCATTCGACTACCTGCGCCAGTCGCTGTGCTGCCTGCCCCAGGGGATCCCGCCCAGCACCGACCCCAGCCACACGCGGGCGGTGGTTGTGCTGGTTCGCGCCCTGGCGCTGGAGCTGGGCGGCCGGACACTGGTGCTCTTCACCGGCTACCAGGCCCTGCGGGAGGTGCACCAGGGGCTGCGCGCCCTGCTCAGCAACCAGGGGATCGCGGTGCTCGGCCAGGGTCTGGACGGGACCCGCAACCAGGTGCTGCGCAACTTCCGCCGCAATCCCCGCTCGGTGCTGCTGGGAACCAGCAGCTTCTGGGAGGGGATTGATCTGCCCGGCGAGACCCTTCAGTGCGTGGTGATCGACAAGCTGCCCTTCCCGGTGCCCTCGGACCCCATCTTCCAGGCCCGCGCCGGCAGCAGCCGGGACTCGTTCTCGGAGCTCGCGCTGCCTGAGGCGGTGCTCAAGCTCAAGCAGGGCTTCGGCCGGCTGGTTCGCCGCCACGGCGATCGCGGCGCGGTCGTGATCTGCGACCCTCGCATCCAGGAGCGGGACTACGGCGTGGAGTTCATGCGGGCGCTGCCGCGAGCCACCCTGGTCTCGGAGCCGCTGGAGCGGGTGCCGGCGGCGGTCGGGGCGTTCATGCGCCGCGAGGCGCCGGTGGCGGGGGTGAGCTGAGTTGGATCCCGACCCCAAGCTGCGCCTCTCGCTGGTCCAGCAGGCGCCGGTGCTGGGGGACCTCTCCGCCAACCTGGACCGGGCCCGCTCCGCGATCCGCGAGGAGCGGGCCCAGGGTGCCGATCTGGTGGTGTTCCCCGAGCTCAGCCTGAGCGGCTACTTTCTCAAGGACCTCACCCCGGAGGTGGCGATCCGCCTCCAGGGGCCCGAGGTGGCGGCGCTGGTCGAGGCGGTCGGTGAAGGCGCGGCCCTGGTGGGGACGGTGCTGGAGTCACCCAGCTTCACCTTTCACAACGCCGCCCTGCTCGTGGCCGGGGGCGCGGTGCGCCACGTACATCGCAAGGTCTACCTGCCCACCTACGGCATCTTCGACGAGCAGCGCCACCTGGCGGCGGGTGACGCCTTCGACGTGGTGGACCTGACCCCCGCATCCGGGCAGACGTGGCGCCTTGGCTTTCTCATCTGCGAGGACCTCTGGCATCCCAGCGCCCCCTACCTGCTGAGCCGGGCCGGAGCGGACCTCCTGCTCTGCCCCTCGGCCAGCCCCGGGCGGGGCGTCGCCGGGGAGGGCTCCGAGCTGGGCAGCGCCGCCTCCTACGCGGCGATGCTGCGCACCTACTCGGAGCTATTCACCGTCTTCAGCGCCTACTGCAACCGGGTGGGTTTCGAGGACGGCTACCACTTCTGGGGCGGGAGCCGCGTCCTGGGGCCGGATGGCGGGGTGCTGGCTGGGCCGGCCGGTGCCGGTGACGAGCGGCTGCGCTGCGTGCTGGACCGCCGCCAGCTGCGCCGGGCCAGGATCGCGTACCCGTTGCTGCGCGACGAGCGCGTGGACCTGGTCCGGCGCCAGCTCGGCCCCGAGGCCGATGTCCCAGCTTGACATCAACTCGCAGCTGGTGGCAGGCATCCTGCGCTCGTTCATTGCCGACGAGGTGCTCAAGGTGGGAGCCAAGGGGGTGGTCGTGGCCGTCTCCGGAGGGGTGGACTCCGCCCTGGCGGCCCGCCTCGCGGTAGAAGCCCTGGGCCCACAGGCGGTGACCGCGGCGGCCCTTCCCTACCGGCTGAGCGACCCCCAGAGCCTCAAGGACGCTCAGCTCCTCGCCCAAGAGCTGGGCCTCGAGCTGCTGGTGCGCGACATCAGCCCGCAGATCGACGCCTACTTCGCCGAGCTCCCCGCCGC
>JBOHUK010000018.1:0-12150 GCA_050734395.1 Candidatus Dormibacteria bacterium
GTGCGGGACGTCCTGTTGGTGATCGGGTATGCCGCGCTAGTCGGAGCGTCGGCGCAACTGGTGATCAAGCTTCCTTTCACCCCGGTCCCGATCACCGGGCAAACGTTCGCCGTCCTGCTGGGAGGCATGGCGGTGGGGACGCGCCGTGCGGTGGCGGGGATGCTGCTCTACCTGGCGGCTGGCGCCCTCGGCGTTCCCTGGTTCGCCCAGGGGCAGGGCGGTTTCTCGGCGCTCTCAACTCCGAGCTTTGGCTATGTGATCGGATTCGTCTTTGCCGCGGCCCTGCTGGGCTGGCTCGCGGTCCACGGTTGGGACCGCCACCCCGTGAGCGTGGTCGCCGCCCTGGTCGCGGCCAATGCCGTGATCTACCTCTTTGGGGCCAGCTGGCTCTCCTGGCGGCTCCACACCGGGGTGGGCGAGACCCTGGCGCTGGGCGTGACCCCCTTCCTGCTCGGCGACGCCATCAAGGCGGTGCTGGCGGCGGTGCTGCTGCCCAGCGCCTGGCGGCTGGTGGGCAGAGGCCGCCCCGGGCAGCCCCGAACTCAGTAGAGGCCCAGCTCCAGCTTGGCCTCGTCCGAGGCCATGGTGTGGGGGTCCCAGGGCGGGTCCCAGACCAACTCCACCTTCACCCCATTGATCCCGGGGAGAAACTGGGTGACAGAGTGGACCTGCGACTCGATCATCGGGCCCAGCGGGCAGTAGGGGCTGGTGAGGGTCATCGAGACCTGGGCCTCGCCCGCCTCATCGACGTTCACCCCGTAGACCAGGCCCAGGCTGACGATGTCCAGGCCCAGCTCGGGATCGATCACCTCGCGCAGGGCCTCCTGGACGTCGTCCGAGGTGGCCTTGAGCTCGGGGACCTCGGCTGCCGCCGGGGTGGTTTCCGCTATGTCCTCAGCCATCCTGATTCTCCAGTTGCGCCAGCCCCGCCTCCAGGGTGCTGAAGGGCAGCATGGCGCACTTGATCCGGGCGGTGTAGCGGCGCACCCCGACCAGGGCCTCCAGGTCCCCGAGATCGTCGGGCTCACCGCCTTCGACCAGCATGGCCCGGAAGCGCCGCAGCAGGTCGCGAGTCTCATCCAGCGACTTGCCCGCCAGCTGCTCGCTCATCATCGAGGCGGCCGCCATCGAGATCGAGCAGCCATCTCCCTCGAAGCCCACCCCGGTGACCTCCCCTCCCCGCACCTGCAGCGTGAGGTCGATCTCGTCGCCGCAGAGCGGGTTGTGCCCGTGACTGGCGGCGTCGGCCGGCTCCAGCAGGCCGCGGTGGCGGGGACGGCGGTAGTGGTCGAGGATGATCTCGCGGAAGAGCTCATCGTCGACGCTGACCGGGCTGGCTTGGACCATGCCCCCATCGTAACCCCGGTCGAAGACGAGAGCGGGGGCCGGAGCTTGAGCCCCGGCCCCCGCCGCGGGTTGCCAACTGAAGTTCCGCCAACGCGGGACGGCCACGGCGCGAGGGCTCACGCCCCGCTGTAATCGCCGCGGTTGACCAGCGTCTCCAGAGAGTTCAGGTCCCGGCCGCTGACCTCAGTCGGTCGCCCAGGTTGTGAGAGTCCGCTTTGTACTACCTTCGGTCATGGGCATTCCCTCCTTTTCCTGGGGTACCGCCCTTGGGGCGCGCGCCTTGCCCTGGGGACGGCCGGACGACGCTGTCGCCCCGATTCTAGGCCGAGGGGTTGACGTCTGGGGCCGCGAGGTCAAGGGTCGCCCGGCCGCCCCCTTCCCCGGAGCTCCGGTAGAGGTACACGGCCGCGAGCGACACCACCACCGTTACCGCCAGCAGCGGGGCTACGAACCCGAGCCGCCCCACCAGCAGCGCGCCCAGCCCGATCGAGGCGCTCTGCAGCCCGCCGAAGAGGACGCCAAAGGCAGCGTCGACCCGGCCCTGGAGCTTGAGCGGGGTGCGGCGCTGGATCAGGGTGATCGAGCCCACCAGCACCCAGGGCAGGCCGAAGCCGAAGACCACCGACCCGAGGAAGCAGGTGGCCAGGGCCGGGGCGCCGCCGAGCCAGGCGGGGGCGACAAGGGTGAGGGCTCCAACCGCCATGCCCACCATGCCCAGAGCGGTGGCCGCCGCCTCTCCCAGGCGGCGCAGCGCCGTGGCTGAGCTGACGCCTCCGCCCACCGCCCCCACCCCCTGGACGGAGATGAGGACGCCGACAAAGCTGGCGCCGCGGTGCAGTCCGGCAGTCACGACGGCGAACACCGCGGTCTCCATGAAGCCGAAGACCGTCAGGGCCAGGAGCAGCGCCACCAGCAGCTGGCGCAGGGCGGCGGTCCGCCAGATGTGCCGGAAGCCGGCCGTGGTCTCGGTGAGCCAGTGCTCCGGGGCGGGCTCCGGCTTGGGCTCCCGCATCCGCAGCAGGGCGAGGAAGGTCGCGGCCAGCAGGAAGGTGCCGGCGTCGAGCTCGGCCACGGACCGGCCGCCGAAGGCGACGAACAGCCCTGCGCCCACCAGCGGGGTGACCAGCCGCAGGCCCTGGGCGAGCGTCTGGAGCAGGCCGTTGGCATCGCCCAGGCGGTCCGACGGCACCATCGTCACCAGCAGCGCCGACTGCCCGGCGCTGAGGACGGCGTCCAGGGCCCCGTAGAGGCCCATCACGAGGAAGATCAGCCAGACGTCGGCGCGCGAGGTCACCAGCACCAGGAGCAGCACCACCCCCGCCCCGCAGAGGTTGGTGACGATGAGCAGCGAGCGCCGCCGCATCCGGTCGGCGAGCATCCCCGCCAGAGGAGCCGCCAGCACTTGGGGCAGGATCAGGAACATGAAGGTCAGGCCGGCCTCGGCGTTGCTCCCGGTTAAGACCCGGACCCAGATCGCCGCCGCCAGGAACATGGCCCGGTCGCCGAAGGTCGAGAAGGTGGAGCCCAAAACGAAGAACCGGCAGTCGTGGTCGGCCAGCACCTGGGCCAGGGGGCCGCGTGCCTTGGTATTGCCCACGCTTGGGGCCGAGTTCTCTGGGGTTTCGGACGGGGGGTCTATCACGATATATCGCAAGATAGCATGACACGCCCTATCGCGTCCAACAGGCCGGAGAACACGCCCCTCGGCGAGCCGCAGCGCGGCCAGTTGACTCGCTTCCTGGAGCTGGTGTACGGGGCGCCGGCCGGGCTCAACCTGACCCGGGTGCCAAGGGCTCACGCCTGGGCGCGGCACGTGGAGGAGTCGCTGGCCCTGCTGCCTCTTCGGGCCTGGAGCGCAGGGGAGCTGGTCATCGACCTGGGCAGCGGCGCGGGCCTTCCCGGCGTGCCCCTGGCGATCGCCCGCCCCGAGAGCGACGTGCTGCTGGTGGAGCGGGACCGTGCCAAGGCGGCGCAGCTACTGCGGCTGGTCGGCGAGCTCGGGCTCGGCAACGTCGCGGTGGTGTCAGAGGACGCGAAGGCACTGCCCGCGCGGCCCGGGTTCCGCCGGGCAGATCTCCTGGTGAGCCGGGCGGCACTGCCCCCGGAGCAGCTCGTGCCGCTGGCGCGGCGCCTGCTGGGTGCAAAGGGCGAGTTGCTCGCACATGTCGGGGGCAGCTTCCAGCTGGGGCCGCGGCTCGAGGCGCTGGCCGCGCGGGCGGGATTCGCGTGCCCGCAACTGGTACCCGCCGGGCCGGTGCGCCTGCTCCGGCTCCGGCGGGCGGCGGCCTGTCAGACCGGGTGCACCGCCTCACCGCCGCGCCAGACCTGAGCCGGCCGCAGCCCCGGGACCCAGGCAAAGCCGCCCTCGTGGTCCGCCTCCCAGAGGACCAGGTCGGCGGGCGCACCGGCTGCGATGCGTCCACCCTCGGGGTGGCCAAGCGCCGCCATGCCACCATGAGTGGCCGCGATCAGCGCCTGCTCGACGGACAGGCCCAGGGCCACCACCGCCAGCCAGACGACGAAGCTCATCGAGGTGGTGCCCGAGGTGCCGGGGTTGTGGTCGCTGCCCAGGGCCAGGGTCACGCCCGCCGCCGCCAGCTCCCGGGCTGGCGGGGTCTTGCCCAGCGAGAGCGCGGTGACCGGGCACAGGGTCGCCGCGGTGGTGGAGCGGGCCAGGGCGGCGACCTGGTCGGGGCCGATCTGGAGCAGGTGGTCGGCGGAGGCCGCCCCGAGGCCGCAGGCGAGCTCGGTGGCGCCGCTAAGCGCCAGCTCGTCGGCGTGCAGGCGCAGCCCGAGCCCCTGCTCCCGCGCCGCGAGCAGGATCTGCCGCGCCTCGTCGACCGAGAACGCCCCCTCGTCGCAGAAGACGTCGGCGAACTGGGCACCTCGGGCCGCCGCCTCGCCGGCCCACGAGGCCACCTGCCGCACGAAGTCGGAGCGCCGCTGCGCGTACTCGTCGGGCAGCCCGTGGCCGCCGAGCAGGGTCGGCTTGACGTGCGGCAGCCCGGGCTCCTCCGCTAGCGCCGCCAGGACGCGGACCGCCTGGAGCTCACCCTGCTCCTCCAGCCAGTAGCCGGTCTTCGCCTCCACGGTGGTGGTGCCCTGCTCCAGCCAGCGGCGAAGGCGCGAGCGGAGCTGCCCCTCGAGCTCCGGCCAGGGGGCGGCCCGCGTCTGGCGGACCGTGGCCGCGATCCCCCCACCGCGGCGGGCAAGCTCCGCATAACCCACCCCGGCCGCCTGGTCGCGGATCTCCTCGAGCCGCGGGCGGGCGTAGAGCGGGTGGGTGTGGGCGTCGACCAGGCCCGGGGTGAGCAGGCGCCCGCCGCAGTCGAAGTCCAGGGCGTCCGCCGGGGGCTTGAGCGAGCCCTCGGGGCCGACTGCCTGGATGGTGCCGCCCACCAGCAGCAGCTCCATCCCCTCGAGCACCTGATCGCCGGCGCCGAAGAGGCGTCCCACCCGTCGCAGCCACACGGTCACGCGGGCACCTCGTCCGGCAGCCCGGCGAGCACCCGCTCCAACTCCTGGGCGACATCACCGAGCCGCAGGTGGCGGCCCTCGGCCACGACCACCTGCCCACCCATCACCACCCAGCGGACATCGGCCGGGGTGCCGGCGAAGGCCAGCTGGGAGACCGGGTCGCCACTGGTCGCCCCCGCCAGCCGGGGGGTGGAGAGGTCGAAGCTGGCGAAGTCGGCCAGTTGCCCGGGGACCAGCTGGCCACCGTCCCAGCCCAGCGCCGCCATGCCTCCCTGGGTGGCGGCGCGGAGCAGGGTTGCTGGCTCGATCAGGCCGCGCCGCCCCTGGACCAGGCGCAGGTTCAGCTCCACCGCCCGGGCCTCCTCGAGCAGGTCCACCACCGCCTGGCTGTCGCTGCCGAAGCAGAGCCCCGCTCCCGCCTCGAGGAGCCGGTCCGCCGGGCAGACGCCGTCGCCCAGGTCCCGCTCGGTGGTGGGACAGACGCACACCCGGGTCCCCGCCTCCCCGAGGCGGGCGATGTCCGAGTCGCTGAGGTGGATGGCGTGCACCGCGGTGGTGGCCGGGGTGAGCACGCCGCACTCCCGGAGCAGCTCGGTGGGGGTCATGCCGGTGGCCCTGAGACAGGCCTCGTTCTCCGCCGGCTGCTCGGAGAGGTGCAGGTGCAGGGGCGCTCCCCGCTCCCGCGCCCAGGCCCCGACCTGACGGATGGCCGTCGCGTCCACCGCCCGGACGCTGTGGATCGCCGCTCCGAGCCGGACGGTCGGGGTCTCCTCCAGACGCTCCGCCCGGCGCGCCCAGCTCAGGGCGTCGCCGTCTCCGAAGCGCCGGGCCGGACCCTCCAGGGGTGAGTCGAAGCCGCCTCGGAGGTAGCAGGTGTCGAGTAGGGTGAGGCGCACCCCCGCCTGGGCGGCGGCCCGCGCCAGGGCCGACTCCATCTCGGCGGCCGGGTACGGATCCCCGTCCGGGCCGTGGTGCAGGTAGTGAAACTCGCCCACCGCCGTGATCCCGGCCAGCGCCATCTCCCCGAAGGTGGCCCGGGCGAGCTCGAAGTAGGAGTGGGGCCCCAGGCTCGCCGCCAGGGCGAGCATCTGTCGGCGCCAGGACCAGAAGTCGCCCTGCGCCGTGGCGCCCTCGGTGCGCCCGCGCAGCGCGCGGTGAAAGGCGTGGGAGTGGGCGTTGGCCAGCCCGGGGATGGTCAGTCCGGGTAGGACCTGCACTCCGGGCGGGACCGGGGCCTGCCCCAGTGGCGCCACTGTCTGCAGGCGGTCCCCCGCGGCCTCGATCAGGACCCGCGGCTGGAGCGCGCTACCGGTCCAGGCCAGCTCCGCCAGCCAACCGGGCATCAGCCCTCGCGCATGGGCAGGCGCAGGCCGCGCTGCGCGGCGGTGTCCAAGGCGATCTGGTAGCCGGCGTCGGCGTGGCGCATCACCCCGGTCCCGGGATCGTTGACCAAGCAGCGGCTCAGCTTCTGCGCCGCCAGCTCGCTGCCGTCCGCCACCGCCACCATGCCGGCGTGGATCGAGCGCCCGATCCCCACCCCGCCGCCCTGGTGCAGCGACACCCAGGTGGCGCCGCTGGCGGTGTTGAGCAGCGAGTTGAGCACCGGCCAGTCGGCGATGGCGTCGCTGCCGTCCTGCATGGCCTCGGTCTCGCGGTAGGGGGAGGCCACCGACCCCG
This sequence comes from Candidatus Dormibacteria bacterium, assembly GCA_050734395.1. Classification (GTDB taxonomy): domain Bacteria; phylum Chloroflexota; class Dormibacteria; order Aeolococcales; family Bog-877; genus Bog-877. Next base: position 6,502 of record JBOHUK010000018.1, read on the forward strand.
AGTCCAGGTGGTCGCGGCCGATCACGATCGGGGCGTGGAGGGTGCCGTCGGCCACCATCTCGTTGAAGCGCAACCCCAGGCGGTCCCGCTCCCGGTAGCCCAGCCAGCAGATCCGGGCCGGCAGCCCCTGGAAGGTGACCCGCTCTCGGGCCATCCGGATCCAGCGGCCCAGGCGCTCGTCATCGGGGAACTCCTCCAGTGCCGCCTCATCGGTGGCGGCGATGTCGGCGGGGTCACCGCTCAGTGCTGCCCAGCGGAAGGGTCCGCGGCCTTCGCTGAACTGGGGCCGGATGTAGGCGGGGACGAAGCCCGGGTAGCTGAAGGCGTCGGCGTAGCCACCGAGCGCCGCCTCGGCTCGCAGGCTGTTGCCGTAGTCGAAGACCTCCGCCCCGCGGCGCTGGAAGCCCACCAGCGCTGCGACGTGGCGGGCCATGGCCGCCCGGCTGCGGTTGACGTAGTCCTTGGCGTCCTCCAGGCGCAGGTCCCGGGCCTCGGGCAGGGTGAGCCCGGGCGGGAGGTACATGAGCGGGTCGTGGGCCGGGGTCTGGTCGGTGGCGATGTCCACCGGGAAGTCGCGCCCGAGGATCTCCGGCACCACCTCGGCGGCATTGCCCAGCACCCCGATCGAGAGAGCCCTGCGCTCAGATCGGGCGCGCTCCGCCTGCGCCAGCGCCTGGTCCAGGTCCGCGGCCCAGCTGTCGAGGTAGCGGTGGTCCAGGCGCCGCTGAATCCGGTCCGGGTCCGCCTCGACGCAGATTGCGACCCCGCCGTTCATCGTCACCGCCAGCGGCTGGGCGCCACCCATGCCGCCCAGCCCGGCGGTCAGTGAGACGGTCCCTGCCAGCGTTCCCGCGAAGCGCTTGGCGGCGATGGCGGCGAAGGTCTCGTAGGTGCCCTGCAGGATCCCCTGGGTGCCGATGTAGATCCAGGACCCGGCGGTCATCTGGCCGTACATGGTCAGCCCCTCGAGCTCCAGGCGGTTGAACTCCTCGGGGGTGGCCCAGTCCGGGACCAAGAGCGCGTTGGCGATCAGCACCCGGGGCGCCCACTCATGGGTGCGGAAGACCCCGACCGGCTTGCCGGACTGGATCAGGAGGGTCTCGTCCTGCTCGAGCCGGCGCAGGGTGCGGACGATTGCCTCGAAGGCGTCCCAGGAGCGGGCGGCGCGTCCCGAACCGCCGTAGACCACGAGCCGGTCCGGGTCCTCGGCGACCTCGGGGTCGAGGTTGTTCATCAGCATGCGCAGGGCCGCCTCCTGCGGCCAGCCGCGGCAGCTGATCTCCGTCCCCCGGGGGGCGCGGACGGTCCGCGGCCCGGCGCTCACCGCCAGCGCCGCCGCGACCTGGCCGCCTCAGTCCTCGCCGATGTCCTCATTCCAGAGCTCCGGATTGGCCCGGATGAAGTCGCCGAGCAGAGAGATGCACTCCGACGAGTCGAGGACCGAGACCTGGACGCCGGCCTCCCGCAGCCAGTCCACCCCGCCCTCGAAGTTGGTCTGCTCCCCCACCACCACCCGACCGATCCCGAACTGGCGCACGAGACCACTGCAGTACCAGCAGGGCGCCAAGGTCGTCACCATCACGCAGTTGCGGTAGCTGCGCTGCCGCCCGGCGCGGCGGAAGGCGTCGGTCTCACCGTGCACCGAGGGGTCCGAGTCCTGTACCCGGCGGTTGTGGCCGCGGCCGAGCAGCCGGCCCTGGCCGTCGAAGACGGCGGCCCCGATCGGGATGCCCCCTTCCGCCAGGCCCTGGCGCGCCTCCTCCAGGGCCACCGCCAGCATCTGCTCGTCGCTGGGCATCGCGCCCTCGTCTGTCATCGCCGCCCTCCCTGGCTCCGTCGTTTCAACCCAGTTCGCCGACCACCGCCTGCGCGCGGTCGAGGATCTCACCGCTGCGCACGGCCGCCGCGACCGCCTCCAGCTCCGGGTGCACCACCCGGTCCGGGCCCATCCCGCCGCCCCGCTGGCGCACCAGTTCGGCCACCGCCGCCGAGACCGGGGCGGGACGAAGCGGCGCCCGCAGCTCCAGGCCCCGCGAGGCGGCCAGCAGCTCAGCCGCCAGGATCCTCCCCAGGTTGCTGAGCGAAGCCCGCAGCTTGCGGGCGGCGCCCCAGCCCATGGACACGTGGTCCTCCTGCATGCCCGAGGTGGGGATGGAGTCGACGCTGGCGGGTTGAGCCAGGCGCCGGTTCTCCGCCACCATCGCCGCCGCCGTGTACTGGGCGATCATCAGCCCCGAGTTCACCCCGGGGTCCACCGCCAGGAATGGGGGCAGCCCCTGGGAGCGGGTGGGGTCGAGGATGCGGTCCAGGCGGCGCTCGGAGATCGCGCCCACCTCTGCCGCGGCGATCGCCAGGAAGTCGCAGGCGAAGGCGAGCGGCTCGCCGTGGAAGTTCCCGGTGGACTCCAGCCGGCCGTCTTCGAGCACCACCGGGTTGTCGACCGCCGAGCGCAGTTCGCGCTCCGCCACCTGCCGGCAGTGGGCGGCGGTGTCGCGCGCCGCCCCCAGCACCTGGGGGGCACAGCGCACCGAGTAGGCGTCCTGGACCAGGTGCTCGGAGTGGCGGTGCGAGGCGACGATCTCGGAGCCGGCCAGGAGCCGCACCAGGTTGGCGGCGCTGACCGCCTGCCCGGGGTGGGGGCGGATCTGCTGCAGCTCCGCCTGGAAGGGCCGGTCCGTGCCCAGCAGCGCCTCCACTGCCAGCGCGGTCGCCACCTCGGCGGTGCGGATCAGGAGGTCCAGGTCCCAAAGGGCCAGGACCAGCATGCCCAGCATGCCGTCGGTGCCGTTGATCAGGCTGAGGCCGTCTTTGACCTCCAGGCGCAGCGGCTGCAGGCCGGCGTCGGCCAGCGCCTCGGCGGCGGGTCGGCGGCGGCCGAGGGGGCCGGTGACCTCACCCTCGCCGGTGAGGGCGAGCGACATGTGCGCCAGGGGCGCCAGGTCCCCGGAGGCACCCAGCGACCCGTGCTCGGGGACGATCGGGGTGATCCCGGCGTTGAGGAGCCCGAGGATCGACTCCGCCACCTCGACCCGGCTCCCCGACCAGCCCATCGCCAGCGAGCGGGCGCGCAGCAGCATCATCGCCCGCACCACCTCCACCTCAACGGGCGGGCCGGCCCCGGCGGCGTGGGAGCGGATCAGGGCCTGCTGCAGCTCGGCCCGCTGGCCCGCCGGGATCCGCTTGGCGGCCAGTGCCCCGAAGCCGGTGGAGACGCCGTAGACGGGCTCTGGGCGCTGGCCGGCCGCCTCCACCGCCGCCCGGGCCCGGGCCATCGCCTCCCGGGCTTCGTCCGCGAGGCTCACCCGGGCGTCGTGGCGCGCGACTGCGACCACCTCGTCGGCGGTGACCCCCGCCTTGCCCACGAGCACTTCCCGTGGGGTCTGCCCCCCGCTCATTGAGGGACGCCGCTCAGCGGCCTGGGAGGTTGGGAGCGGATCCCGACCAAGGCCCCCCACTCCATCGCCCGATCATAAGCGGGCGCCTCCGGCCCGCCACGAGGAGACCACCATCAGCAGCTCCCGGTTCTCCTCGGGGGTGCCCACCGTGACCCGCACCCCCTCACCCGGAAAGCAATGCACGCTGATCCCCTGCGCGGCGCAGGCCTGGGCCAGGCTCAGGGACCTGTCCGCCAGGGGCAGCCAGAAAAAGTTGCCGCCGGAGTCGGGCACCTCCCAGCCGCTCCGGCGCAGCTCGCCCACCAGTCGCTCCCGCTCCGAGACCGTCACGCGAACGCGATGGCGCAGGCGGGGCTCGAGCTCCAGGCTGGCCAGGGCCGCCGCCTCGGCCAGCTCGGTCAGCGTGAAGGGCAGCGACACCCGCTCCAGTGCTTCCAGCACGGCGCGATCCGCGGCGCACCAGCCGACCCGCAGGCCCGCCAGGGCGAAGGCCTTGGAGAAGCTGCGCAGGACCACCACGTTGGCGCGCTCCCGCACCAGCCGCAGGCCGAGCTCGCCCAGCTCTGGGGGCGAGAACTCGCAATAGGCCTGGTCCAGCACCAGCAGGCAGCGCTCGGGCACCGCCTCGGCCAGCTGCAGGACCTCCGGCTCCGACAGGGCGGTCCCGGTCGGGTTGTTGGGATTCGACGCCAGCACGACGCTGGTCCGAGGGCTGACGGCGGCGGCCAGGCCCTCCGGGTCCAGCCGGTGCTGGTGCAGCGGGACCCGTACCGCCCTGGCGCCGGTCGAGCCGATGATGATCGGGTAGGCCTCGTAGGACCTCCACCCGATCACCCCCTCCCGGCCCTGGCCGCAGAAGGCGGTGAGCAGGTCCCGCAGCAGCGTGAGCGAGCCGCCCGAGACCCGCACCATCTCCTCGGACAGCTGGTGGCGGGCGGCCAGCCGTGCCTGCAGGCGTGCCTCCCCGGCCGGGTAGCGGTTGCCGCCCACTGCCGCCTCCTGGATGGCCTCCTGCACCTCGGGGTCAAGGGGGTAGGGGGACTCGTTGGAGGCGAGCTTGTGGCCCGGGGAGCCGTCGGGGCGGTGGGCAGGGGCCCCGGCGACGTAGGCGGGCAGGAGGTCCACGTAGCGCCGGGCCCGGGGTGGGCGGCCCCGGCTCACCTGGCCGCCCAGTCTTCCGCCAGCACCTTGCCGGGGTTGAGGACGCCCAAGGGGTCGAGGGCCGCCTTGACCCGCTGCATGACCTCGACCCCACTGCCGTGCTCGGCCACCAGGGCGGCCCGCTTGCCCACCCCGACCCCGTGCTCGCCGCTGCAGGTGCCGCCCAGGGAGAGCGCCCGCTGCACCATCCGCTCCTCGACCCCGGCGGCACGGGCGAGCTCGTCCCGGTCCCCGGGGTCGAGAACGAAGGTGAGGTGGAAGTTGCCGTCGCCGACGTGGCCCACGATCGGGGCCAACAACCCCGCTCGGACCACGTCAGCCTTGGTCTCCTCGATGCACTGGGCGAGCGCGCTGATGGGGACGCAGACGTCGGTCGCCCAGCTGACCGAGTTGGGACGCAGGGCCCGGGCCGCGTAGAGCGCCTGGTGGCGCGCCCGCCATAGCTCGGTGCGCCCCCGCAGGGAGTCATCCCAGCGCACCGTTCCCGAGGCCGCCTCGACCAGGACCTGGGCCTCGGCCACCTGCTCGGCTACGGCCTGCGGCGCTCCGTGGAACTCCAGGAACAAGGTGGGCTGCACCGGGTGTTCCAGGGAGCTCTGGCGGTTGATCGCCTCCATCATCACTTCGTCCAGGAGCTCGATCCGTGCCAGCGGGATTCCGCTCTGGATGGCGGCGATCACCACTCCCACGGCACGGTGCAAGTCGGGGAGGCTGGCGACCGCCACCGCCACCCGCTCCGGCAGACCGTAGACCCGCACCGTCACCTCCACGACCACGGCCAGCGTCCCCTCCGACCCGACCAGCAGCCTGGTCAGGTCGTAGCCGGCCGCCGACTTGCGGGCGCGCCCCCCGGTCTTGACCACGCTCCCGTCGGCGAGCACCGCCTTGAGCCCGAGAGTGTTCTCCCGCATGGTCCCGTAGCGCACGGCGTTGGTCCCGCTGGCCCGGGTCGCCACCATGCCTCCTAGAGTCGGGTTGGAGCCCGGGTCCACCGGGAAGAAGAGCCCCTCGTGGCGCAGCCGCGAGTTGAGCTGGTCCAGCCGCACCCCGGCCTCCACCGTCGCGTCGAGGTCGTCTGGGCTCACCCGCAGGA
>JBOHUK010000019.1:0-18756 GCA_050734395.1 Candidatus Dormibacteria bacterium
CGCAGCACCCGTTCGAGCTCGGCTCCCGACTGGCCGCCGAGGTCGGTCAGCTCCGCCAGGGCAACCGGCTGGCCGCGGGCCAGGAGGCGGAGAAGTTGGGGGAGCGCCCGCCAACCCTCAAAGCTGCAGAGGAAGGCAGCATCGTTGCAGGAGCTCGATTCGCTCATCGACCCTCTCCCTCGACTGCGCTGTCCCCTTCCATCGCCTCGAGCAGGGGGCAGTCCCGCCTGCTTGGGCTGCGGTCGCAGGTGGCGACCAGCCGGCGCAGCGATTCCCGCATCCCCGACAGGCTCACGATCTTTGCGTCAAGCTGCGCGATCTTGTCGTCCGCCATCGCCCTCGCCGCATCGCAGCTGCGCGGTCCCCCTGCGGCCAGCTCCAGCAGCGAATCGATCTCCTCCAAGGAGAAGCCGAGTTGCTGGGCGCCCTTCACGAAGCGGATGGTCCGCACCGCCTGAGCGTCGTAGGTGCGGTAGCCACCCTCGGATCGTTTTGGCTCGGCCAGGATGCCCCGCCGCTCGTAGTAGCGGAGGGTCTGGACATTGACCCCGGCGCGGGAGGCGACCTCGGACGTTCGCATGCCCCAAGGCTAAACCCTGTACCCTGGTACAGAGTCAAGGGGCTGCGGTTGGACGTAGTCAAGTTGGCCTGGGCCGATTTGCGACGCCAGCTTCCTGGAACGCCCTCTGGGATCCCGAAACTAGGCTCCGAGCGCTGACTTAAGACGGTTGAGGTCGGCTGGCTCCCTGAGCGAGCGAAACCTGTCCGCCATTTGGGCGAAAAGGTAGCCCAGCCTCTCACTTACCTACCGTACCGTTACTAAGTCGAGGACTCACCCATGCCGTGCTCGATGGATTCCTCGAGCTCCAGCGTCCGCTTGTACGCGGCCCAGACGGCGTCAGAGAGCACGGTGCGGAATCGGCCGCGCTCCATCGCGGCCTGTGCTTCGGCCGACGTGCCTCCTGGCGAAGTCACCATGTCTCTCAACTGTGCTGGGTGGTCGTGGCTCTGGATGGCGAACTCGACGGCACCCCGTGCCGTCTGCAGCACCAGCTGGCGAGCCAAGTGGCGCGGGAACCCGAGGTGCACCGCCGCCTCGGTGAGTGACTCCAAGAACAGAAAGGAGTAGGTGGGTCCCGTGCCGCTGACGGCGGTTGCCATACCCACCTGAGCTTCTTCTTGGACCTCCACCTCGGTGCCGAGGGCGGTCAGCAGGGCGCGCACCGCAGCCCTCCCCTCGGCCGGCACCGCGCGGGTCGCGTACCAGACGCTCACCCCCTGCCCGATCTGGGCAGGGGTGTTGGGCATGACCCGTACCACCGACTGATGGCGCAGGGCACTAGAAATGGCGGCAGTCCCGGCGCCGGCGACGATGCTGATCACCACCGCGTTGGGTTGCACTTTGCCCGCCAGCTCGGGCAGGACGCGGCGCAGCGCCTGCGGCTTGACGGCGAGCAGAACCAGAGCCGCCTCCGCCGCGGCGACTCGGTTGTCGCCGCTTACCTGCACCCCGTAGCGGGCGCGCAGCTCCTCCGCCCGCTCGGCGCGCGGGTGGCTGCAGATCAGGTCGTGAGGGTCGAGGAGGCGCCGGCGTAGGAGCCCCCCGACGATCGCCTCCGCCATGGCGCCGGCGCCGACCACGCCGAGCGGGCCTGGCAGGCGCGCCATCCCGGGGCCGGGGGGTGGGTCGGGCTCGCGCGAGAGCTCAGTATTCACTGAGCGAAAAGGGTGCCACAAACGAGGCTACCCCCTGCCACGCCCGAGGCGGTTGGCTCGCGATCCCGCCCGCTGGTGTGTGGCTGACCAGACCGCCCCGGGGCACCCGCTGCGGGGCAGGCACGTGCGGCGCCGCTGTGAGCAAGCGCCACTCCGAGGTCGAGAGCAGAGGCATCGGCACCACCAGCCTTGAATCGGCGCCGCCTACCGGCCCCCAAGCGCCGCGGACCTCCGGGAGAGCGAGCGTGGGCATACCAGGCGCCCCTCGTCGCACTAGCGCCGCCCGATCGGTCGCTGATTCCAACGTCCGTCCTTCACGCCCCGCAGCAGTTGGCATCCGCTAGGTCGGGGGCGTGCCAAACCGATAGAGGCGGGCGGTGTTCCCCTGGAAGATCGCCTGGCCCACACCTTCGAGCCACTGGGGGCGGGCCCCCTGCTGGGCCCAGCGCCCGCGCAGCACGGCCCACGCCTCTTGGAGCAGAGTCGCGGCGAACCAGAAAGTCTCCGGCGCGCCGTGGCCGTCGGTGCCGCAGAGGACCCGGGAGCCCGGGGCCAGCTCCAGCACTCGCTCGAGGCGCTGCGCCAAGCGGGCGGGCGCGAAGATGTTGAAGAGGGAGAGTTCGGCGTGGACGTTGGGGTGGACGAGGGCCAAGTAGGCCAGTTGCTCGTGCCAGGGGAAAGATCCGTGGATCAGGACCACCTGGGCGGCGCGCCCCTCGGAGGTCAGCAGTAGCTCCTCCAGCAGCAGGGGGTCCGCATCGCTGAGCCGGATCTCAGAATCGCCGAAGCCCGTATGGAACTGCACCGGGAGTCCAAGCTCCGACGCCCACCCCAGCATCGCCCGGGTGAGCCGGTCCCGGAGAGCCTTGCCCCGGCGGCGGGGCGGCACCCGGGGGCTGGACTCATCCAGGGATGCCTGTGCCTGTGCCATCGTCGCGCCGGGGTCCACCCGCAGCCCGGTGCGGTAGGCGAGGATGGTCTTGAGGCCGACGTATCCCTGGGAGGGGGCTGACGCCACCGCCGCCTGCGCCTGCTCCATTACCTCAGCGGCAGTGGCGCCATTGGCGATGAGCTCGTCCACCAGTGGGTCGAGGCGCATGATCGTCCGCACCTCGGCCCCCGTCAGCCGGGCCATTTCCGAGCGGGCCTCCTCAGGATCGCCCCCGGACCAGCCGGGGTCCAGCACGAGCCCCTCCAGCCCGCCGGAGCTGAACAGGCGGCGCACGTAGGCCTGCCAGTCCCTGCTGGCCTCGGCCCGCGCCTCCTCCAGTTCATCCGGCTGGCAGCCCAACTCGCGGGCCAGGCGCACCCGCAGCAGCTCCTGGCTGAGCCGGCTCGGCCCGGCCCGGGCGCGCTCGGCGCGCGCCGCCTCGGTCTCGGCCAGCTCGAGTGAGACCTCGCTCAGGTCGAGGGGACCCGGCCCCCCGGTTACGGCATGGGCGTGGCTGTCGATCACGGGGCGCTATCCGAGGTGGAGACGGGAGCCCGAGGGCTCCCGTCTCCCAGAGGGGGGAGTCAAGAGGCTAGCCGGGTGCGGCCGCGGGTTGGTCCAGCACCGCGGCACTCTCCCCGCCCTCCTCTCCAAGGATCGATCCGATCTGACCCACCCGTTCAGGGGACTTGGCTGAGAGGTAGGCGACCAGACCGATCCCCACTACCAGCCAGCCCAGGTTGACGTAGGGCACATACGTGTAAGGCGCCGGTGGCACCGCGCCTGAGTAGATCGAGCCATAGACCGCGAGCCCGAAGACCACGATCCCGATGATCGGGATCAGGCCGTGCACCAGCGGGTTGTAGCGCTGGGAGATGCGCTTGAAGTAAACGGACCCCCCGACGCAGAGCACCACGTAGACGAGGCAGACGGCGATGGTGCCGACGCTGGCGTAGAAGAAGTAGTTGGTGTAAGGGCCGAGGTTCCAGAGGATGCCGCTGACAAAGGCGGAAACGGTGGCTGCCCCGGCCAGCACCAGGGTTGCCCGGTGCGGGGTGCGGTGCACCGGGTGGGTCCGCCCCAGCCACGAGGGCAGCACCCCCTCGCGCCCCATGGCGAACAGGGTGCGGGCGGCAGCGGTGGCGCAGGCCAGGCAGACGATGAAGGCGGAGCCGATGGCGGCGATGTCGACTAGGATCATCATCGGCGTGCCCACGTAGCTCTGGGCCAAAGTCGCCAGGATCGAGGGGTTGGTGGCCCAAGCCTTGGAGCCAGCGGCGTTGACGCCGACACCGATCGAGATGTTGTAGGTCGTCCAGACGTAAAAGATGATGGCGAAGCAGACCGCCACCAGGACCGAGATGGGGATGGCACGTCGGGGGTTGTGGGTCTCCTCCCCCAGCACCGCTGCCGTCTCGAAGCCGATGAACGAGGTGACCCCGAAGATCAGCCCGTAGAAGATGCCGCTGAACCCACCCTGGAGGGTGTGCCCAAAGGTGAAGGGCTGCAGCGACTGGCCGAATTTCCCACCCTTGGCGGTGAGGATGATGTCCAGAATCAGGATCACGGCCACCGTAGTCACCCCGATCCAGAGCAGCACCTTGGTGCTGAGCTTGATCCCGAGGTAGGCGAAGGCCACCAGGGCCGCCATGCCGACCAGGAAGATGATGAACCAGAACCAGCTGGGCATCCCGTGCCAGAGCTCGGTCTGGATGAGGGTGGCGGTGAAGCCCCCGACACCGCTCATGGTCATGGGTACGAAGCAGAAGAAGCCAAAGAAGTACATCCAGCCGGTGAGGAATCCCGTCCGCTTGCCCAGGGTGCGGCTGGAATAGGTGTAGGCGTAGCCCGCCGAGGCCATCCGCCTCGTGAACCCGATCACCACGAAGGCCAGGGCCAGGCAGCCCACCCCTCCGATCAGGAAGGCCAGCGGGGTGGAAGTCCCCGAGAAGGCCGCCGAGCCGCTCGTGTTGTAGGCCATCGCCATCGCCGGCGAGAGCACCGCGATCGCCATGGCCACCGCGTCGATGGTGCGCAGGCTGCCCCTGCGCAGCTCGCTGCCGCCCGCTCCCTGGGCCTGGGCCCCCGGGAGCGCATCGCTGGTCGCCGCCATCGCGTACCCCTCCTAGCTTCTGGCCGGGCCCGTTGTGGGCGCCGGATCTGCCGTCTCATCCCGGTAGACCGGGGGCTCGTACTCCACGCGCAGGCCCGAGGCCACGGCGTTGGATCCGTTGAAGAAGTCGACCACGCCCATCAGCTCAAGCAGCTCGGAGTCCGAGCAGCCGAGGGCGCGCAGCTGGTCGGTGTGGCTGCGCAGGCAGTAGTCGCAGCTGTTGGTGGCCGAGACCGCGACCGCGATCATCTCCTTGGTGCGCCGGTCGAGCGCGCCCTCGGCCATCACCGCCTTGAGCTTGGCCCAGGTGGCGGCCAGCAGCTCGGGCTGGTGCGCCAGCGCCTTCCAGTAGTTGGGCACCCGGGCCAGGCCGCGGCTCTCCATGATCTCCTGATAGACGTCGGCGACCAGCCCCTGGGCCGACTCCTCCGAGACCAGCTCCACCAGCGCCATCCCTAGCTCACCACCTGAAGCACCGTGGGCTCGACTGCGGTGCGCCAGCCGGGGAAGTCGTCCACCTCGCCCCGGACGATCTGCAGGTACCACTCCTGGAGGCGGTGGGTGATGGGCCCGATCCGCCCCGAGCCCACCGGGCGGCCGTCCACCTGGCTGACCGGGGCGATCTGCACGCCCGTGCCGCAGAGGAAGCACTCATCGGCGGCCAGCAGCTCGCTGCGGTCGATCTGGCGCACCTCCAGATCCCACCCCCGCTGGCGCACCATGGAGATGACGCAGTCGCGGGTGACCCCGACCAGCAGGTCCTCGGTCACCGGCGGGGTGACCACCACCCCCTCCTGGACCATGAAGATGTTGGCCGAGGAGGCTTCGGCCACGTGCCCTTCCCCGGTCAGCATGAGCGCCTCGTCGAAGCCCAGCTCGCGGGCCTCGTCGGCGGCGAGCGCGGCGTTGAGATAGGCGCCGGTGGGCTTGGCCCGGGCGGGGATGGCGTTGTCGTCGATGCGCCGCCAGCTCGAGGTCATCAGCCGCAGCCCCTTGCGGATGTCCAGGTAGTCGCCCATCGGCAGCGTGTAGCAGCAGAATTCGGTGGGAATCCCGGACAGGGTCACCTTGATGGTGTCGCCCGCCTTGTAGAGGATGGGGCGGATATAGGCGTCCTGCTGGTAGGCGTTGCGGGAGAGCAGCTCCAGCACCACCTCACCCAGGCGCTCGGCGGTGAGCGCCTGGTCCGGCTCCAGGTGCAGGATCCGCGCCGAGCGCAGCAGCCGCTCCACGTGCTCGCGCAGGCGGATCACGAAGAGCCTGCCCCGCTGGTCGCTCCAGTAGGCGCGGATGCCCTCGAAGCAGCCGGTGCCGTAGTTGAAGGAGTGGCTGGTGATCGGCACCCGAGCCTCCCCCGCCTCCACGAACTCGTTGCGGAAGAAGACGATGCCGCCGGGCTGGCTCATACGTACCTCCCCATGCCGCCGCTGACATCTATCGAGGCCCCGGTGATGTAGCTGGCGCGGCGGCTGGCCAGAAACGCCACCAGGCCGGAGACCTCCTCGGGGCGGCCGAACCGCCCCAGCGGCACCTCGGGCTCGGCGGTGCGGCGCAGGAAGTCCTCCTCGCTCAGCTCGGGAGCTCGGCGCTGGTGGATCGCCGCCCACTGCGGGGTGAGGACGAAGCCGATGTTGACGCTGTTGACCAGGATCCCGTCCTTGGCCACCTCCATGGCCAGCGCCTTGGTGAAGGCCAGGCAGGCGGCGCGGTCCACGGTCGTGGCGAAGAAGGTGGGGTCGGGCTGACGCCCGTAGACGGCATTGATGTTGACGATGGCCCCCCCGCCGGATCGGCGCAGATGGGGCAGGGCGGCGCGGCTGCAGCGGATCTGGGAGAACAGCTTTACCTCGAGGTCCTCCTGGAAGTCGTGATCCTCCAGAGTGGCGAAGGTTCCCGGGTGGGCGCGCCCGGCGTTGTTGACCAGGATGTCGAGCCCACCCAGCTCCTCGGCGCTGAGCTCGACGAACTCCCGCACCTGGCCCGGGTCGGTGACGTCGGCGGCCCGGGCCAGGACCGTGGGGCCCGAGGGCGCCAGCTCGGCCGCCGCTCGGTCCAGCTCATCCTGGTGGCGGGAGCAGATGGCGACCCGGGCGCCCTCGCCCACCAGCTCTCGGGCGATCGCCAGGCCCAACCCCTTGGAGCCCCCGGTGACGATGGCTCGCTTGCCCTGGAGGCCCAGCTCCACGGCTCAGCCCTCGGGGAGCGGGCCATCCCGCCTCCGCAGCTCCAGCAGGGCGCGGCGGTGAGGGGTGAAGATGTCGTACTCCTGGCAGGCAACCTCATGGGTGCGCGCCCCGTGCGGGACGTTGGAGGGGACCACCACCACCATGCCCGGCCCCAGCCGGCGCACGTCGCCATCGAGCTCGAACTCGAGCTCGCCCTCGACCACCAGGGTGATCTGCTCCTCCTCGTGGGCGTGCAGCGGCGCCACGGTGTGGGGGTCGAAGTGGACCGAGTTGAGCATGGTGGAGCGGCCCAGGGCGGGCCGGAACTCGAGTCCGGGGACGAAGACGACCGGGTCGACCTCTTTGAAAAGGTCGATAAAGCGGCCCTCACCGCCCCTCGGCCCCGCCGGGTTTGGGTCCCCGAAGTACTCGGCGGCGCTCCCCACCTGCTTCTCCCCAAGCCCCCTCCCGGGGGGACTCCTCACTGAAGCCGCACATGATAGCCGAACCAGGCCAGGGCCGATATTATGGCGGGGTGAGCGGGCCCCATTCACCTAGCGACGTGCGGGTAGCACACGATTCTCGCCTTTCCTCTGCCAGCCCCGGAGGTGCGAGATTGGATGACTTTCAGCGCTCGGCGGTCGCCCTCGATCACACCGACCTCTCGATCCTGGTGCTGCTGCTGCGCGATGCCCGGCGCTCGGTGCGGGGCATCGCCGCCGAGGTGGGCATGTCGGCTCCGGCGGTCGCGGAGCGGATCGGGCGCATGGAGCGCCACGGGGTGCTGCGCGGCTACCGGGCCGACGTCGACTGGTCGCGGCTGGGCTATGGGCTGGTGGTCTTCGTAAGCATCACCGGCCTGCAGGGCGGCGAGCAGGCGGAGACGTTGGCCGCTCTGCGTGCGCTTCCCGAGGTGGAGCAGGTGGATGTCGTCACCGGGGACTCGGACATGCTGGTCCGGCTGCGGGTCCGCGACCAGCAGCACCTTCGCGAGTGCCTCTTTGAGAGGATCTGGAAGGTGAAGGGCGTGCACCGCACCGAGACCCTGCTCTGCCTGGGTGAGCTGCCTCAGAAGCAGTTCGGCCTGGAGCTGGCGGAGTCGCTGCTCGCCCGCACCGAACCCGACCGCGCCCGGCTCGGCCATGGCGCCCGGGAGCCGCGCCCGCATGTGTGAGGTCCTGGTGACGGCCTGGGCCGAGCCTGAGCCCTTCGCCCGGGTGCTGCCCTGGGCCCTGCAGCTGGAGCGGGTGGGGGTGGCTGGCTTCGGCTGGGGGGTGGCGTGGCGGGAGGGGGATCGGGTCATGGGGCGCCGTGACCCGGGTCGGCTGAGCGAGGACCGGCAGGCGCAGGAGACGCTGGCAACGGTCCGCTCCACCCATTTTCTGGTGCACTTGCGCCGGCCCTCCCGGCTCAGCACCATCAGCCTGGCCGACACCCAGCCCTTCGTCGAGGAGGCGGGCCGGTTCGCCTTCGCACACAACGGTCAGCTCGAGGGGGCGGCCGGTGCCCGCGGGCGCTTCTCTGGCCAGCTGGCGGGTCGGGCCGACAGCGAGGTGGGTTTCCGGCTCTTTGAGGCGCTGCTGTCGCAGGGGCGCGGCGAAGCCGAGGCGCTGGCCCAGGTCCACGCCGAGCTGGGCGGGCGTGCCAACCTGGCGGTGCTGCCGGCCGCGGGCGCCGCCCTGGTGTACGCCGGCAACCGCGAGAACGACTTCTGGCGCTTCCGGCTGGAGGGGGCGGAGGTGGCCAGCACCGCGCTGCACTCCGCCGATCAGGCGCTGTTCAGCCTGTGCTTCCCCGATGCCCAGCAGCCGGAGCGGGTTGGCTGGCGGCAGGTGGTCGCGGTGGCCGACCAGCATCCCAGCCAGCCGGGTGCGGCCCCGGCTCGGGCGCTCGCCGGCGGCTGAGCGCCGCGCTCGACCCAAGGAGGAGGAGGAGATGAGCCCCACCGAGGTCAGGGAGCTGGCGGTCGGCAAGCTGGGCTTCGTCGCCCAGCACCGCCTCTTCAGCGACGAGATGGCGGAGGCGGCCGAGGCGGCCCAGAGGACCTTGAGCGAGCGTGACATCCGCACCGTGCGCGTCGGGGTTGTGGACCAGCACGGCATCATCCGCTGCAAGTTCGTGTCGGCCCACGACTTCGTGCTCTCGCTGCGCAACGGCATCGACTTCTCGGGGGCGATCCTGAGCCTGGACTCGGCCAACAAGCCCTTCCCGCCGATCTTCGTCGAGGGTGGGGGCTTCGGCATCCCCGAGCTGACCGGCTTCCCTGACGTGGTGCTGGTACCCGACCCCACCACCTTCCGGGTGCTGCCCTGGGCCGACCGCACTGCCTGGGTGCTCTCCGATGCCTACTTCGGCAACGGTCGCCCGGTGCCGCTGTTCACCAGGCAGGTGATGCGCCGCCAGCTGGAGGTGGCGGCGGAACTGGGCTACGAGTACGTGGCCGGTCTCGAGGTGGAGCTGTACATCTTCCACCGGGAGCGCGACCGCATCCCCGTGGACCAGACCGGCTGGCCGGCCCCGCCGCCGCCGGTGACCGTGGTCGCCCAGGGCTATCAGTACCTCTCCGAGGTGCGGCTGGCCCAGCTCAGCCAGATCCTCGACCCTCTGCGCGACCACCTGGAGGGGGTGGGCCTGCCGCTGCGGACCATGGAGGACGAGTGGGGCCCAGGGCAGACCGAGATCACCTTCGACCCGCTGCCGGGGATCGCCGCCGCCGATGCCATGGTCCTGTTCCGCACCACCGTCAAGCAGATCTGCGACCGCCTCGGCTACCACGCCACCTTCATGTGCCGCCCCAAGCTGCCCAACATCTCCTCCAGCGGCTGGCACCTGCACGAGTCGCTACGGGACTCGAGCCGCGGTGCCAACGCCTTCGCCAGCGAGGACCAGCAGCCGCTGAGCCCGGCGGGCCAGCAGTTCGCCGCCGGCATCCTGGCACACGCCGTCCCGATGACCGTCTTCTCCACCCCCACGGTCAATGGCTTCAAGCGCTTCAAGCCCTACTCCTTCGCCCCCAACCGGGTGAACTGGGGACTGGAGAACCGCGGGGTGATGCTGCGCGTCCAGGGCGAGCCCGGGGATTCGGGCTCGCACCTGGAGAACCGCCTCGGCGAGCCGGCCGCCAACCCCTACCTCTACATGGCCGCCAACATCGCTGCCGGCCTGGACGGGATCCGGCGCCAGCTCACCCCGCCACCCATGGTGAAGAGCGACCCCTACGCCGAGGAGGCGGAACCCTTGCCGCAGAGCCTAGGCGAGGCGGTGGAGGCGCTGGCAACTGACCAGTTCTTCCGCCAGATGCTCGGCTCCGAGATCGTCGACTACCTGGTGATGCTCAAGCGCTTCGAGTACAAGCGCTATCAGGAGGAGGCCGGCTCCGGGGCCGATCCGGACCAGGTCACCGACTGGGAGCAGCAGGAGTACTTTGAGTTCTTCTGATGGGCCGCGGCCGGTGCAGCACCTGGTGCTGTTTCGCTGGGTGGGCGATGAGCCCGAAGCGCTCGAGGGGCAGATGCGCGAGCAGATCCAGGCCTGGGTCGGGCCCATACCCGGACTCACCCGGTTGCGCTTCGGGCGGGAGACGGGCGGCCGGGCCTCCGGATTCCAGTTCGGCCTGCTGACCGAGTTCTCAGATCCCCTGTCGCTCGCCGACTACCTGGCCCATCCCTTGCACCAGAGCTTCCTGCGCTGGGTCCAGGCCCGCCCCTTCGACCTGATCCGCTTCGACTACCAGCTGGACGAGGGGACCTGCCTGCTGGAGCCCCACCCCGGTTGAGCGTGCCGGCGGTCGGTCCGGACCCGGCCGGGTCGAACCGGGTCGGCTACCAAGGCGAACCTGGCGCGTACTCCGACGAGGCGGCGCACGCGCTCTTTCCCCAAGCCCGGACCGAGGGGTTTGCCAGCTTCGCCACCACCTTCGCGGCGCTCGACTCAGGACAGGTGGAGGTCGGGGTGCTGCCGGCGGAGAACAGCCTGGCCGGGGCCGTCCAGGAGGTGAGTGACTTGCTGTGGCGGCACCGCAGCCTGCGGGTGAGCGGGGAGCACCTGGCGCGGATCGAACACCTCCTGCTCGGCCGGCTCGAGGCGGGCCGGGTGCGCCGGGCGCTCTCGCACCCCCAGGCGCTGGCACAGTGCGCCGCCTGGCTGGAGGAGCGGGCGATCACCCCGGTGCCAGTCTCCGACACCGCGCTGGCCGCCCGCCAGGTGGCGGCCGAGGGCCGCCCGGGGGACGCCGCCATCGCCTCGGCCGCCGCCGCCGCCCGGTACCGCCTGGAGGTCCTGGCCCGGGACATTGCCGACCGGGCCTTCAACCAGACCCGCTTCCTGGTGGTGCGCCGCGGCGCGGCGGCGGCGGAGGGCCTAAGCGGACCGGCGAAGCTGGCACTCGGCCTAACCGCCGCGCATCGCCCCGGGGGCTTGCTGGCGGTGCTGGAGGTGTTCGCCCGCCAGGGGGCCAACCTCACCAGGCTGGACTCGCGCCCGATCCCGGACTCCCCCTTCCACTATCGCTTCTATGCGGACGGGGAACTGGATCGGGGGGAGGACCTGGTCGGGCTGTTGGAACAACTCCGAGCGGTGACCGGGGAGCTGGTCCTCTTCGGCGCCTACCCGCTCGGCTCGGCTGCCTGAGCCAGCGCCGCCCGCACCGCCACCAGGGCGAAGGCCATGGTAGCGATGGCGAACAGGACCGCCATCAGCATCGAATTCAGGTCGAAGTTGAAGTCGAGGAAGGAGGCCCCGTTGAACCCGGCTGCCAGCACCGCCAGGGCGCCCACGACCGAGTAGGTGCGGACGCGCAGCCGCGGCGCCCGGAAGGCGGACTCTGCCAGCCGCGCGCCCCCCAAGAAGAGCACGATGCCCACTCCCACGTGGATGGGGAGCAGCCCGAAGTGACTGAGTCCCCAGACCACGCTGGCAAACGAGCGAGTGAAGTAGTTGGACCCGGTCGTGCCCGGGTGGTGCCGGCTCAGGGTGACGAAGAGGTTGAGGCCCATGCCCAGCAGGAACTGGACCAAGGACAAGGCGACCATCCCTAGCGCCACCCGCCGGATCACGGCAGCATGGGAGGGCGATCCGGAGGGCTGGGTGTTGCTGCTCACCTAGCCGCACAGGATCGCACAAGCCCACGCCAGCGGGAATCCCAGCAAACGGGCCGCTGGCGGAGTATCTAGCACGCGACCGGTGCCGACGATGCCCTCAGGTGGCCGCCGCGCTTCCCCCCACCTGCTGCAGCAGTCGCCGAAGCGTCTCGTCCTGATCCTTGAGGTGAGCTTGGATCTGCAGAGCCTCGTGCAGCACCGCCTCGGCATCGGCGTAGGTTTCGGCGGCGCGCTGGTCCGAGGCTTTGGCCTGGATGTTCTGGCCGACGATGATGATGGGGAGCAGGATCAACTGGAGAAAGTTGCTCGAAATCCAAGCGATCAGGATCGTGAGGTTGTGGCTGGCTATCGCCGCCGGCAGGCTTAACAGCGCGATGATGGCGAAGATGTAGGCTGCCCACATCGTGCCCACCACCACGGTGATTGCCAGCCCGAGCCTGGAGTTGACGCGTGCCATCGGGGTCCTGCGGTCCCGTTGGTCGTCCACCTTCGAGGGCCCTGCCCGGTGGTGGAGGATGTCAAGCGTGCGCGGGTGTGGGATGTGTTCGAACGCCATTGCCTCCTCTCCTGTTCTGCCGTTTGTATGAGACGGGCAGCGGCGCTCGGCATCCACCGTGCTCCTGCCCTGCCCTGGTGCGGCCCGTTCTGGGTGTCGGCTGCGTGGGATCTTAAGCGCACCTGGAGGTCTGCGGAACCACGGCACGGCCGCGGCTCTGGGGCTGCCGGTCGGCGGGGCCGTTAGCTGCGCAGGTATGAGGCCCCGTTGATGTCGAGGATGGCGCCGCTGGCGAACTCCGCCTCGGGTGAGGCGAGGTAGACGACCGCGGCCGCCACCTCCTCGGGCCGGGCGATCCGGCCGAGTGGGCTCTGCTGCAGGATCTCCTGGCCGCGCGGCCGCTTCAACTCCTCGTTCGACATGTCGGTGCTCACCCATCCGGGGGCGATGGTCATCACCGCGATTCCGTGCTCGCCCAGCGCGCGCGCCAGCGACTGGCCGAACGCGTTGAGCCCCGCCTTGCTGGCCCCGTAGCCGGGTTGCCCCGGCTCGCCCCGAAACGCACCCCGCGAGCTGATGTTGATGATCCGCCCGCCACGGCCGAGCATGTGCTGAACCGCGAAGTAGGTGACATAGGCGGCGCCACTGAGGTTCACCGCCAGGGTTCGGTCGAAGGCCGCGCGCCAGCTGGCAAAGTCCGGATTGGTGACGTCGTGCAGGAGGCTGACGCCGGCGTTGTTAACGAGGATGTCCAGGGCACCGAGGGCGTCCACCGCCCGTTCGACCAGATCCCGGGCCTGGTCCGCTTCCGCGATATCTGCAGCGATGGCGACGTGTCCCGATCCCGGCAGGCTCGCCACCAACGCTTCCGCTGCCGCCCGCCCCTGGGCGTAGCCCGCGGCCACACGATCGCCAGCCGCGGCGAAGGCAATGGCGGTGGCGCGGCCGATTCCTCTCGATGCCCCGGTTACAAGCACGGCCCTGGGTTCCAAGTGCACTCCTAGCTACCGGATCGGCCGTCACCTTCGTGAGTCGCCCGTGGATGTCCTGCTCGACGTCACCTGAGCACCGGCCCAGCGACGTGATTGTTGCGACTGCGACGCTCGCGACGTGTCCCTGACCGGTCGCGATGTCCACCAAGGTACGGCTTGGCCGCAGGGCCAGGGCGCGCATCGCTCGACGAGTTACGTGCATGAGTCGTCCTAATCGAGGTTGCCCTTCAAGCGCAGGCTTGACCGGATCCGCCACGGCCGGGGGCCTGCCGCGGGGGCCGCCCAGGTCCGCTCAGCCGGCGCTGGTGGCCGGCCCGGCGGAGCTCTCGTCCCCCAGCAAGTGTTCCAGGGCGACAAGGTAGCCACGCCGGCCAAGTCCCGCCACCACCGCCTGGCAGGCGCCGGCCACCAGATCGATGTGCCGGAACTCCTCTCGGGCATAGGGGTTGCTCAGGTGGACCTCGAAGGTCGGCAACCGGACCGCGAGCAGGGCGTCGCGGATGGCGACGCTGGTGTGGGAATAGCCTCCGGGGTTGATCACGATGCCGTCGGCCCATGCCGGTGCACCCTGAATCGCGTCGATGAGCTCACCCTCGGAGTTGGATTGGAGGCAGCGCACTTCCACGCCCAGCTGCCGCCCTCGCTCCTGGACCTGCGTCTCCAACTCCGCCAGCGTTTGCTGGCCATAGATCTGCGGCTCACGAGTCCCCAGCAGGTTGAGGTTGGGGCCGTTGAGAAGCAGTACTCGCTTCATCAGCGGGCGCTCGCGGCGGCGAGCGGCCGAGCGTCCAGGCTCCAAAGCGGCTCGAGGGCACGGCTCAGGGGCAACCCCTCCACCAGGACCGCGCCCAGCTCAGCTGGCACCAGGAAGGGCACTCCGTGACCGCGCCGCTTCTTGTCGTGCTCGACGGCGCGCAGTACCGCGTCGTGGTCCAGGCCCGGCGGGACCGGGTGGTCCAGCCCCAGGTGCTTCAGCACCTGCCCTATTCGCCTGGCCAGAGGCGCTGGGGTCAGGCCCAGCTCGGTCCCCAGCCCGGCGGCCGCGCGCAGTCCCAGCGCCACCGCCCGGCCATGGCTGAGCCGGTACCCACTGGCGACCTCCAGGCCGTGGGCGTAGGTGTGTCCCAGGTTGAGAGCCTGCCGCAGGTCGAGGTCGTAGGGGTCGGCGCCGACGTACGCCGCCTTCACTCGCACCGCCTGCTCGGTCGCCCACTCAAGGTTTGACGGGATCCCGCCCTCCCCGAGGGGCGCGTCGGCGAGCAGGTCAAGGCAGCTCGGCGAGGCGAGGACCGCGGACTTGACCACCTCCGCGAGTCCATCTCGCCGCAGGTCGGGGTCCAAGGTGTCGAGCCAGGCGGGGTCGATGATCACCGCCAGCGGTGGATGGAAGGCGCCGACCGAGTTCTTGGTCCCAGCGTGGTCGATGGCGACCTTGCCCCCGATCGCGGCGTCGACCATGGCCAGCACGGTGGTCGGCGCCGTGACCCAGGGCAGTCCCCGCCCCAGGGTGGCCGCCGCGAACCCGGCCGCGTCCAGGGTTGCGCCGCCACCCACGGCGACCAACAGGTCCTGGCGTTCTACTCCCAGCTCCAGGAGCCGTGCCCAGAGCGCCGCCAGCGCCGGCAACTGCTTGGCGGCCTCCCCGGCCGGAAGCTCCACGCGCAGCACCCGTCGTCCCGATCCCGCCAGCAGGCCGGCGAGCTGCTTCCCCGCGGTGGATGCCACGGCGGGGTCCGACACCACCACGACCTTGCTGGTCCCTGGCAACTGCGACTCCAGCAGTGACGCCAACCCCTGCCTGCCAGCTCCGCCAACCAAGTACGGGTAGGAGCCGCCGGCTGAGGGGATGCTGATGCTCTGCTCCGCCCTCCCCACCCGCTCCCGGTAGAGCTCAGCCACGCGCGACGCCGCCTGCTCGGGGGCGAGCGCC
Source organism: Candidatus Dormibacteria bacterium (assembly GCA_050734395.1). GTDB lineage: Bacteria > Chloroflexota > Dormibacteria > Aeolococcales > Bog-877 > Bog-877. Next base: position 15,443 of record JBOHUK010000019.1, read on the forward strand.
GTCGTGTCCAGCACCAGGCCGGCGGCCCGGTAGGCGGTGGCCCGCTGCTCGAGCAGCGTCTCGACCCCCACCTCAAGCAGCAGGGGCCGGGGGCGGTCTCGAGCTAGGCGCCGCCGCAGCTCCCGTGCCTCCGCGCTGAGCACCACCACCAAGGCGTCCCGGGCCAGGGCAGCGAAGGCGTTCGGGTGCAGCACCGCACCGCCCCCGCTGGCGATCACCGTCCCCGAGAGCCGAGCGGCCTCCTCCAGGATCCGGGCCTCCGCCCGCCGGAAGCCCCGCTCCCCCCGGGTGCGGAAGATCTCCTCGACCGACACCCCGCAGCGGGCCTCGATCAGCTGGTCCAGGTCCAAGAAGGGCATTCCCAGCGCCTGGGCCGCCAGCCTCCCCACCGTGGTCTTGCCGCTGCCGCTGCAGCCGCTGAGGACCAGGTTGGGACGGCCCGGACCCAGCGGGGGCGGGGATAGCGCTCGCTGTCTCACGCCCGGTCCCCCTCGGCCTGGCGGGCCGCCAGGATGGCATCGAGGCGGTCGCCTCCATAGCGCTCGAGGAGTGCCTGCGCCATCACCCAGGCGAGCATCGCCTCGCCCACCACCGCGGCGGCGGGCACGGCGCAGATGTCCGAGCGGATGTAGGGAGGGTCGGCGCGGACCCCGGTGCGCAGGTCCACCGATTCCACCTCGGCACGCGTCGAGGAGAGCGGCTTCATGGCGGCGCGGAGCACGAGCGGCTCGCCGTTGGTCATGCCGCCCTCCAACCCGCCGGCGTGGTTGCTCGCCCTTGCGATCCCCCCCCGAGTCCGGTGGATGGGGTCCTGGGCGCTCGTTCCGGGCAGGCCCGCCACCTCAAAGGCGGGCCCGAACTCCACCCCCTTGACGGCAGGGATGGAGCAGATGGCCTGGGCCAGGAGCCCGTCGAGGCGGCGGTCCCAGTGCACGTGGGAACCCAGCCCCGGCGGCACGCCGAGGGCGAAGCAGACGAAGGTCCCGCCCAGGGTCTGACGATCCTCCCGGGCCCGGTCCACCTCGGCGATCATTCGCTTGCTCGTGGCGGCGTCATAGCAGCGGACCGGGCTGCCCTCGGCCGCCGCTGCCCAGCGGCGCAGCTGGGCGGGCCGGGCCCGGGCCAGGTCCGGCTCCACCGCCTCGCCCCCGATCCTGGTCACGAAGCTCCCCACCTCGAGGCCGCACTTGGCCAACAGGGAGCGCGCCAGGGCCGCCGCGGCGACCCGCGCCGCCGTCTCGCGAGCGCTGGCACGCTCGCGCACCAGGCGCAGATCGGCGAGCCCGTACTTCTGGTGCCCGGCCAGGTCAGCGTGCCCGGGTCGCGGGGTGGTGATCGGGGGGAGGGTGGCGGGCTGGTTGGCGTGGTCGCGGTTGATGATGCGCAGCGCAATCGGGGCGCCGGTGCTGAGGCCGTCGGCCACGCCGCTCACCAGCTGGGCGTGGTCGCGCTCGATCCTGGTAGAGCGCGCTCCCCGGCCGTGGCCACCGCGGCGGCGTTCCAGCTCGCGATCGATCGGCTCCGAGCTCACCGGGACCCCGGCGGGCAGACCCTCGACGACCGCTACCAGCTCCGGGCCGTGGGACTCACCGGCGGTGAGCAGGCGCAGGCTCACTGGTGCACCCTCTCCCTGCCGGGCGCTGTAACCCGGCGCTCGGAACCCTGGTGACCATCGGCCCATCGCCAAGCTGGCTCGCCGCTCGACGGCCAGCATGAGTTTCGCGAGGGCCGGTGGCCCAGGACGTGCTGACTGGCTTTAGGGCTGAGCGACAGTGATCGCCGATCAGTGAGCAACCAGGAGCCGCGTCCCGGGACCACCGGGTGCTTCCCCACTGCGAGCACAGCAAGGAGGCAACTATGGAGCATGGCACGATCCGCTTCGGCAGTGTGGACTGGGCGTCCCAGGGCCATGCCGCCGGCATCGTCGACGCCGAGGGCACGTCCCTCGACGAGTTCGAGGTAGCCCACTCCGACGCCGGCCTGAACGAGCTCTGTCGGCGCTTCCGCCGGGCTGGAGTTCGGCGGGTGGCCATCGAGCGCCCTGACGGCCCGATCGTCGACGCTCTGATACGAGCCAACCTCGAGGTCGTCGTGGTCTCCAGCCGGGCGGTCAAGGCCTTGCGCACCCGCTATGGGCTGGCTGGGAACAAGAGCGACCGCAGCGACGCCTTCGTGCTCGCAGACTGCCTGCGCACCGATGGCCACCGCTGGGCTTCCCTGCAGCCGGACGCGGCCCAGACGCTCGCTCTTCGTGCCGCCGTGCGCACTCGCAAGGATCTGGTGGCCACGCGCATCGCCACCGCCAACCAGCTCCGTTCGCATCTCCAGCTGGTATTCCCGGGTGCTGTCGGGCTCTTCGCCGAAATCGACAGCACCATCAGCCTTGACTTCTTGGAGCGCTTCCCCACGGCCACCAAAGCGAACTGGCTCTCCGAGAAGCGCCTCGCCGCCTGGCTGGTCGCCAACGCCTACTCTGGCCGCATCACCGCCGCGGAGCTGCGGCGGCGGCTTCAGTCCGCTCCTGCCGGCCTCCACGGGGCGGCGGCCGCGGCCCAGGCTGCGGTCACCATGGCTCTGGTGCGGGTGCTGCGAGCCTTGCTCGCTGGGATCGCGGGCCTGGAGGCCCAGATCCGCGAGCAGCTCGCCCTCCACCCCGACGGCTTCATCTTCCAGAGCCTGCCCCGTTCCGGGTGCGTCCGTGCCGCTGCCCTGCTGGCCGAGATCGGCGACTGCCGAGCCCGCTTCCCCAGCCCCGAGTGTCTGGCCGCCCTGGCCGGCGCCGTGCCCTCGACGCGACGCTCGGGCAAGCACCACGCAGTCACCTTCCGCCGGGCCTGCGACAAGAAGCTGCGTGACGCCCTCATCGACTTCGCCCAGGATTCGGTGCGTGGCAACGAGTGGGCCAACCGGCTCTACCGCCAGCACCGAGCCAAGGGGCACACCCATCCCCACGCCAGCCGCGTCTTGGCCCGAGCCTGGATCTACGTGATCTGGCGCTGCTGGCAGGACCGCACCCCCTACGACCCAGTCAGGCACGGCGCTCTCCAGGCCATCCTCCCCGCCGCCTGATCCAGTGGCCAACACACTGCCGGACCTGCGTTCGGGCGCCCCTCTTCCCACCACCACTCCCATGTCGCCTTCCCGCGACGAGCAGACCCTTTGGGCCTTGAGGGTTGACTTAGGGCTACTCATGACGCTGCCTCCTCGCTCAGCCCGCTTCTGCCCAGCAGCTGGCGCACCTCGTTCACCAGCCCCGCGACCGTGGGCACGGTCAGGTCCTCCAGCGCCGGGGAGAAAGGGATGGGGACATCGAG
>JBOHUK010000020.1:0-5859 GCA_050734395.1 Candidatus Dormibacteria bacterium
GGGATGAGCCGCTTCGCACCGAAGGCCATCACGATGAGCAGGCTGGCGCAGATACCAACCAGCGGCCAGAGCAGGACCAGGATGGCAAGCAGACTTACCAGCAGCAGCACCTTGGCGCGAAAGCTGAGCACGCCGCACCACCATAGCCCACGGATCGCTTCGCGGCTCCCCGCCTCCGGCCTGTGCCCGGTCTAGGCGTCCTGGGGCCTGGGAGGGAGCGTCCGCTCCACCACCTCGAGGGCGTCGGACCAGGGGTCCGGGGGGATGACCTTGCCGGGGGTGCGGTCGTAGCGGGAGAGGCGGTCGTTGAGCTCGGCGTTGCTCACGGTCTCGTGGAGCTGGCGGCGCACCCGGATCACCGTGAGTGCCAGCACGATCAGACCCACGGAAAGGGCGACGCAGATCAGGCCGAGGACGGCGGAGACATCCATCAGGCTCGCGCGGCGCGCCGCACCGACCCGAGCCCGGAGCCCCGGCTGTGCGGGCGCACCACCGCCCCCCTGAGGGCGAGGGGCGGCACTCCCGAGCCCGCCGGCTCGGGTCGTCCGAAGAGGAAGCCCTGGAGCTCCTCGCAGCCCTGGTTGATCAGGAACTCGGCCTGCTCCTCGGTCTCCACTCCCTCGGCCACCACACTGAGCGACAGGCCGTGGGCCAGGGCGATGGTGGTGCCGACGATGGTCGTGTCGTCGGGCCGCGTGCCGATGCCACTGACGAACGACCGGTCGATCTTGAGGATCTGGAAGGGGAAGCGCCGCAGGGTGGTCAGCGAGGAGTTGCCGGTCCCGAAGTCGTCCAGCGCGAGCCGGACCCCCAGCTGGCGGAGCTCACCCAGGATCTCGGCCGCCGAGCCCAGATCGCTGCTGAGGAAACTCTCCGTCACCTCCAGGCAGAGGCGCTCGGGCGCCAGGCCGCTGCGCTCCAATGCCCGGCCGACGTCCTCGACAAGGGAGTGGTCGTTGAGCCGCGCCATGGACACGTTGACGGCCATGGTCAGGGTGGCGGCGGCGGCACTGGCCTTGGTCCAGCGCTCCAGGGTGCTGCAGGCCTCGAGGAGCACCCAGCGGCCCAGGCTGGCGATGTCACCGGTCTCCTCGGCCAGGGGGATGAACTGGTCCGGGCTGAGCAGCCCCCGCTCGGGATGCTGCCAGCGCACCAGGGCTTCGAAGCCCACCACCCGGTGGCTGCCCGCCGCCACGATCGGCTGGAAGTGCAGGCGGAACTCGCCGCGCTCGGCGGCGTGGGGGAGCGCGGCGGAAAGCTCGACGCGGTCCTGGAAGGCCCGGTCGGCGAGGTCGTCGAGCAGCTGGAACCCTCCCGGGGAGACCTGCTTGGCCCGGCGCAGGGCCACGTCGGCCCGGCGCAGGAGCTCGCCGGGGTCGCCCTCGCGGGCCTGGGTCGCCACCCCGGCGGTCACCCGCAGGGACACCTCATGGCCCTGGACCTGGTAGGAGTCGCTGAGCCGCAGCAGCAGCCGCTCGACGGTCGACTGGAGAACCGCGCTGGGCACCGATCGGAGCAGCACACCGAAGGCCGCCCCCTCCAGGCGGGCGGGCAGATCGCTGCTGCGCACCGAGCTGCTGAGCCGTCTGGCGAAGGCCCTGAGCAGCTGATCGGCCACCGCGTGCCCGTAGACGTCGTTGACCTGCTTGAAGTGGTCGAGGTCCAAGGCCAGGACCGCCAGCTGGCCGGTGCGCCCGGTGCGGGCGCGGGCGATGCGGTCCAGGAGGCCGCGGCGGTTGATGAGGCCGGTCAGGTCGTCGATCTGGGCCTGCCGGATCAGCTCCTCCTCGGCCGCCTTGCGGGCGGTGATGTCGTGGTAGGCGCCGAGGGCCGCGATCGGCCGGCCCTGACGGTCGCGCAGGGTGACCGTCGAGAGCAGCACCTTGATGGTGTGCCCGTCGCGGTGGCGGCGGCGCACCTCCCGCTCTTGGACCTCATTCCCCTCGAGGGCGCGCTGGCGCAGCCGCTCGTGCCCGGCGCGCTGGCCCGCGTCCACGTTGGGAAGCAGGCCCCCCAGGACCTCGGCCGCCGACCAGCCGAATAGCTTCTCGGCGGCGGGGTTCCAGAGGACGACACGGCCCTCAGCGTCCACCGCCGCCAGGGCGGTGGGCGAGGCGACGACGGTGGCGCGCAAGAGCTCGTTCTCGGCGAGGTCGACGGTCGGGGCCAGCTCCCGGGCCCGGCGCCGGGAGGGCCGTGCCGCGCCGCCCGGCGCGGCCGGGCGAGCGGACGGGGGCGCACTCGCGGCTCGAGCGCGCGTCGACCGGCGCCGGCCAGCCGTATCTGGACCCGGGTCCGGGTGGGGCAGCATCCCGATCAGGCTAGATTGCGGGACCGACGGCGCCGTGACGCCACGGTCAAGCGCTGTTGACAGCGCCGTGAGTCGCTCTCGGCCGGGCAGGGCGGCCGACGCAATCCCCGACCCAAGGGGGCTCCAGGCGGACTCCCGGGCGCAGGGCCAGATCAGGCGGGGACGCTCGCCTCCGCAGTGCCGGGCCCCAGGCGCTCCAGCCAGGGGCCAGCTTGAAGGCGGGTGAAGATCTCGCTCGCCTCGCGCCACAGCCCCCCGACGCGGCTGGGGCGGCCCACCCGGGTCAGCCACTCGGCGTGCTTGGTCAAGGTCACCCCCAGGTCGAAGATAGCCCCGAGGTCACGGAACCCCGCCTCGGCCGCCTCGAAGCTCGCCTCCACCCCCTGAGGCGCTCCGCTGGCAGCCCAGTAGTCGGCCGAGGCGCTGGCGAGCTGCGCCCGCAACCACGGGGTCACCTGGCCGGGGCGAGCGGCACGGATCCGCTCGATGTGCTGGCGGGCCGCTTCCAGATCGCCGGCACCCAGAGCGCCCTGCACCGCCTGGCTCCACGCCACCTTGGTGCCCATGGCGGCCAGCCCCTCGTGCGACGTTTCTCCCAGCTCCAGAACCGCGGCCGCCGCCTGGCGGGCCGCGGCGAAGTCGCCTCGGACCAGGAGCAACTCGGCGTGGGCGTTCCCGTAGAGGGCCCGGCTCTGCCAGTCCTCCGACTGCTCGGCCCACCGGCGCGACGCCAGGGCGTGCTCGGCGTGCGCCACCTGCCCGCGGTGGGCCTCGACCTTCGTGACGGCCAGGAGTTGGACCTTGGCGAAGTCAAAGGCCCCGGACTCGCCGCTGGACTCCAACGTGTCGAACAGTGCCACCGCCTCGTCCCAGCGCCCGAGCATCACCATCGGCAGCAGGGAGCTGGCGCGGCCCACCAGCTCCCAGAAGCGGTCGCCGCTCCGGTGCGAGGTCTGCACCAGTTGGTCGTAGAGATCGATCAGCTCCACCCAGCGATCCTGATAGTTGAGCACCTCGCCCAGGTTGTTGTAGGCACGGTTGGTGGCCTCGGTGAAGTTGTGCTCCAGCGCCACCTCCAGGGCCCGGCGGACGATCACCGCCGCCTCGTCGAGACGCTCGCTGTGCATGAGGACGATGGCCTTGCTCGAGAGGGCCGACGAATACACCTCCGGTAGCTGCAGGTGCTCGGCCAACTCCAGGGCCTGTTCCAGGCGGGGCACCGCCTCGCCGTAGCGAGCCTGCAGGGCGAGCAACCGGCCGAGCTGCCCCACCACCGCGGCGAAGTCGGCGTCCTCGTCGGCGTTTTGGTCGGCGTCCAGCATGCCGTCGTGGGCCTGCTGGATGCGCTGGCCCGCCTGGTCCACCTGGCCTCGGAAGTACTCCACCCCGGCGAGCCGGGCCTGGGCCCGCGCGGCGCGCCGCTGCTGGCCCACCTCCTCGAAGAGCGAGCTGGCCATGGTGTAGTGGGTGGCGGCGGCCTCCGACTGACCGCGCATCTCGGCCATCTGTCCGGCGCGCTCGGTGAGCGCCGCCCGCTGCTCGGGAGACTCGCTGAGCTCGGCCGCGCGCTCGAAGGCGGTCTGGGCCTCCTCGGCGGCGGCCAGGGCCGCCCCCCGCTCGGCGGTCCGGACCAGCATCCCCAGCGCCTGGCCCTTGATCTCGGGAGCATCGTCGGCGTCCGGATCCAGTCGCCAGGCCTCCAGGTAGTGGGCGGCGACGACCTCGACCAACTCCTCGCTCTCGGGGCCGACCTGCCCCGCCAAGAACAGGGCGACCGCCAGGTGTTTGGCGCGACGCTCGCGCTTGGAGAGGGTCTCGTAGGCCACGGTCCGGACCAGGTCCTGGAGGAAGCCGCACTGACCCCGTTCCGGCGACCGGGGGTCGGCCTGGACCATCAGCACCTCCTTGGCCACGAGCGAGCTCAGCATCGGCAACAGCTGCTCTTCTGGCTGCCCGGAGAGGACCGCCAGGGCGGCCGGGGTGAAGGTCTTGCCCAAGACCGAGGCGTCCTCGGTGAGCTGGCGCTCCTCCGGGGTGATCCCGTCCAGTCGGGCGGCGATCAGGGCCTGCAGCGTCTCCGGCACCTCCAGGGTCTCAACTGGCCCGGTCAGCCGGTAGGCGGACCCCTCCTCCACCATGAGCCCGCGGTCGAGCAGCATGCGCACCGTCTCCACGGCGTACATCGGGATCCCCTCGGCGCGCTCACGGATGCGCAGCGCCAGGGGTGCCGGCAGACCGGGGACCAATCCCAGGAGGAGTTGGTCCATGGCGTCCTCGGGGAGCGGCTCCAGGTGGATCGAAGTGGAGTTGCGGCTGCTGGCGGCCAGCGCCGCGGCGCGCACCTCGGGACGCACCAGGCTGACCACGAACAGGGGATAGGCGCGGGACCACTCCATCAGGTAGCCGATGAACTCGAGCAGCGAGGGGTCGGCCCACTGCATGTCCTCGAAGACCATCACCACCGGGCTCTGCTCGGCGAGCCGCTCGAAGAAGAGCCGCCAGGCGGCGAAGAGATCCTGCTTGTCGGTGGCGGAGCGGTCCTCCAACCCGACGAGGTGGGCGAGCCGGGGCAGCACGAAGCGGCGGTCCTCGGGGTCGGGAATGACCTCCTCCACCGCCGCTTGGAGCTTGGCTGAGGCCGACTCGCGCTCCTCCGCCTCCAGGATCCCGGCGCGGCCCCGGATCAACTCCGCCAGCGCGAAGTAGGTGACCCCCTGGCCGTAGGCGAGGCAGCGGCCCCGGTGCCAGAAATAGCCGGCCTGCAGGCCGTCTATGTACTTGAAGAACTCCCAGGCGAGCCGGGACTTGCCGATCCCGGGGATCCCGGTGATCTGCAGCAGGTGGGCACGGCGGTTCTCGGTGGAGGCATGGAAGACCTCCTTGAGCAGGCGCAGCTCCCGGTCGCGCCCGACGAAGGGCGCCTCGAGGCGCTCCGACTTGAGCAGCCCGCCGCGACCCGCCACCACCCGCAGCGCCTGGAACAGGGCCAGCGGCTCTGACTTGCCCTTGAGCTCGTGGCGGCCGGCCTCGACGTAGGCGACCGCCGCCTCGGTCGCCCGCTTGGTGACCTCACCCACCAGCACATGACCGGGAGGGCTCTGAGCCTGGATCCGGGAGGCCGTGTTGACCAGGTCACCCGCCACCATGCCCTGGCCCTGGGCCCCCAGGTTGACGGCGGCGGTGCCGGTCATCACCCCGGCCCGGGCCGCCAGTTCGAGGGTGCCCACCTCGTCCCGCAAGGCGCCCACCGCCTCAACCAGGTCGAGCGCCGCCCGGACCGCTCGCTCGGCGTCGTCCTCCTGGGCCACCGGCGCGCCCCATACCGCCATCACCGCGTCGCCGATGAACTTCTCCACCGTGCCGCCGTAGCGCTCCACGATGGAGCGGCAGGTGTCGAAGTAGCGGCTGAGCAGGTCGCGGACCTCCTCGGCGTCCCGGGCCTCGGCCAGCGTGGTGAAACCCACCAGGTCGGCGAAGAGGATCGAGACCAGCCGCAGCTCGACGCTGGCGCCGGGTACCTCTCTCCCGTCACCTCGGGGAGGCGGGGG
>JBOHUK010000021.1:0-21837 GCA_050734395.1 Candidatus Dormibacteria bacterium
GGAGCCACGATCGTTCCCGAGCCGGCGGTGCGCAGCGCCAGCAGGGCCAGGATGCAGGCCAACTGCTCGGAGGCCAGCGGCTCACCCCGGTCGTCGATCAGGGCGAGACGCTGCGCGGAGGCATCGAGGCGCGCGCCGAGGACCGCGTCAACGCTCCTGGTGATCGCGGCATCCTGGCCCAGCTCCTCCTCGCGGTTGCGGGACTGCGGCCAGACCGACTCCTCCTCGAACCCGGAGCGCAGGCTGATGGTGTCGACGTGAGCCTCGCGCAGCATCTGCGGCAGCACCAGCGAGGCGCTGCTGTAGCCGAAGTCGACCAGAGCCCGCGGGGCGACGGCGCGCACCGCCTCCAGCTGCAGCCCCTCCAGCGACTCCCGGGCGTAGGCGTCGAGGGCGCCCTGGGCGAAGCTGAGGTCGGCGATCTCCCCCGGAATCACCCGGCGGAAGTCCTCGCGGAAGAAGGTGTTCTCCAGCCGACGCTCCTGGCGGCGGTCCAGGGCCTGCCCGCGCTCGTCTAGCACCAGCAGGTCGGCGGAGCGGGCGTCCAGCGGTGAGGCCAGCACGTGCACCGCCCCCGCCAGCTGCGCGGAGCGCGCGTAGTGGCAGGTGACCGGCACCGGCAGCTCGCCCAGGTCGACGGCGCGCGCCCCCGCCGAGAGCATCCCGGAGATCATCGCCCGCTTGATCATCTCCGAGCCCGGGCTGCGGTCCCGGCAGATCCCGAGGCGGCTGCCCCGCGGCTGGGTCGCCGACCAGGCGGCCCCCAGGCGGGCGCACCACTCGGGGGTGAGCTCGACGTTGATGATGCCCGTGATCCCCGCCTTGCCAAAGAGGCTGCTGCGCCAGGTGCCGGCCCAGATCACCGACTCGTGGACCACCGAGCCTGCCTCGATCTCCTTGCCGGGCCAGATCCGCACCCCCTGCTCCACCACCGAGCGCGAGCCGATGGTGCAGTCGTCGCCCACCACCGAGCCGTTCTCCAGCAGGACCTCCGGCTTGAGGGTGGCGGAGCTGCAGACCACCGCCTGGCGCAGACGGCCGCGCTCGCCGACGTAGACCTGGGGCCAGAGCACGCTGTTGCTGACCTTGGCGCCCTGGTCGACCACGGCGTAGCGATCGATGACGGCGGGTCCGTTGATGAAGGCCTCGTGCCCGACCACCGTGTCGCGGCCGATGAACGCCGGACCCTCGATGCGGGCGGTGTCGGCGATGGTGGCGCCCTCGTTGATCCACTGTCCCGGGCCGACGTGCTGGCCCGAGATCTCGCAGACGACCCGGCCCTCGAGGGCGTCCCAGTTGGCCTGGAGGTAGCTCTGGACGCTACCGATGTCGCACCAGTAGCCGCGGCCGACGGTGGCCACGAGGCGCTCCTGCGCCTCGAGCATTCGGGGGAAGACGTCCTGGGACCAGTCGGAGGGCTCGTCCGGCGGGCAGTGCTCCAGGACCTCCGGCTCCACCACGTAGATCCCGGTGTTGACCTGGTCGCTGAAGACCTCGCCCCATGAGGGTTTTTCCAAGAAGCGCTGCACGCGACCGTCCTGGGCGGTGATCACGACGCCGTATTCGAGCGGATTGGCCACCCGGGACATGACCACCGTCGCCCTGGCCGCATGGTCGCGGTGGAAGCCCACCACCTGGGTGAGGTCAATGTCGGTGAGCGCGTCCCCACTGATCACTAAGAAGGTCTCCTGCAGCAGGGCGGCGGCGTTGCGAACGCTGCCCGCCGTCCCCAGGGGCCGGTCCTCGACCACGTACTCGAGGTGCATGCCCAGCTCGGCCCCGTCGCCGAAGAAGTTGCGGATGCTCGCCCCCAGGTACTGCAGGGTGATCACCACCTCGGTGATCCCGTGCCGGCGCACCAGCCGCAGCACGTGCTCCATGCAGGGCCGCCCCACCACCGGCACCAGCGGCTTGGGGCGCCGGCTGGTGAGCGGGCGCAGCCGGCTACCCTCGCCACCCGCCATCACCACCGCCTTCATCGGTGCCTGCCCTCGGAGCCCAGCTGCCCGGTCCGCCCCTCGCCTGGGGAGATCATACGGAGAGCCTCCGGCGGCGCCGGAAGCCCCAGGCCAGGAGCGCCATCACGACCAGCCCGCACCCGGCCGTGACCGCCGCCGTCAGCGCCAGCTGCAGTTCCAGCTGGCCACCCTGGTACGGGGGAGGGGCGGGCAGGGCCTGGAGGCGGTGGCGGAAGGTCTGCCCCGCCGAGAGGGCCAGGACGTATCCCGCCGGATGGCGGGTGGAGAAGACCGGCCCCACCGCCGCCAGCCCGAGCACGGAGGAGCTGGGCGGGCTGGCGCGGTACCAGGTGTAACCGCCGTCGGGGGTGAGCAGGGTGCCGAAGCCGCGGGTGGCCAGATACGCGGCGGAGGGCCCGTCCCCCACCAGGGCCGTGACCTGGGGGACCCCCTCCAATCCCCCCTGGGGCAGGATCTGGAACGCGGCGGTCCAGTCGCGCCCCGACCCCCGCCAGACCAGCCCCGACGGCTGGCATACCAGCACCACCCCACTGCCCAGCTCGGCCAAGGCCCGAGTCGCGGCGGGCAGGCGGGGCGCGCCCCGAACCCGGGACCAGCCCCCGGCCCGGCGCTCCAGCACCCGGCCCCGGACCAGCGCCACCCAGGGCTGGCCGGCCCGGGAGGGAGCCACGACTGCGGTCGCCGCGCCCGGGCCGGCGCGGCGGGGACGCTGGCCCAATCGCGCCCAGAAGAGGCCGCGGGAGCTGGCCACGGCCAGCATAGGCCGCGCCCCGGGGCCGAGCGCGATGGCGCCGAGGCTCCCCGGCACCGAGCCCCAGAGCCTTGGCGCCCGGCCGGGCACCAGCACCTCCACCCGGCCCCCCTGATAGGCGACGGCGCCCACGCCGAGACGGGAGGCGACCAGTACGGGCCTCCCCCGGCCACGATCGCCCAGCGCCAGCGGCGTGAACCGGCCGCTGCTCGGCCGGTACCAGCCCACCTGCCCGCCCGCGATCGCGAGTGCCTGGCCGCCGGGATCGGAGCTCAGGGCGATGAGGTGGGGAGGCGGGGTCGCCTGCCACCAGGGCGCGGCCGCCAGGGCGGGGACGGCGGCGGCCAGCGCCAGGCACGCTCCCACGGCCCCCGCCGCCACCGCTCGGCTCCAACTCCCCAGCACCTCAGCTCCCGTAGAGGCCGCTGACGATGGTCGCCAGCAGGAACAGCTCCGCGATCACGTGGACCATGGCCGCGGGGATGATGCTTTGCGTCCGCTGGGTCATCCAGCCCCAGATCAGCCCGAGCAGGATCACGATGGGGATGAAGCTCTCGGCCGGGCCCTGGTACTGAATGGCGATGTGGGCCACCCCGAAGATCAGCGCCTGGGCCACCAGAGCACCCCGACGCCCGAGCTCGCGCTCGAGCGCTCCCAGCAACACCCCGCGGAACTGCACCTCCTGGGCGACCGCTTGGGCAGCATTCGCAAACCCGAGGGCGGCGCCCGCCGAGCCACCGAGCGCGAGCAGCGGCACCCCCTGACGCCCGATCAGTCCCGCCGGCAGGGCGAAGGCGATGACCAAGAACAGGGCCGAGACCCCGAGCCCGAGCAGCAGGGCCCCCAAGGTTGGCCGGGTGAGGATGCGCAGCCGCGGCCGCGGCGAAGGCACGAGCAGGCGGAAGGCCAGCGCCAGCAGCAGCGCCGCCAGCAGCCAGGCGGCCCCGGACAGCGCGTTGCGGAGCAGGCCGTAGGGTGCGCCCAGCCAGCTGGAGAGGGGCCCCTGGTAGCCGAGCAGCCACATCCACAGCGAGTAGGGGAAGGTGAGGGTGAGCAGGGCCAGTGCCAGAGGAGCGAGGCGGCGCAGGCGTCCCAAGGCCAATGTCCAGGCGGACAGGCAGGCGAAGTAGGCGGTCAGCCGCCAGACATCCGGATCGACGCCCTGGGGGTCGCCGAAGACCCGGGGCAACAGCATCACCCCAGCCGCGCCGGCCAGCATCAGCAGCAGGGCGCCGACCCGAGTCTCCCAGCCGGGGGAGTAGCCCCGAAGACGCCCTCCCGCCAGCGCGGTCAAGCGGGCAGTGGCCGGGGGTGACTAGCTGGGGAATTCGCCCGGCGCGGCCGGGCCGTCGTCGTCGAGGTCCTCGTCGTCGTCGACCTCACCTCTGATGCGATCGACCAGGTCGTAGACCCGGTCCTGGACCGTGCCCGAGAAGAGGAAGGCCACCCCGGCCGCCGCCAGCAGCCCGGCTGCCAGCCACACCTTGGGCACCCGGCGGCTGCGCTGGGGGGGCGCGATCCCGGTCTTGGTGAGGGAGCCCTCGACCCGGCGGCGGGCCTCCGGGGGCAGCGACTTGGTGGCCTCGTAGGCCGCCTGCACCACCTTCTCGGCGAAGTCAGAAGAGCGCTCCCGCGCCACACCCGCTGCCTCCACCGCCTTGCGCTGCGCCTGCTGCGCCGCCGGCTGAACCGTCCCAGCCACCCGACCAGCCACCTCGGGCACCTGCTGCCCCAAGGCCGCCAGCGCCGGCGCCACCGACTGGCCCGCCTGGCGGACGCTGGTCCCAATCACCTCGGCCACCGCTCCGGCGGCGTCCCCGGCGGTGGTGCCCAATCGCTCCATCGGCCGCTGCTTCCTACCCAGCTTCATCGCCGCTCCTCCTTGACCCGCGTCCCCTTCGTGAGTCTACCTGCGGCTCGCGCGGCCCGCCCTCAGCCGAGGGCCAGGCCCGTCGCGGCCACCCCCGGGGCAGCTGCTGCAGGGGACCGTGGCCCGCCCCCAGCCCGGGCGCCTCGCGGATGGCGGCGCTGACGTAGCCCTTGGCGAGCCGCAGCGCCCGCGACGGGTCGAGCCCATGGGCCAGCAGGGCGGTGGTGGCGGCGGAGAAGGTGCAGCCGGTGCCGTGGGTGTGGCGCGTCTCGAGCCGCTGCCCGGGCAGCCGGCGGACCCGGCCCCGGTGCAGCACCAGGTCGTCGGGCGCGCCCGGGGAATGTCCGCCCTTGACCACCACGTACTGCGGGCCCATCTCGGCGATGCTGGCGGCGGCGGCCATGGCCCCCGCCTCGTCGCTCACCGGCCGCCCCGCCAGAACCGCCGCCTCCGGCCAGTTGGGGGTCACGACCAGGGCCAGTCCGAGCAGGGCCCGCAGCGCGGGCAGCGCGTCCTCCTCCAGCAGCCGGGCGCCGCTCTTGGCGACCATCACCGGGTCCACCACCAGCGGCCCCCAATCCCGCTGCCGGAGTTCCTCGGTGACCAGGCGGATACGGCTCGCGCTGAGCAGCATCCCGGTCTTCACCGCTCGCGGGCGGAGGTCCGCGTCCAGCACCCGGAACTGAGTGCGGATCAGTGCTGCCGACACCGGCTGCACCGCCTCGACTTCGACGGTGTTCTGCGCCGTCAGGGCGACCAGCACGCTCACCCCGTGCGCGCCCCAGGCGGCAAAGGCCTTGAGATCCGCCTGGATACCGGCCCCGCCGCCGCTGTCGCTGGTGGCGACGGTGGCGGCGATCGGGGTGGGGGGCACCGCCGCGCTCATGCGGACGCCTCCCGCATCGGGCCCGACTGGCTCCGCCGCTCCCACCACCGGCACCCCAGGTAGGCGAGCGCGGTGACGACGACGCCGATGAAGGGCGAGACGTCGGCGGGCTGGCCACGAAAGAGCCACTGCGCCAAAGGGGAGGCGAAGCCCCACTGCCCGGGCGCCGGCGGCTCGTTGAAGAAGAGGATGGTCGCCAGGGTGCCGCAGGCGAAGGCGGTGAGAGTGGCGGGACGGAAGCCTCGCCAGAACCAGAACCCGCGCGGGCGGACCAGCTCCTGGGGATCTCGGTCCCGCCGCCGCCAGACCGAGTCCAGCAGCACCACGACCGCCCAGGCGGGGAACCAGACGTAGGTGATGGTGAGGAAGTCGACGTAGTTGCCCTGGAAGCCAGCCCCGGCGAAGAGGACCAGGGCGGCGATCAGCCCGCCCAGCACCCCCACCGCAGTCGCAGCTGCCCAGCGCCGCAGCCGGACCCCGATCGCCAGGGCGCAGAGGGCAGCAGAGTAGACGTTGAGGTAGTTGGAGCTGAGCTCGGCCAGGATGATGAAGGCCGCAAAGCAGTAGGCGAAGCCCGCCGGCACCGAGGTGACGATCAAGGTGGGCAGGAGCTTGCCCGGGTCGATGGTCTGGACCGCCGCTCCCAGCAGTCCACAGAAGATGAGGCTGAGCGCCGCGCCGCCCCCGCTGGCCCAGGCGACCCGGGCCTCGCCGGCCCCGACCGGAAGGTAGCGCGAATAGTCGCCGGCGTAGGTCACCCAGGAGACCACCAGCGCGAACGTGAGGGTGAAGCCCAGCGCCAGCGCCGCCAGGTGCGGTCCGGGCGCGAGGCGGCTCTGGAGCCCCAGATGCCAGTGCGGGAAGGTGAAGAGCGCGACCCCGGCGCAGACGACGATGAAGGCGGGCACCTGGACGTGCTGGAACACCGAGATGGTGCGGTGGCCAAACACCGCCACCAGGAACGAGACCAGGGTGATCCCCGCCAGCAGCCCTCCCACCACCACCGCCGGCGCCTGGGGCAGCGGCGGCAGGGCGCGGGTGGTGGTGACGGCGATGGCGCAGTCGTAAGCGAACCAGCCCACCGCGATCAGCATGGTCAGCGCGCCACCGATGCTGGCCCCGCGGCGTCCGAAGACCATCCGGGACTGGACGATCTGGGGGGCACCGGTGCGCTGCCCGCTGATGCTGAGCAGCCCGAGGAAGGCGGAGCCGGCGGTGGCTCCCGCCACCAGCACCAGGGCGGCGTCCCAGAACCCCAGCCCGGCCGCGGAGATCAGAAGCGCCCCGGCAAAGAGGGAGAAGAAGTCGGAGAGCGCCCCCGCCCAGATGAAGAAGAGCTCGCGCGGCCGCCCGTGCCGTCGGTCGCCAGGCACCGGCTCCAGCCCCCGCAGCTCCACGCGCAGGAACTCGTCGTCGGGCCGGGCCTGTGGCTCCGAGGGAACTGGGCTCGGGGCGAGGAGCGCGCCGCTGGCATCCGGCACGGGCGGCAGACCTCCCTAGGCAGCGGTGGCGCCTCGGAGGCTCCGGCAGGTTCTGGGCTTCCCGACGCTGGTGCTAACCAGATCCGGTCATCAGGGTTGGCTCTCGCCTCTCAGCGCCTGCCGGCGCACCCCTAGCGGGGAGCCGCGCTCCCTGGCGGCAGTATAGGCGGCGCCTCCCGGGCCAAGCTCGAGTCCTGCGGATAATCGAGAAATGGCCCTGGACCCGCTGCAATTCACCGCCCGCTGGCGGGTGCGGCAGTACGAGGTGGATAGCCAGGGCCACCTCAACAACGCCGTCTACCTGAACTACGCCGAGGAGCTGGCGGCTCGTCATGCCGAGGCCTGCGGATATGGACGCGCGTGGTCAAAGGCGCGAGGCGGGAGGTGGGTAATCCGGCGCCACGAGATCGATTACCACCTTCCCTGCCTGTTTGGCGACGAGTTGGAGCTCCGCGTGCAGGTGCTCCTGGTCAGGGGCGCCCGGGGCCAGCGCCGCACCACGGTCCGGCGCCTGCCGGAGGGGGTCCTGGCCGCCTCCATCTTCACCGAGTGGGTCTGGGTGCGGGCCACGGACGGCCGGCCCGCCCCGGCGCCCGCCGAGCTGGTGGCCCAGGCGGCCAGCGCCACCGCCCTGACCTTGGAGCGGCGCCGCGGGCGGGCGCGGCTCCGGGGGGATTAGGAGGGCGAGGGCCGGGCCCGCCGCACAGACCAGCCTCGCCGGCGCAGCGCGCCCGCTCGGGAAGATGCCGGAACTAGCCCGGCCGCCCCGAGGCGGGTCGCCCCGATCGCCACAGCCGGGCTGAGCCAGAGCACGGGCATCACGTAGTAGAGGGGCGCGCGCCAGCTCACCAAGAAACTGGCGTAGACCAGGACCGCCATCCCCCAGCGCCACTGCGGCGAGCGCCAGGCGACCAAGGTCGCCAGGGCGATGCCCGCCACAAAGGCCAGGTCGAACAGCCAGTGGAGATGGCTGGGGAGCGGCAGCAGAGTGGAGGGCGTCGCGCCCAGGGGGAACTCCGGCAAGGTCACGAAGCGCCACAGCTGCGCCGGCAGCTGGTGGTCCCAGAGCACCCAGGGGAGGACCCCCGCCAGGAGGGAGCCGGCAAGCCAGGCCCAGCGCTGCCGGCGGGCCGGGTCTCGCGCGAGCACCGCCAAGTACACCGGTAGGCAGACCCAGGTCAGAGGATTGCTGCAGACGGCGGCCGCCATGGCCACCGAGCTCAGCCGTGGCCGGTCGATGCGGGCCCAGGCCAGCGCCAGGATCAAGTAGGCGATGTCCTCAGGGTTCCAGCGGAAGGAGACCCACAGCACCGACAGGGCTGCCAGCTGCCAGGCCAGGCCCAAGGCCAGCCCGGGTCCGGCTCGCCCCCAGATCGCAAACAGCAGCAGCGCGGTCAGGGCGATGACGAACAGCGCGACCAGGGTCCAGCCCAGGAAGGCAACCGGCAGCACCAGCAGCGTGGCTTCCGGAGGGTACCCATAGGGGGGGAAGCCAGCGTGGGTCCCCGACGCCTGGTCGCGGCGCAGCACCCGCTTGATGCGCTGGTTGCTCGGGTAGCGACCCAGGCTGGCAAACGGGCCTGACTCGAGTGGCGTGACCGCGGTTAGGGGCGAACCGAGTTGGCGCAGGCACTGGGGTTCGAAGGTGCGATAGGGGTCCACTCCGTGCCAGAGGTCGCGGGCGGCGCAGACGATCGTGTACGGCTGGTCCGTGGTCGGCGCAGGCGCCAGCAGGGCGGCCAGTCCCAGGGCCGCGGCCGCCCCGCTGGCGCCCGCCCCCACCCAGTACAGGGTGCGCCGGGCGGGGAGGCGACCGGAGCGCAGCAGGTACGGGCGCGGCCTCAGGGTGTCGGCCACGATCACCAGCACCGGCACCGGCACCAGAGGGTCCGCCCAGGCCGGGAAGGATGAGATAACGCCGACCAGCTGCAGCCCGACCACCAGGGTGAGCCAGAGCGCGACCGCCACCAGGCCCTGCAACGCCCTCGCCTCCAGCTCGGAGGCGCTCGCTCCCCATGGCGAAGGCTGGTCCGCTGCGGGCGGTTTCCGAAGGGCCGGCCCCAAGGCTCAGCTGGCGAGTTGTGGCGGGATGGTGCGCCGTCGCCGCGAGCGCGCGGGGCGCGCCGGACCAGCAGCCGCGACCGGCGCAGAGGGGGAGGCGGGCGCCTTCGTCCCCGCCGGCCGCCGGGCCCGGCTTCGGGCTGGCCGAGGTACCCCCGCCGGGGGCCGGTCCGTGCCCAGCCACGCCGCGACCCCGCTAGGCTCAAGCGGCTCGGCGAAGAGGAATCCCTGGAGCATGGGGTCGCTGCTCATCGACTCCAGCAGCGCCAGTTGCTCGGCGGTCTCCACCCCCTCCACCACCACGGCCAGCGACAGCGCCCGCCCGAGCTTGACGACGCTCTCGGCCACGGCCACGCCCGACGCGCCGTCAGTTAGCCGCTCCATGAAGGAGCGGTCGATCTTGATCTCGTCAACCGGCAGGTGCTGGAGCTGGGCAAGGGAGGAGTGGCCGGTGCCGAAGTCGTCAATGGCGATCCGCACCCCGGTCCGCCGCAGGGCGCCGAGCTGGAGCGAGGCCTGCTTCACGTCCTTGACGATCGTGCTCTCCGTCACCTCCAAGATTAGCTGGCGCGAGGAAAGCCCGGATGCCTGCAGGGCGCCCCGCACATCCTCCGCCAGGCCCGGGTGCTGCAACTGGCGGGCAGAGACGTTGACCGACAGCCGCAGGTCCTGCCTCCCGGCGTACTCGCGGCACCATTGGCTGACCTGGCGGCAGGACTCGTAGAGCACCCAGCGTCCGATCGGCACGATGAGGCCGGTGGACTCGGCGATCTCGATGAAGTCGTCGGGCGACACGACCGCGCTGCGGTCGGGATCGCGCCAGCGCAGCAGCGCCTCGACCCCAACCAAGCGGTGGTCCCCGCCGCTGAGGATGGGCTGGTAGCGCAGGCGCAACTCGCCCCGGTCCAGCGCGTGGCGCAGCCCCGTCTCGACGTGCATCCGCTGCACCGCTTGCCGGTGCAGGACCGGCTCGAACTCGACGAAGCGGCCCTTCCCGTCCGCCTTGGCTTGGTAGAGGGCGATGTCCGCGTCGCGCAGGATCACCTCGGCGTCGGCTGTCGTGTACTTAGTGGTGATCAGGCCGATGCTGGCGCTGACCGTCACCTCCTGCCCGCTCGACAGCGACATGGGCTCCGCCAGGACTTCCCCGATGCGCTCGGCCACCGCCTCCACCACCACCGGGCTGCTGACCTTCTCCACCAGCACCGCGAACTCGTCGCCACCCAGGCGGGCGAAGGTGTCCGCCGGCCGCAGGCACTCGGCGATCCGCTTGGTCACCTCCAGCAGCACCGCGTCGCCCACGCCGTGCCCGTAGCTGTCGTTGATGGTCTTGAAGTTGTCCAGGTCCAGCGACAGCAGGCCTAGCACCGAGCGCCCGTCGCGGCGGGTGTGCAGGGCGTGCTCCAGGCGGTCGCGGAGCAGGGCGCGGTTGGCGAGTCCGGTCAGCGGGTCATGCAGAGCCTGGTGACGGAGCTGGTCCTCGAGCTCGCGCCGCTCGGTGACGTCGCGGGCGGTCAGGACCACGGCCCCCACGTAGGGGTCGTCTCGCAGGTTGGTGAGATCAACCTCGAGGTACCGGGAGCCGCCGTCATGGTGGCGGGCGCGGCACTCCAGAGTGGGTCCGGCGACCCGGGCCTCGCCCACCTCGGCGATGGCGGCCTCCACCTTGGCCAGATCCCCGGGGTGCACCAGGTCGGCGAGGCTGAGCCGGTGCGGGTCAGGGGCGGGGCGCCCCAAGAGCGTCTCCACGGAGGGGCTGATGTAGGTGAAGGAGCCACCCGGCCCGATCGCCAGGATCAGGTCCGAGGAGTTCTGCACCAGCGACCGGAAACGGCCCTCGCTGCGCCGCAGGTCCTCAGAAAGCGCCGCCCGGCTGAGCGCCAGCGAGCACTCGTCGGCAAGGATCTCCAGCACCTCCGCCTGCTCGCGCGGCAGGGGTTGCGCTGTGGCCACGGTGAAGCTGCCCCGGGGCTGGCCATCCGACAGCAGGCAGACCAACTGCAGGGCCGGCAGTTCGGGAGAGAAGCCCAGAGTGTGCGCTAGCTGCTGGCGCAGTTCGGAGTCAGGACCGAGCGACTGGACACCGGTGAGCACCTCGACCAAGGGCTGGGAGAGGCCGGCCGCTTCCAAGTAGGCCTGGTGCACCCCACGGCCCGAGGCGTGCCTGGCGGTGAAGACCAGCAGTTGCATGCCGTCAAGAGTGGCGAGGGCGGCACGCCCATGACCGGTCGTGACACCCTGCACGACCTCCTGCACGGCCCGGTAGACGGCGACCGCCGTGCTCGCCGCCAGCAGCTGGGTGGCCGCGTCGCGCAAGGTGTGCTCCCGCCACATCGCCTGCTGGCGGCGGCTCACCGCCGAACGCAGCACCTGGACCACCACGGTGGCCATGGCCAGGGCGAGGGTTCCAGCAAAGGCGTGCTCCAGGGAGGGGGCGACCCGGTTGAGTCCGGCGTTGACAACCAGAGCGGCCAGGTTGGCGGCCATGAAACCGACCGCGACCAGGGCGGCCCGCATCGGGGTGGCGTACAGGGCCCGGAAGTAGAGGGCGGCATAGAGAACCCCGAGGAGGCTCTCCGAGTCGGCCGCCCCTAGCCCGACCACGAATAGCGCCACCAGCGCGACCAGGTCCCGCCAGGCGGCGAAGTGCTGCTGGCGATAGCCGGAGACCAGCCACCAGGCGAGCCAGCCAATCGCCCCCAGTGAGCACAGGCGGAGCTGGGGAGGGGCGTTGGAGAAAATGCCGATGATCGCCACCGCGAGGGCGGTGGAGGTGAGCGCCACGCCCAGCAGCAGCCACCTCACGCTGGGCAGCAGCCCGGCCGGGGCCGCCAGCGGATGGCTGCGGGGGTCGGCGGGGCGGGGACGACGACCGGGCAATACCGGCCGGTGAACGCTGCGGGCCACTGTCCCTAGTCGAGGAGCCCGGAGGGCTGGTGCTGGCGACGGCGGCGGCTCGAGGTCATCGGCTCCTCACATCTCGACCTGCTCCAGAGGAAGTCAGCCGGCCGGTCGCCGCCGGGCTTTGGCCCGACTCTGGCGGGCGGGCGTCCCAGGGCAAGGCACGCCGATGTGAAGGTTGTGAATCAGCCCATCACGGCGGCCCGACGGCCTCAGCTGGCCCAGGCTCCTGCCCTCGCGCCGCCGGGCGATCGCCCCGGCACGACGAACGTGCCGGTTTCGCAGTTCCGCAAGACTGCGGTGGCGCTACTTGGAGGCTGGTGCCGTCCCCGCGGCGGCTGCCACCGAAGGGCGACGCACGCCCACCCTGCCCAGGCTGAGGAAGCCGGCGAACATCAGGGCGATACCGACCGACTCGGCGATCCCGAGTCCGGTCAGGCTGCCCCCGACGGTCTTGGCCAGCGAGAAGCCGAAGGCGACCACCAGCGCCCCCACGGTCAGGAGCACGTTGCAGACCACCCGGTCGATCCCCGAACGGGATCGGATGAAGCGCCAGGCCGAGTACGCCGAGCCGCCGGCCAGGACCACTGTGCCGATGATGTTCAAGGCGACAGCGGCCACGAATAGTGGGGTTCCGTGGCCTGCGAGCGCGCCACCTAGGATCCCGGATGTGGTTTGCAGCCGGGACGCATCCACCGGTGCCAGGGCTGCGTCCACCGCCAACAGTAGGGTCAGCGCGACCAGCACCATCGTGCAGAGGCGGGCCACCCGGGCCGGGGCCAGGAGAAACACGGTGCCAAGGGCCAGGTAGATGACCCCCAGCACCCCTCCCAGGAGGTAGAAGGCCCGGAAGAGGGGCACCGAGAATCCGCCCGCCTGGCCCAGGGCCTGGGTTAGGGCGGCGGCCGCGAATATCGCCAGGCCCGTGCCCCAGGCCGCGAAGGCGGGCCGATGGCTGGCAAGCCAGCGACTCCAGACCACCAGGCTGAAAAGCGCCCCCAACCCGAACGCCAGCAGTCCTGTCGCCATCACCTCCCCACGGTCTTGGCTGCCCGCCCCGATTTCGTCCCCGAATCGAGAGTAGCACGCTCCAGGGGGCGCTCCGGACGGGACCATAATCGAGAGGTGCGCTACCTCGAGGCTGGCGGCAAGCGGCTCTCGGTGGTGGGCCTGGGTTGCTGGCAATTCGGTGAGCCCGGCTGGGGATACGGATCCGAGTACGGAGCCGAGGAAGCCGTGGACGTCATCCGACGGGCCCTGGAGCTGGGCGTGACCGTGCTGGACACAGCCGAGCTCTATGGCCGTGGGAGCAGCGAGCGGCTGGTGGGCCGGGCCCTCAAGGACTGGGAGGGAGAGCGGTTCCTGGCGACGAAGTTCCTCCCGGTCGTGGCTCTGCCGGGCACGCTGGTCCGGCACCTCGAGCGCAGCCTCGAGCGGCTGGGCGTGGCCGCCGTCGACCTCTACCAGCTCCACTTCCCCAACCCGCTCTTCCCGGTCCGAAGGCAGACGGAGGGGCTACGCCGGGTCTTGGAGTTGGGCCTCACTCGGGAGGTGGGGGTGAGCAATTTCTCGCTCACCCGCTGGGTGCTGACGGAGCGCTGGTTGGCGAGGCCCGTGCTCTCCAACCAGGTCCAGTACAGCCTGCTGCACCGTCAGCCCGAGCGTGAGCTCCTGCCCTATGCCGAGCAGCACCAGCGGGTGATCCTGGCCTACAGCCCCCTGGCCCAGGGGATCTTGGGCGGCCGCTACCGGAGCGGCCGGTCGCCTGCGGGGCTGCGCCGCCACCGCCTGATCTTCTCGGATGCCGCGCTGGACGCGGCCGAGCCCCTCTTGGAGGTGCTCCGGGAGGTCGCCGCAGGCCATGGGGTCACCCCGGCGCAAGTTGCGCTCGCCTACCTGCTCAGCCACCCCCAGGTGGTGGCGATACCCGGTGCCAAGTCGGTGGCCCAACTCGAGGCCAACGTTGCGGCGGCGGAGCTGCTGCTGACCACGGACGAGGTGCTCGCTCTGCGCCGGGCGGCGGACCTCTTCCAGCTGCCGCGGCTGCGCTCGGTGGCTCAGCTGCCGAGGAGGCTCAGGTCGCGGGCGGCGGGGACCGCCGCGTAGTCGGGCGGGCACCGGGGTCTGGCCCCAGGGCCCAGCGCTCCAGCCGACGGCGGGCCAGGAACATGACCGCGACCACCACCGCCAACAGGGCCGCGCCGGCGGCGACGCTGGCGACGGAAACCGTTCCGGACAGTCGGGAGTAGGCGTTGCCAAGTTCGAAACCCAGCACCCCGTAGGCGGTCGCCCACGCCGCCCCGCCCAGCAGGTTGAAGAGGAGAAAGACGGGGTAGCGCATCTCGGCCGCCCCGGCGAAAAGCGCACCCAGCGAACGCAGCACCACGACGAACCGGGCGACCACCACCGCCAGCGGCCCCCGGCGGCGATAGAAGCGATCGAGCAGCTCGAGCCGCTCGGGAGTCAGCCTCACCCAGCGTCCGTAGCGGTCGAGCAAGGCCCGCCCCACCATCCTGCCGATGGCATAGCCAAAGTTGTCGCCGATCACGGCCCCGCCCGCCGCCGCCAGCACCACCAGCGGCAGGCTGAGATGCCCGGTGGCGGCGGCATAGACCGCGCCCGCGACCAGCACCGTCTCGCCGGGGAAGGGCAGGCCCGTGCTCTCTATGAGCGGCGCCGCAAAGATGGCCAGGTAGCCGTAGGTGTGCAGCAGGTGGTCGGGGTTGAGGTTGAGGCTCACTCCGGCTCCGACGCGAGGGGCAGGGATAGGGGCTCCGGCGCTTCCAGCCCGGGATGTGGCCTGGGCGGGGCCAGGCCCAGCTCCAGGAGCTCCGCCATCTCCAGTCCGTTGACCACGGCGTAGTTGGAGCGGTTGTTGTTGAAGAGCAGGTGGAGCTCTTCTACCTGGGCCGCCAGGGCACGCACCTGTGGAACCCATCCCGCCAACTCCTCTCGGTTGTAGAGGTAGTCAAAACGATCGGCCGAGGTGCGCCCCGAGACGTACCAGCGCTGCCAGTTGCGGCCGTGGAAGCGCACCACCCCGAGCCGGGGGTCGGTCACCTCGGGAAGGGTTGGGAATGACCCGGAGCCGAGCTGGGGCTCGTCGACGGTGCAGAGCGATAGCCGCGCCTCACTGAGGAGGTCCAGCAGCTGCGCCTGGCGGTCTCCCTCCACCCAGCTGCGGTGGCGGAACTCCACGACCAGGAGATCCTCCCTGTGGCGGTCTCGCAGCCTCGCCAGCCGGTCCAGGTTGCGCGGCGAGGCGGTGAACCAGGGCGGGAACTGGTAGTGGATCGCTCGCAGCTTGCCGCTCTGCTGAAGCGGAGCCAGCGCCCGGGCGAACTCCTGCTCCTCCTCTGAGGTGGGCTCGCGCGGCACCCCCTTCTCCCGCTCGTGGTAGGTAAGCGCCCGATAGGCCTTGATGTTGAAGCGGAACTCCTCCCCGGTGGCGGCGACCCAGGCAGCCGTGCGCTCGGGACTGGGAATCGCATAGAAGCTGGTGTCGATCTCGACCAGAGGGAACACGCGCGCGTAATACGCGAGGCGCTCCCTCGCCAGAAGGCCCCGGGGATAGAAGTTTTGGTGATCGGACCAGTTGCAGGTGCCGACCAGGATCCGGCCCGACATGCGGCCATGCTCGCAGGTGCGCACCGAAAGAGACGCTACCCTTGATGGCGTGGCCGCCAAGCTCACGCCGGGCCAGATTGCCTTCCTGCGCGAAGCCCACATCGCCCACGTCGCGACCGTCTACCCCAGTGGGGCACCCCACGTGACCCCGATCTGGGTGGACACCGACGGGGAGGCGGTGCTGGTCAACACCAGCCTCGGGCGGGTCAAGCCTCGCAACCTGAGCCGCGATCCGCGGATCGCCATATCCATAGCCGACGAGGCCGACATCTACCGCCGGCTCGTGATTCGGGGCCGGGCGGAGCTGACTGAGGAGGGTGCCACCGAGCACATCAACTTCCTCAACCAGAAGTACCACGGCCAGCCCAATTACCCCCTGCAGCCCGGGGAGCGCCGCGTGATCGTTCGGATCGTGCCCGAACACATCAGCGGCAACGTCTCGTGAGGCGGCGCCCCGCGGACTAGCGGCGGAGCCCTCCGCGACCGCCTTCGGCTGTCGGCAGCAAGCTCTACGATGGGCTGCGGGTGACGGGCAAGCAGACGCGGGCGGAGTCGGAAGGGCTGGTCGACCTCAACCTGGTCGCCTCGACCGTCAACGGCTCGGGCAGCCAGTCGGCCAACCTGACGCTGACCCGCGCGATCTTTGCCATGGGCATCCCGGTCGCGCCCAAGAACCTCTTTCCCTCGAACATCGAGGGCCTTCCGACCTGGTTCTACCTCCGCGCCAACACCGCCGGCTACCACAGCGGGCGCCGCCGTGCCGACCTGCTGGTGGCGCTCAACCGCAGCACCTTCGCGGAAGACCTGGACAAGCTGCTACCCGGTGGAGTGCTGGTCTTCGAGGAGGCCTTCGGCGAGCCCCAGCTGCGCGACGGTCAGTCGCAACACCTCTACCCGGTGCCGTTCGCCCGGCTAGCCAAGGAGTCGGCGGCCGATCCCGACCTGCGGAAGTACTTGACCAACATGATCTACGTGGGCGTCCTCGCGGAGATTCTGGGAATCCCGGGTTGGGCCGTCCAGCAAGCTCTGGAACGGCAGTTCCCAGCTAAACCCAAGGCCATACCCCGCAACCTGGAGGCAGTGGAGCTGGGTCGCAGCTACCTGCGCGAGAACCTGCAGCGCACCGACCACCTGCACCTGCCGGTGCGCGAGCCACTGATCGACGCCCTTCTCGTGGAGGGCAACCAGGCGGCCGCGCTCGGGGCGCTGATGGGCGGCTGCACGGTTCTGGCCTGGTATCCCATCACGCCGAGTTCGTCGCTGGCGGAGCACCTCATCGCCCTAGCCGACCGCTACCGGGTCGACCCCGAGACCGGCGAGCGCCGGATGGCGACCATCCAGGCGGAGGACGAGCTGGCGGCGGCAGGCATGGTCCTGGGCGCCGGCTGGGCGGGCGCCCGGGCCATGACCACCACCTCGGGCCCCGGAATCTCGCTGATGGCGGAGTTCGTCGGGCTCGGCTACTACGCCGAGGTCCCGGGAGTGTTCATCGACATCCAGCGGGTAGGTCCCTCGACGGGCCTGCCTACCCGCACCATGCAGGGCGACCTGACTTTCGCCTACACGCTCTCACACGGTGACACCCGCCACCCGGTGCTGCTCCCCGGGTCCGTCGGCGAGTGCTACGAGCTGGTCCGTCAGGCCTTCGACCTGGCCGACCGGCTGCAGACCCCCGTCTTCGTGCTGTCGGACCTCGACCTGGGCATGAACCTCTGGATGAGCGAGCCGCTGCCCTACCCCGAGGAGGCCTTTGCGCGGGGCAAGGTGCTGCGGCGGGAGGACCTGGAGCGGCTGGGGCGGTTCGAGCGCTACCGGGACGTCGACGGCGACGCCATCCCCTGGCGCACCCTCCCGGGCACCGAGCACCCGCTGGCTGCCTACTTCACCAGGGGGTCAGGGCACGATGAGGCCGCCCGCTACACCGAGAGTGGCGAGGCCTACCAGCGGGTGATGGACCGGCTGGGGCGGAAGCTGGAGTCCGGAAGGGCCTGGCTCCCCGAGCCGGTGGTCCAGGAGAGTGGGTCGGAGGTCGGGGTGATCGCCTTCGGGAGCTCCGACGCCGCCGTGCAGGAGGCCCGTGACCAGCTGGCCACCATCGGGCTCAGCTGTGACTACCTCAGGCTGCGGGCGCTTCCCGTCGCAGGCTCGGCCGCTGAGTTCGCCGCCCGCCACGCGCGGACCTACGTGGTGGAGCAGAACCGGGACGGGCAGCTGGCGCAGATCCTGGCCCTGGAGTTGGGGGCCGAGCTGGCGGGGAGGCTCCGCTCCGTACGCCACTACGATGGACTGCCGCTCTTTGCCGAGGAGGTGGTGGCGGGGATAGCGGCCCAGGAGGGGCGCACTGTCACCGCGGCCGAACCGGTCCGCGACGCGCTGGCGGTGGGAGCCAGCCCGGAGTGAGCGTGAGCCAGGTGCGGACCAACGCGCGCGGGCTGAGCCGCGACCAGTACAAGGGCGTCGCCAGCACCCTATGCGCGGGCTGCGGGCACAACTCCATCACCAACCACATCGTCAAGGCGCTCTACGAGCATGGCGTGGACCCGTACCACCTGGCCAAGATGAGCGGAATCGGCTGCTCCTCGAAGGCCACCGCCTACTTTGTCGAGCGCGCCCACGGATTCAACGCGGTGCACGGCCGGATGCCCGCGGTCACGACCGGGGCGGCTGTCGCTGACCGCCAACTGCTTCTGTTCGGCATCAGTGGCGATGGCGACACCGCCAGCATCGGGCTCGGACAGTTCTGCCACCTGCTGCGCCGGAACGTGGACTGCACGTACGTGGTGGAGAACAACGGTGTCTACGGTCTCACCAAGGGTCAGTTCTCCGCGACCGCCGACGTCGGCTCAGTTCAGCGCAAGGGAGTGGTGAACGAGTTGGAGACCATCGACATCGCCGGTCTGGCCTTAGAGTTGGGCGCGTCCTTTGTCGCCCGCAGCTTCTCCGGCGACGGCCAGCAGCTTGTGCCCCTGCTGGAGGCCGCACTCTCTCACCAGGGGACCGCCGTGCTGGACGTGGTCAGCCCCTGCGTCGCCTTCAACGACCACGAGGGGTCGACCAAGAGCTACCAGTACGTCAAGCAGCACGACGTGGTGCTTCAGGAGCTCGACTTCATCAGCGAGCGGCCCGAGGTGGAGATTCAGTACGCGGACAACGGCGCGGCCGAGGTCGAGTTGCACGACGGCTCGCGGCTCCGGCTGCGCAAGGTCGGCCCCGAGCACGATCCCCGCGACCGGCTGGCGGCGCTTGGCCTGCTGGACCGGGGTCGCCGACAAGGGGAGGTGATCACCGGGCTCCTGTACTTCGATCCCGACATGCCGGACCTCTGCACCAGGGAGCGCTTGCCCCAGGAGCCCCTGAGGGACCTCGGCGAGCAGGAGCTACGGCTCAGCCGCGACCAGTTCTCCGAACTCCAACGCGGCTGGTCCTGACCGCAGGCGCCCTCTCAGCCGCCTTTCAGGCGCCCGCCGCCGAGCTGGCCTAGGTTGGGGGCAATCCCACAGGGTCAGCAGGCCGGGCGGGTTGGACCAGCCCGGCAGGAGGTAATTCATGCGCAAGCTCTACCACCACGGCCTGGCGGTTGCCGCCGGGCTTGGGGTGGCTGCGGTCGGGGGCGTCTCCGCCGCGGCTGCCGCCAGCCCCGCTTCGACCCCGACGACAAGCGCGAGCCCCGCCAGCGGCTCGGCTGGCGCCACCATGCACAACCGTGTGGACCGCTTCCTGCGACGTCACAGCGCGGCCGGCGAGGTGGTCTCGGACAGCTCGAGCGGCGGCACCCTGGGCCAGGGTGTTCTCGTGATCAAGGAGCCGGACGGCACCGAAATCACTCTCAATCTGTCGAGCAAGACCAAGGCCTGGAAGTACCAGGGCCACGGCACCAAGCCCGTCTCCGAGAGCCCCACCTCAATTGCCGCGGGCGAAGTGGTGGTGATCTTGGGACGCAATTACCAGGATCACCCCGTGGTGGGGCGGATCCTGGACCTGGGTTTTCAGGCGCAGGGCTGAGCCCGGCCCGAAAATCGTCCTCCCCCTTGGTGGGCGGGTCGCAAGGGCGGCCTGCCCATCGAGGCCGGCCGCGTCAGCTGTAGGCGTAACCGGGAGGTAGCTCCCGCGGGGGCTGCGGGCCGACATAGATCGCCGAGGGCCGAATCAGCCGGTTGTGGGCGGCCTGTTCACAGACGGCGGCGGTCCAGCCCACCGTGCGGCTGCAGGCGAAGGTTGGGGTGAACATGTCGCGGGGAATGCCGGCTGTGTTCATCACTACTCCGGCATAGAACTCCACATTGGTGTACAGGCGGCGGCCAGGCTTGAGCTCCTCGAGTACCTTGAGTGCGGTCTGCTCCACGTGCTCGGCGAATTTGGCCTGCTCGCCGCCGAGCTCCAGAGCCACACTGCGCAGCAGGGTCGAGCGCGGGTCGTCGGTCTTGTAGACGCGGTGGCCGAAACCCATCAAGCGCTCGCCGCTTTCCACCTTGTCGTGGAGGTACGGGTAAGCACGATCCTCGGTGCCGATCTCGTCCAAGGTCTGCAGCGCCCGCGACGGGGCTCCGCCGTGCAGTGGTCCCGAGAGGGCTCCGATGGCTCCCACCAGGCACGAGCCCATGTCCGCCCCCGTGGATGCGATGACGCGCGCGGTGAACGTCGAGGCGTTGAAGCCGTGGTCCATGGTCAGGATCATGTACTGCTCGACCGCCCGCGCCTGCTCACGCTCCGGACGCTCCCCGGTGAGCATCTGCAGGTAGGCCGCGGCGTAGCCCAGGTCCGGGTCGGCATCAACCGGCTCCTTCCCCTGGTGCAGCCGGTAGGCGGCCATCAGCAGGGTGGGTGCCAGGGCCGTCATCCTCACCGCCTCGGCGCGCACCTCCTCGGGGGTGATATCCATGATCGGCTGCAGGTTGAGGGCGTTTCCCACCAGCGAGACCACGGTCCGCAGCGCCTCGAGGGGGATGAAGGGGCGAAGGCTCGCGATGTCGGGGAGGATGCCCGCAATCTGATCCGGCAGCACGCGCGACTCTGAGGTTTGCTGCCGGAAGCCCTCGGTCTGCTGCGGATCGGGTAGCTCGCCGTGGATGAGCAGGTACCACACCTGTTCGAACGAGCACTTGTCGGCGAGCTCGGTTGCGTTGTAGCCCCGGTAGTGAAAGAATCCCTCCTCGCCTCGGACGTCCCCGATCTCGGTTTCGGCGACCGCCACTCCCTCCAGCCCGGGCGGGGCAAGAGTGGGCTGGCGCGGCGCGGTCTCAGTGGCGTTAGTCATCGGGGCCTCCGTTGGGAACTCAGGCGGACCGGCCTGAATGCGGCCTGGAACTCGAGGGGGACTCCGCCTTCGCGGCGCGGCGGAACAGCCAGACCCAGAGCACGGCATTTCCACCGGCGATCAACGCGAGGATCACCAGTGTGGTCGCCACCTGGCCAGCAGTGTTCATGTGGGAGACCTCCTAGTCATCTCGTATTCTAGAGGGCCGCCTCACTTCGCCCCCCTAGTCCTTCGGCTTCCCGCCCGCACGCCGTCGGGCCGCAAGCCCCTCCAGTCGTGCCCGTCTGGAGCCCCCAACCGGCTCACTTGGTGACCCATGTCATCCCTGCCCGCGATGTCTCCGGCCCGCGCCCGACTGGCCTTTTGGGGCCTGGTGACGGCCGCCGTGGTGGACGCGCTGGGCGCGACCATGATCCTGCCCATCCTGCCGCTGTTCGCTCGCCGCATTGGCGGCTCCTACACCGAGGTGGGCGTGATCACGGCCATCTTCTGGGCCGCGGGGCTGGCGGTCCGCTACCCGGTCGGGAAGCTCTCGGACCGGGTGGGGCGGCGCGGCCTGATCGTCGGATCGCAGCTGCTCTACGCCGGCGCCACGGCCGCCCTGGCCCTTTCGCCCCTGCCCGAGTGGGTTGTGGTCCTGCGCGCGCTCCAGGGGGCGGCGGCCGGTGCCGCCACCGTGCTGTCAATGGCGGCGGTCGTCGACCTGGTTCCAGAAGAGCGGCGGGGCCGGGCCTACGGCACCCTGACGGGGGCAAACATGGGTGGCACGATCATCGGGCCGCTGGTGGGGGCGGCTCTCTTCCAGGTATCGCTACCCGCCACGTTCCTCATCTCCGGGGCAAGCGGCCTGCTGGTGGCGGCGATCATCTTCACCAGCCTACCGAAGGGTCGTGCCGTACATCCGGCCGCCCTCAGCCAGGTGCGACGAGCGCGTGTCCATCCCTGGCGGGACCGCGTCGTGCTGGGAGTGACGGTCTCGTCCATCGCGATCGGGGTCCTGATCGGGATGTACGACACGGTCTGGAGC
>JBOHUK010000022.1:0-8566 GCA_050734395.1 Candidatus Dormibacteria bacterium
CACGCACCCGCAGCAGCCCCTGCAGCGTGCCACTGCGCTGGTAGCGGTAGACCGCCGCCAGCTCCGCCATGCGCAGGGGCAGCTCCCGGTAGCTGCGCGCTCGCGAGGCGAAGATCTCGATGTGGAAAGGACAGCTCATCGGCTTGATGCGGTAGCTGTCGCCCTCCACCGCCATCGGCCCGAACATCTCGTCGGCGAAGTAGCCCAGGTGACCGCTGGTCTCCCAAAGCTGCTCGCGGGCCAGGTGGGGGCTGAAGACGAGCTGGTAGCCGGAGCGGCGGTGTTCCAGGCGCCAGTAGTCCTCGATCGCCAGGCGCACGGTGGCGCCCTTGGGGTGCCAGAGGATGAGGCCGCCCCCGAGCCTTTCCGAGATCGAGAAGAGATCCAGCTCCCGCCCCAGCTTGCGGTGGTCCCGCAACCGCGCCTGCTCCAGCCGCTCCAGGTAGTCGTCGAGCTCCGCCCTGGAGGCCCAGGCGGTGCCGTAGAGGCGCTGCAGCATCGGCTCGCGCTCGTCGCCATGCCAGTAGGCGCCCGCCGGGTGGAGCAGCTTGAAGGCCGGGATCTGGGAGGCATCCGCGACGTGGGGCCCGCGGCAGAGGTCGAAGAAGTCGCCGGTGCGATAGCAGCTGATCACCTCGTCTTCGGGGATGCGTTCGATCAGCTCCACCTTGAAGCGCTGGCCCAGGCGGCGGAACTCGGCCAGGGCCTGGTCGCGGCTGAGCTCGGAGCGCTCGTAGGCGGGCCGCCGCGAGGCGATCTCCCCCATCCGCTCCTCGATCCGGGGCAGGTCCTCGTCGCTGAAGTGGGCGCCATCCGGCAGCAGGAAGTCGTAGTAGAAGCCGTCCTCGATCGCCGGTCCGATGCCGTACTCGGCTCCCGGCCAGAGCTCGCAGACCGCCGCCGCCATCAGGTGGGCCGCGCTGTGGCGCAGAGTCTCGAGGGCGGGCGCGGCTTCGGACATGCTTGCCGCCCGATTGTAGAGAGGCCCCAGCCCGCCCCCGGGACATCCACCTGAGCCGGCGGCCGGCCTGCGTCGCCTGGGCTGCATGACCCGCGCGGGCCGCTGCCGCCCGCAGCTCGAAGGCGCTCGGAACTGAACGCCAGGCGGTCATATAATCGTGGCCCGCTCCGCCGACGGGCGCATAGCTCAGGTGGTTAGAGCGCTACCTTGACACGGTAGAGGTCCCAGGTTCGACTCCTGGTGCGCCCACCAACGCAGGGCCGGGATGAGGCGCGGGCGAGAGGGCGGGATGCGGAGCCGGGGCGGCCCTGCCACAGCGGGCCTTGGGACGCGCTCCCCCCCTTGGCCCACCGAGCCGGCACCCGAAGGGGGATCAGTCCCGCCCCCCAGCTACAGACTCTGTCCGTTGACCCGGGGGGGAGCGCCGCTGCTCACCCGCAGCCGGGCCTTACTCCAGGTGCGCCCCTGGTTCGCCGAATGCCAGAGGAGCGTGTGCTTCCCCCCTTGAGCCAGGACCTCGACCGCGCCCCCGACCAGGTCCAGGGCGGTCGCCTGGGCAGCCGGGATGGGCGTGGTGAGGAACGACCAGGCGCCACCCCCGTCGGCGGTCTCGTAGGCGAGGCAGAGGGCCCCGGCTGCCTCGGGGGCGTCCAGGACCAAGCCCTGCTCCGGGCTTGGGAAATCGAGCAGGATCCGCCCAGCTGGCAGCTGCTCGGCGGGACGGCAGCTCCAGCTGGCCCCGGTGGCGAGATCGCATAACACCACCGATGACCCCCCTCGGCCCCGGCTCAGCGCCTCGGTGAACCACCCGGCGGCAGGGCCGGGCTGAGGGAGCGCCACCGTGATCTGAGAGCCGTCGCCCGGGGTGGGCAGCTCCTCCGACTGCCAGCTCACACCGCCATCGCTGGTCTCCCAGAGCCCGGCCCCCCCTTGGCAGATGCCGCTCACCCACCCGGTCGCCGGGCTGGTGAACTCCACGGAGGTCGCCCGGCAGCTTCCCGCTGGCGGCGCCGGCAGCTCCCGGACCGTCCAGGTGGCGCCACCGTCGGCGCTGAAGACCAGTTCGCCGTTGCCCAAGACGGCGAAGTAGCTTTTGGGTGAGGGCGCCGCCATCGGCTGGGGCCCCGGCGAGACCCCGTTGGGCAGGATGCCGGTAGTCCAGTCCCCGCCCCCGTCGGTGCTCAGAGCGAAGGCGGAGTCCCGGTCGTACTCATAGGGGCGGTAGGCAAGGATGGCGCTCTGCGGCCCCAGCACCGAGACCTCGAGCCCGCCGTTGGTGCCGGCCCCGAGTGGAGTCACGTCTCGCCAAGTCTGGCCGCCGTCGGCGCTGCGCGCCAGCCTCCAGAAGGGGCGCGCGGGCAGCACCGCCCAGCCCACCTCGGGGGAGCTGTACACGATCGACTCCAGCCGCCGGGCGAGCGGCCCGGCGGCGGTGTCCGGGGTGCTGTACCCCGGCCTGGCGTTGGGCGCGACGGGCAGGTTGGCGATCCCCAGGCCCACCAGCGCCACCAGGACACAGGCGCCCACGACCAGCCAGAGCCGCCCCGGGCGGCCCAAGGGACGGGCGCGGCTCACGACGGGGCGATCGAGCGCAGTTCCTGGTCGATCAGGGCAGCGTAGGAGGTGATCACCCCGGCGTTGCTCAGCGCCGAGTCCTGGGTCAGGCTGACCTCAAGGTTGCCCGGCCGGACGAAGTACAGGACGGTGGGATGGGCGACCATCTGCAGGCGGGGCAGGCTGATCTCGATGGAGAAGGCGCCCCAGACGCGCTCCAGCTGGGGCAGCGAGCCGGTCAGGAACTGCCAGTTGGGCAGCCGGTTGAGCAGCAGGTCGGAGTCGAAGGAGCGCACCACCCGGAGGCTGTGGTAGACGGGGTTGGAGACGACGGCGACGAATTCGACGTGCTTGGCCAGTGGCCCGAGCTCCCGGTCAGCGGCGGCCAACTGCTCGGCGATCACCGGGCAGACGTCGAAGCAGACCGGATCCAGGAAGGTGATCACCTCGGCACGATCGCCCCACTGCCGGAGGTCCACCTGGTGCCCTGCCTGGTTCACCAGGGTCAGGTCGGGCACGCTCAGGTCGTTGACCGCCGACAGCGGCCCGCCGGTGTTGAGGGCTTCGATGGTGGAGGACTGGGCCGCGGCCACCGGCACCCCGAGCAGCACCGGCACCAGCCCCACTCCCAGCGCCAGTAGACCGGCCCAGGCGCAGGTGGCCCGCAGGCCCAACCAGCGCACCGTGGGGGCCTGGAGCCTGGTCACCGGCACCGGCACCGTCCGCGGCGACCTCCCGACCCAGTGACCCAGCAAGAGCACCGCCAGCAGCGGCGCCAGGTTCGGGTCGGTGGCGGTGCGGCTGCCCAGGGCGCCGAAGTCCTGGCCCACCCACCAGGTGAAGGCAAGCCAGACCAGGGCGGCGACGATCCACCGGCGAGGCGCCCGGCCCGAGATCAGGCCGAGTCCCAGCGCCGCCATGATCAGCACGAAGGCCAGGTTGACCGCGACCGGGCTGGACTGCGCTAGGTGGGCCATGCCCAGAACTGGCGCCGAGAGGAACCGGGGCTGAGGAACCTGGGCCATGGACAGGAACATGGCGCTCAGCCCCCGGCCCGACCAGAACCCCTCGAAGGGCAGGGCCTGGAGCAAGGCGCCAAAGACCAGCACCCCTCCCGTGCCCAGGCGCAGCCAGGTCACCGCCTGGCCCTCGGTCCACAGGCGCGGCGGCGCCAGCAGCAGCAGAGCGGCGGCCACGTAGACCAGAACCGCCCCGGGCGCGCCCATCATCTGAGTTGCCCCCGGAGCGAGCAGCCCACCCAGGGCTTCCCCGCCGACCCAGACGAAGAGGCCCCAGGCTATCGAGCAGTAGAGCCCGATCCGCCCCACCCGGGCATCGCCTCCGGCCAGGATCGCGACCCCGATCCCCACCTGGGCCAGCACCGTCGCCACCGCCAGATCCAGGGGGTGGGCCTGCCAGAAGTACATCTCCCAGTGGATGAGGTTGGCCAGCCATCCCGGAGTTCCCAGCGAGGCGGGCCGGAGCACGTTCTCAGCAAACCCCCCGGGCATGGCCGGCTGCGCTTGGAGCAGGCCGTCCAGCACCCAGAGGCCGCCAATCGCCCAGCGCAGCAGCCGGCGGGCACGCAACCCCGCAGACCCGGGCTGGATCCCTCCCACCCCCTCCCCCAGCGCCGCGCCCCCGAGCCAGTTGAGGCGGCCGGTACCCAGGCGCACCCCCACCACCAGCCAGACCAGGCCAAGGATGGCCACGAACTCCAAGAAGAGGTAGGGATAGAAGCCCGCGATGGTCTCGCTGCCGAAACTGCCCATGCCTGGCATCGAGGACCTCCACCCCGCGGCTGAGCCGCTGCTCCCCCGGTCCCTCGATGGTACCTCAGGGTCAGAAGGGGCTCTCCCCGGCCCGCCTGGGGCGGGGGATTCCGACAGCTTCTCCACAGCCAGGGATGGGGAAACTGGGTACAAACCCCAGCGTCAAGATTCGCCATGGAATCGGCAAGATTTATGGCCGTCTAGACCATTGACAGGCACCCTTAACGGGTCTCTAATATCCGTCCGTGCCGCGCTCTTCCCAGCCCAGCCCCGCCAAGGTCTGCGCGCGGGCCGGTTGCGGCGCCAAGGTCAAGAAGCAGACCGCCCGGTACTGCAGCGTCAAGTGCTCCAGCCAGGATCCGGACCGGCGCGCCCGGCTGCGGGCGCGGGCCCGGGCCGGCCAGCTCCTCCCCCTGGCGCGGCAGCTGCGCCTGGACTTCGAGCTGGAAGGTGCCGGCCTAGCTGAATTGGGGAGCAACCGCGAGGAGGTCCCGGTAGGGCTCTCTCGCTGGGCGGTCTAGCCGGGCCCCGCCCATCGCCGAGGCAGCGTCAGGGCAGTCTTCCCTGACAACCGGACATCACGATCTGGCAGCGGCTGCGGCGCCGCACGATGAGGGGGTCGAGGCCTCCACTCGGCAGTGGCCCCGCGCCGGGGGGTTCAGCGCCGGGCACTGCTCGCCCCTAGCGTCGCCTCGGCGGTGCGAATGTCCGCCTGGGTCACCGTCACCAGCAAGCTCTGCTCACAACGGTGGCAGACAATGTGGAAGGTGGTCGGCTCCGGGATGGCCCGGGCCACCTCCTGGCGAAACCCACAGCTCTCGCAGGTGACGACGGCACGCATGGCTCCATTTACAACGCCGAGCCGCCGGCCGCCCCCCTGTTGCGGGGGAGTTTGCCAAGTCGCTACGGGCTCGTCACCGGCGCGGACGGTCCCGTTGGCGAAACGCCCCAGCGCCGCAGCCGGGAGGCCAAGGCGGTCAGCAGCAGGCACACCCCCATGGCCCCCACCACGTCGCTGGCCCCGACCACGTCGGCGATGGCGCCCGCGACCAGCAGCGGCAGGGCGATCGCCAGGTTGATGGCCAAGAAGGCGCCGCCGAAGATCTTCCCCCGGGTGGTCTCCTCGGTCTCCTCTTGGATCATCACAAGACAGGGGATCAGGACCCCGCCCAGTCCGATGCCGAAGATCAGCGCCAGGACGATGGCCAGAGGCACCAGGGCGGGGTCGACGTGCAACCGGTCCAGGATCGGCGGCAGCACTCCCAGCACCAGCATGGCCGCGCCGGCGACGGTCAGCCCTTGCACCACCCGACCGACCGCCTGCCCGCCGGGGAGCTGGCGGCGGCTGATCAGGGTCCCCGCCACCACCATGCCGACGGTGGCGGGGATGAGCAGGATGTAGCTGTTCTGCGGCTTGCTGAGCAGCACGTGCTGCATGTACCCGGCGGAGAGGGCAAAGATGGTGAAGACGATCACCAGCGCCAGGGTGAGCATCCCGAAGGCGAAGGGCAGCACCTGGTTGGAGCGCACCACGGTCAGGGTGGTGCGGATCTCCGTCCAGGTGGCCCGCCAGGGGGCGCGCACCGGCGCCTGCTGATCGCTGGCGGTCGCCGCCAGCTTGGGACGGATCATCCAGATGGCCCCGGCGGCCGCGATGAAGAGGGCGGCCCCGAAGTAGTAGGGGCCCTCCAGTCCGAGGAGCCGCTGGGCCACCGAGGCCAGCGGCACCGAGAGCACGATCGTGAGGATGATGGTCACGGTGAACAGCGAGGTGGCGGCCGGAAGGTCGCGCCGCTTCACCAGCTGGGGGATGCTGGCCGCCTCGGCGGGCGCGAACATCTGCCCCACCCCGGCGAAGATCAGGGTGATGGCGTAGAGGGGACCCGCCTGGTGCTGAGCCACCCCGGTGAGCTCCAGGGCCGGCACCGCCAGCACCAGGACCCCCCGCGACAGGTTGGTCCAGATCATCAGGGTCTTCTTGTCGTAGCGGTCGGCCAAGACCCCGGCGGGGATGGAGAGAAAGACCGCCGGGATGGTGTAGGCGAGCAGCAGGGCGGCGTCGCTCAGGTAGCGGTGGGTTAGCGCGTAGATCGAGAGCAGCAGCGAGAAGGCGAAGAACTTGTCGCCCAGCTGCGCCGCCACCTGCGCCCCCCAGAGAAGGCGGAAGTCCCGCGCCCGGAGCGCCTCGCGGAAGCCGGCCGACCCCGACTCCGACGGGGCCTGTGGCCCGCTCATCGGAGGGGCCACGGCCGGCATGGCCGCGAATATATCACCGCTTTTGACTTCGACTGGGTGACAGCTTGGCAACTAGCAGCTGCCACTCGGCAAGCTCCAGGCTGCCGGGGCGGCGCTGCGGGTCGAGTCCAAGCTCCCGCAGCCAGGCCTGCGCCTCCGCCGGCCGGAGGCCCAGCGCCCGGGCCACGCCGTGATGGAGCTGCTTGCGCCGCGCTTGGAACACGATCCGCGCCAGTTCCAGCAGCCGGCGCTCCTGCTCTGCGTCCACCCCCGGGTGGGGAGCCAGGGTCAGCAAGGAGCTGTGCACCCGGGGCTGCGGCCAGAAGGCGCTGGGCGGGACGTCGAACTGCTGCAGCACTTCCGCCCGCAGCCGCACCGCCAGCGTGCTCAGTGACCAGCCACCAGAGGCGGCGGCCAGCCGCTGCGCGACCTCACGCTGCACCAGCAGGTGGCACTGGCCGGGCCCTGGGCGCCATTGCAGAATCCGCGGCAACAGAGCGCCGGTGATCCCGTAGGGCAGGTTGCCCATCACCGTGAAGCCCGCCGCCAGCCCCAGCCGGGCAGGCTCCACGAGCAGGGCGTCGGCCTCCACCACCTGCAGCCGCGGCTCGGCGCGCAGCAGCCGCAGCGCCGCGACGCAGCGGCGGTCGATCTCAACCGCCACCACCTCGAGCCCGCGCCCGAGCAGCCCCTGGGTGAGAGCGCCCAGCCCCGGCCCGATCTCCAGGACGGGCGCGCTGGCGGAAGCCCGGCCGGCGATCTCATCCCGCACCCCGCGGTCGACGACGAAGCTCTGACTGAGCGCCCGGCTGGGGCTCAGCCCGAAGCGGCGGGCCACCGCCCGGGCGGTCTGGGGCCGGCA
This sequence comes from Candidatus Dormibacteria bacterium, assembly GCA_050734395.1. Lineage (GTDB taxonomy): Bacteria > Chloroflexota > Dormibacteria > Aeolococcales > Bog-877 > Bog-877. Next base: position 7,385 of record JBOHUK010000022.1, read on the forward strand.
CAGGTCGAGGGCGCTCAAGCCCCCGGCAGCCCGAAGAATCGTCGCGCGTTGGCGGTGGTGAACGCGGCGATCGTGTCCAGGCACTCACCGCGCAGCGCCGCCAGCCACTGCGCGGTGAGGCGGACCATGGCCGGCTGACAGAGACGACCCCGCCGGGGCTCGGGCGCCAGGAAGGGAGCGTCCGTCTCCACCAGCAACAGCTCGCTGGGCAGCCAGCGTGCCGCCTCCTGCAGGTCGCGGGCCGACTTGAAGGTGAGGTTGCCCGCGAACGAGCAGAGCAGCCCCCGCTCAGCCGCGGCTCGCGCCATCTCGATCCCGCCGCTGAAGCAGTGGAGCATGACCGCCACCGGCGGCGCCTGATCCAGGACCTCGAGCAGCTCCCGCGCCGCCTGCCGCTGGTGGATGACGACCGGTTTGCCCACCTGCGCCGCCAGCTCCAGGAGCGCGGCCAGGGTGGAGCGTTGCCGGTCCGGCGGGGTCTCCAGGTATCCCGGCCGCAAGTGGAAGTCGAGCCCCACCTCGCCCAGGGCGACTGCCTTGGGCTCTGCCAGCAGCTTGAGGAGCTCCTGGCGCTGTCCCGGGTCGGGGGGATGGGGGTTGACCGGGTGCCAGCCCACGGTGAAGTAGACCCCGGGCAGTTGGTGGGCGATATCCCGGGCCTGGCGGTTGTCCTGCGGTCCGTCGCCGCTGGTGACCACCTGCACCACCGAGGCGGCGGCCGCCGCCGCCACCGCCTCGGGCGCGCGCAGTCCCCGGCGCTCCAGCTCCTGCAGGTGGCAGTGGGCATCCACCAGCAGCGCCGGAGGCTCAGCCATGCTGCGCACCCGCTGGCGCCTCCACCACCACGGTGCACTCGCCGCGCACCGGCTGCCCGCGAAGCCGCTCCGCCAGCTCGCCCGCCGGGCCTAGCAGCCACTCCTCGTGGAGCTTGCTGAGCTCGCGGGCAACCGCCACCGGGCGGTCCCCCAACTCCTCCGCCACCCAGCCCAGGGTGGCGCTGAGGCGGTGTGGCGACTCGTGGAAGACCAGCGCCCACTGGTGCCCATGGGCCAGCAGGCGCAGGGCGCGGGAACGGCTCCGGGGCAAGAAGCCCAGGAACAGAAAGCGGTCACAGCGCAGCCCGCTGGCGGACACGGCCGCCGCCAGCGCCGCGGGCCCGGGCAGTGGCGAGACGGCGTGGCC
>JBOHUK010000023.1:0-10802 GCA_050734395.1 Candidatus Dormibacteria bacterium
AGAGTCGGGTTGGAGCCCGGGTCCACCGGGAAGAAGAGCCCCTCGTGGCGCAGCCGCGAGTTGAGCTGGTCCAGCCGCACCCCGGCCTCCACCGTCGCGTCGAGGTCGTCTGGGCTCACCCGCAGGATCCGGTCCATCTGCGCCAGCGAGAGCACGATCCCCCCGGGGGCGGGGATGGCGCCACCCTCCAGCCCGGTGCCGGCGCCGAAGCAGGTGACCGGCAGCCGCCCGCGGCTCGCCGCCTCCAGGGTAGCCACCACCTCACCCACGGCCGCTGCGCGCACCACCGCCAGGGGCAGCCGCGCCTCGTGGTGCGACTCGTCCCGGCTGTGCGCCGCCAGCACCGCCGGGTCGGTGCTGGCGCGCTCGCCCAGGCACCGGCGCAGGTCATCGAGCGCCGCCGGGTCGGCCACCCTCAGCCCAGGCGCCGCCGGAGCGCGGCCTCGGCCTCGCCGCGCTCACTCCAGGGGCGCGCGCCGCTGGCCCCGAGGATGCTGCGCTCGTGCCCCTTGCCGGCCAGCAGGACGGTGTCGCCGGGCTGCGCTCCGGAGATCGCCAGCCGGATGGCCTCGGCGCGGTCCCGCTCCCGGAAGAGGTTCTCCCCAGCGCGGGCGCCCGCCGCCGCCGCCGCCGCGTGGATCGCCTCGATGCTGGCCTCGGGATCCTCGGAGCGCGGATCCTCGGAGGTCACCACCACCAGGTCCGCCTGCTGGGCGGCGATCCGCCCCATCGCCGCTCGCTTGAGCAGGTCGCGCTCCCCGGCGCTGCCGAAGACCACCCAGAGCCTCCCGGGGGTGGCCGAGCGCAGCTCGTGGAGCGCGAGGCCGAGCGCTGCCGGGGTGTGGGCGTAGTCGACGATCACCGAGAACGCCTGCCCCAATTCGACCGGCTCCATGCGACCCGGCACCGCCTGCATCGCCGCCAAGCCCTCCACCAGCCCCGGCAGCGGCTGCCCCAACTGCAGTCCCGCTCCCAGGGCCGCCAGCGCGTTGGCCACATTCCAGCGGCCGAGCAGGGGCAGCCGCACCGCCGCCGTGCCGGCCGGGGTCTCCGCCCGGAACTCCACCCCGCGGGCGCTGGGCAGCACCCCCTGGGCGCGTAAGTCCGCCTCCCCGTCCCCGCGGGCGCTGTAGCTGAGCGCCCGCCGACCGGCCTTGGGGCGCAGCAGCGGGTAGGCGCGCTGGTCGTCGCGGTTGAGCACGGCGAACCCGTCCTCCGCCCGCGCCGCCTCGAGCAGGCGGGCCTTCGCCTCGAAATAGCGCTCCCAACTTCCATGGAAATCGAGGTGCTCGTGGGTGATGCTGGTGTAGACCGCTCCCGCAAAATGGACTCCCAGGAGGCGACCCTGGGCCAGGCCGTGGGAGGTGGCCTCGAGCGCGACCGCCCGGCAGCCCGAGTCGACCATGGCCCGCAGGCGCGACTGGATCTCGGGCGCCTCCAGGGTGGTCTGGCGCGTGAGGTTGGGTTCCACCTGCGAGCCCGAGCGGAAGTCCACCGTGGTCAGGCTCCCGGCCCGTCCCAGGGTGCGGTCGAGGGCGCTCTGGAGCATGGTGGCCGTCGTGGTCTTGCCGTCGGTGCCGGTGATGCCCACGACCGGGATGCCGGCCGAGGGATCTTGGTTGAAGGCGGCGGCCAGGTTGGCGAGCGCTGCCCGCGAGTCCGCCACCGCCAGCTGGGCCGCTGCCCCCGGCCGGGGGCTCTCCACCACCGCCGCCACGGCGCCCCGCTCGAAGGCGCGCGCCACGTACTCGTGGCCGTCGTGGTGGGCGCCGCGGATGGCCACGAACACCGCGCCCGGCACCACCTGCTCGCTGTCGGCGGTGACCAGAGTCACCTCCCGCTCGCCCGGCGGGCCGGCCGGCGGTCTGAGCCCGGAGGCGACGGCCAGATCTGCCCAGCGCATGGAGCCAAGCCTAGCCGCCGTCCCGGCCAGGGCCGGCCAGAATGGCAGGGTGGAGGCGATGGTGCTGGAGGGTCCGGGGCCCATCGAGGCGGGGCGCCTCAGCCGCCGCCGGCTGCCAGATGGGCAACCCGGCCCAGGCGAAGTCCGGATCGAGGTCGAGGCCTGCGCCGTCTGCCGGACCGACCTGCAAATCGCAGCTGGCGACCTGGGGGCGCACCGACTGCCGATCGTTCCCGGCCACCAGGTCGTGGGGCGGGTCGCGGAGGTGGGCCCGGGGGTCACCTCGTACGCGCCGGGGACCCGGGTAGGGGTCGGCTGGATGGCCAGCGCCTGTGGCCGCTGTCGCTTCTGCCAGGAGGGGCGGGAGAACCTCTGCCCCGACGCCACCTTCACCGGCTGGGACCGGGACGGCGGCTACGCCACCCAGATGCTGGCCCTGGCCGACTTCGTCCAGCCCCTGCCCGAGGGCCGGGCGGCCGTCGAGCTGGCGCCCCTGCTGTGCGGGGGCATCATCGGCTTTCGCGCGCTGCGTCAGACGGGGCTGAGCTCCGGGCAGCGGCTCGGGCTCTTCGGCTTCGGCGCCTCCGCCCTCCTGGTCCTGCAGGTTGCCCGGCACCAGGGGCTCGAGGTCCATGTGGTGAGCCGCGACCCGGGCTCTCGCGACCGAGCCAGGGCCCTGGGGGCGGCCTGGGTGGGAGGGGCGGGCGAGAGGCCGCCTAGCCCGCTGCAGGGGGCTATCACCTTCGCCCCGGCGGGCTCGGTGGTGATCGAGGCGCTCCGCGCCCTGGACCGCGGGGGCACCTGCGTCGTCAACGCCATCCACCTGGACGGGGTGCCCGCCTTCCCCTACCCCGACCTCTACTGGGAGCGGCGCCTGATGAGCGTCGCCAACTTCACGAGAGAGGATGGCCGGGAGCTCCTGGAGCTGGCCCAGCGCATTCCCATCCAGACCCGCTTCCAGACGCTGCCGCTCTGGGAGGCAGCTTCCGCCCTAGAGCGCGTGCAGTCGGACCGGGTGGACGGGGCCCTGGTGCTGGTTCCCTAGTTCGCCGAGGTCTGGGCGGAGAAGTCCGCCTGCAGGCGCAGCACCGCCTCGCGGGCGGCCCGGGCCAGCTCCAGGGCCAGCCGCCGGTCCAGGTCCAGCGCGGCCGTGGTGCTGAGCTCCCCGAGCCGTACCTCCAGCGCGCCGAGCAGGGCGCCGATCTCGCCGGGGGTGGCCAGGGCCCGTGCCCGGGCCGAGTCCTTGACTGAGGGGTCCTGCTCCCGCTGCGCTCGCTGGTAGGCGCCGAAGGCCAGGCGGTCGCGGTCCGCGGCCAGCAGCAGCTGCACCGCCGCCAGCCCCGAGGCCGAGATCTCCTCGGGCCCGCGGTGCAGGCGGCAGAGGCCGTCGAGCCCCGCGGCCAGCGCCCCGGTGATGGCGGCAGCCGCGGCCCCGCCGGCGGCATCGCGCGGGGTGATGATGCGGGCGACCGCCTCCAGCAGTGACCAGGAGGCGACCGGCCCGGGCTGTAGGCCCCCCAGCTCTGAGAGCCCCAGAAGCGCGCAGACGGCAGTGATGCGACCGATGCCACCGGGCACCGGGGTGATCCTCCCCGCCCGTGAGGCCGCCTCGGCGGAGGCGTCGCCGCAGAGCTGGTCCCCGACCATGGAGGTGCCGACGTCCAGGACCGTCGAGCCCGGGATCACGGCCGAGCCCGGGAGGACCCCGGCCTGGCCGACCGCCGAAACCAGCACCTCGTACGGGGGCAGCGGGTCCAGGTGCTCGATCCCGTGCTGCACCACCGACACCTGGGCTCCCGCGGCGAGTAGCCGCTGGGCGATGGGACGGCCCCCGGTGGGACCGTGCCCGACGACCAGCACCCGAGCCGACGGGGCGTCGATGCCGAGGAAGCTCAGGGCGGAGTAGCAGGCCTCGGCCACCGGGGTGCCCCGGCGGAGGCCCGCGGCGGCGGCCGCCTGCGCCGCCGGGGTGATGGCCTCCACGTCCTTGCTCGCCGGCAGGTGGGCCGCGACCACCCCCGGGGCCAGGGAGGCGACCGGCTGCACCACCACCACCCCGTGCACCTGCGGGTCCACGACCAGCCCGTCCAGCGCGGTGAGGGTCTGCTCGGGGTCCTCGCCCTCCCCCCGCCGCTCCTCGACCACCACCTGGGCCGCCTGCGCCTCGCGCGCCAGGGACCGGGCGAAGGAACCCCCTGCCACGTTGCCCCGCTCCAGGACCACGCCGAGGCGCAGCGGCTGGCGGCGACCTCGGGTGCGCTCCAGGAGCTGGTCCCGCAGCTGATCCCGCAGCGGCGTGAGATCCACCAGATTGGCGTCAGCCATGGCGGTCGCCCCCGGCCAGGGGAAGGGGCCGCCCGGCCTCTCCGGGGGCGAGCTCGGTTCTGCGCGAGGTGGCGATGCCCCGACCGTAGCAGGGGCGGATCGGGCGCCGCAGGCGCCACCCCTCGCCGCCCGGCCCAGGGTCTCTCCCGATTCTCAGCTGCCTCACCGCTGGGGCCGGTGCGCGCTCTGGCACACTACCGGCGCCCGTCCGGGGGGCGCAGCGGGCTGCCACCGCCCGGACTCTCGGCAAGGAGGCGCCAAGTGGTCGAAGTCCTCACCCTGGACACCCCCGAGCTGGGGGACCGCACCTACCTCGCCCACGACGGCCAGCAGGCGGTGGTGATCGACCCCCAGCGCGACACCGACCGGGTCCTGGAGCTGGCCGAGCAGGCGGGGGTGGCCATCACCTGTGTCGCCGAAACCCACATCCACAACGATTACCTCTCCGGCGGCAGCGAGCTCTCGACGCGGCTCGGCGCCCGCTACCTGGTGGGCGGAGACGAAGAGGTGGACTTCCCGCGCCACCCTGTCCGGGCTGGCGAGCGGGTCGGGGTGGGCGGCCTCAGCCTGGAGGCGATCGCCACGCCCGGGCACACCCCCACCCACCTCAGCTACCTCCTCGCCGAGGGCGAGCGGGAGGTGGGGGTGTTCAGCGGCGGCTCACTGCTCTACGGGGCGGTGGGGCGCACCGATCTGATCAGCGCCGACCAGACCTCGGCCCTGGCCCGGGCCCAGCTGCGCTCGGCTCGCCGCCTGCTGCGGCTGGGCGAGGGTGTTGGCCTCTACCCCACCCACGGCTTCGGCAGTTTCTGCGCCAGCCACTCCGCCAGCTCGGGGGTCCAGGCCGCGACCATCGGCTCGGAGCGCATCGGCAATCCCGCCGGCGCCGACGACGACGAGGCCTTCCTGCGCGAGCTGCTGGCGGGGTACACCGCCTACCCGACCTACTACGAGCGGATGGCGCCGCTCAACCGCCTCGGGCCCAGCGCTCCCGACCTCTCTCTCCCGCCCCAGCTCGACCTTGATGAGATCTCGAGGCGGATCCAGGCCCGGGAGTGGGTCATCGACCTGCGCGCGCGACGCGAGTTCGCCAAGGAGCACGCCCGCGGCACCCTCAACTTCCCGACCGGGTTGCTGCTCGCGACCTACGTCGGCTGGGTGGTGCCCTGGGGGGAGCCCCTGACGGTGGTGTGCAGCAGCGCGCAGCAGGTGACCCGGGCCCGCCGCGACCTGGCCCGGATCGGGGTTGACTGGCTGACCGGCTGGTCGCCGCTGCCGCCGGCCGCCCTGCGCCAGCGTCTGGGCGGCTCCAGCTACCAGGTGACCGACTTCTCGGGCCTGGCCCGGGCGTTGCGCTCGGGCCAGCTCCAGGTGCTCGACGCCCGCCGGCCCGACGAGTGGCTCCAGGGGCACGTCCGGGGAGCGCTCAACATCCACCTCCCTGACCTGCCCCGGCGGCTCGGGGAGCTGGCCCGCCTGCCCACCTGGGTGCACTGCACCGCCGGTTACCGCGCCAGCATCGCCGCCAGCCTGCTGGACCGGGAGGGCTTCGAGGTGGTGCTGGTGGACGACGACTTCGCCAACGCCGACCCCGCCGGGCTTCCGCTGGAGACCTCGCCGGCCTAAGTCGCGGGCGGACGGGGCGTCCGGCGGCCCCACCTATGATGGCCCGATGAACGCCGACTGCATCTTCTGCCGGATCGTGGTCGGTGAGCTCCACTCGGAGCAGGTGCACCGGGAGCGGGGGATCATCGCCTTCAAGGACATCCACCCGGCGGCCTCCACCCACGTACTGGTGGTGCCGGAGCGCCACATCGAGGACCTCCGCCACCTCCAGGAGGAGGATGCCGGGCTCTGGCTGCGCCTCACCCAGGTTGCCAACCTGGTGGCCGCGGACCTGGGCCACGAGGCCGGCTATCGCTTTCTCGTGAGCGTCGGCCCGGGCGGCGGCCAGACGGTGCCGCACCTGCACATCCACGTTCTGGCCGGGGAGCTGCGCCACCTGCCGCACTGATTGGCGCAAGCGGCGGTCGGGTATTCTTTGCTTCTGGGTCGGATTTTGGGAACGGGGAGTGACGCGGAAGATGGCATTGAGCTCGCGGGAACTGCTGGAGCGGGCGCGGGGGGAGGTCCCGGAGGTTGGGGTCGGTGAGCTGCGCCAGATCCTTGCCGACGACCCTTCCCGGCAGTTGCTGGACGTGCGCGAGCCCGAGGAGGTCAGCCAGGGGCTGATCCCCGGTGCGCAGCACATCCCCCGCGGCTACCTCGAACTCCGGGTGGAGGCCCAGCTTCCCGACCGCGACCGTCCGGTCACCGTCTACTGCGCCTCCGGGGTCCGCTCGCTCCTGGCCGGCTCGACGCTGCGGGCGATGGGCTACCGTCGGGTGGAGTCGCTGCGGGGCGGGTTCAACGCCTGGAAGGACCAGGGCCTGCCGGTGTCGGTGCCGAGGCAGTTCACGGCTGAGCAGCTGGAGCGCTACAGCCGCCACTTCCTGCTCAGCGAGGTGGGCCAGGAGGGCCAGGGCCGGCTGCTCGACGCCCGGGTGCTGGTGATCGGGGCGGGGGGTCTGGGCGCCCCGGTCGCCTACTACCTGGCGGCGGCGGGCGTGGGCACCATCGGGCTCGTCGACTTCGACCGCGTGGAGCTGAGCAACCTGCAGCGCCAGATCATCCACACCGTCGACCGCCTGGGGCAGCTGAAGACCGCCTCCGCCGCCCAGGCGCTGGCCGCGCTCAACCCCGACGTCCAGGTGGTGGAGCACAACCTTCACCTCGACGGCGAGAACGCGCAGGAGCTCTTCACCCAGTACGACCTGATCATCAACGGTTGCGACAACTTCCCCACCCGCTACCTGGCCAACGATGTCGCCGTCTTCACCGGCAAGCCGCTCATCGACGGCGGGATCTTCCGGTTCGAGGGCCAGGTGACGACCATGGTCCCCTTCCAGTCCCCCTGCTACCGCTGCCGCTATCCCGCGCCGCCGCCGCCCGAGGAGGCGCCCAGCTGCTCCGAGGCGGGGGTGCTGGGAGTCCTGCCGGGGCTGGTGGGCCTGATCCAGGCCACCGAGGCGATCAAGCTGATCCTTGAGCTGGGCGAGCCCCTCACCGGCCGCCTGCTCCACATCGACGCCCTGACCATGGAGTTCCGGGAGTTCCGCATCCGCCGCGACCCCAAGTGCCCGGTCTGCGGCGAGCAGCCCACCATCACCCAGCCCATCGACTACGAGGGCTTCTGCCTCAATCCCAATGCGGCGGCCCCGGTGCCCGAGCTGGCGACCGCCTGAGCTTGGCGCTGGGAGCCGGGCTTGCTGGGTAGGATCGGGAGGTGAAGCAACCAACGATCTCCCTGGACGATCTGATCACGGCGGTGGAGACCGCCCGCGACAAGGTAATGGCCGACGAGGTGCGGTCGCTGGTCAAGTTCGGGATCCCCAAGGCGATGGCCCAGCAGATGGTCGCCACTCGCTTCCAGCAGAAGGTTGGGAGCGAGGAGTCCGAGGGGGAGTCCGAGACCCCGGCCTGGCCCGACATCAGCTGATCCGCTAGCTCACCCCCTTTCCCGCCCCCTGGGCGGACATTCGGTGCGTGGCCGAGGAGTTGCGGCTCAGCCCGTACCGCTCAGACCGCCAGTACGCGCGTCTGGAGACCTACCGGCGTCTGGGCGTGCCCGACGTCACCTGGGCGGCCGAGCAGTTCCAGCTCCGGGTCGAGGTGTCCACTCTCGGCGCCCAGGGCGGGCAGGAGCGGGCGGCCACCATCTGGGAGGCCTTCGACCGCCTGCCGCTGCAGGTCAAGGACATCGTCCGCAACGTCATCGATGAGGTCCGCATCGACCCGGGGCAGTCATTTGCCGAAGGCACGATGGGGAGCTGGCGTCGCGGGGTGATCCGCATCAACCGCGACTGGTCCCAAATGCCCATCCTCCGGGACGGGAACTGGCACCGCCGCCACGGCTACGACCTGCTCCGGGCGGCCTTGGTGCACGAGTGCGGCCACGCGCTGATCGAGGATCCTCGGGGCGGCGTCCCTCTGCGGGACTTTGTGTCGTTGGTGGCGGCCTCGGGCTGGCTCCCCCATCCCCTTCGCGACCCCGTGCCCTATGGGCCTGTGGGGCGCGACCTCGCCGCGCTCACCAGCCACTACCTCGAGCGGTTGGCCCGCGTCGACGCCCGCTGGGACCCGGACCTTCCGCTGGGCAGCCCCGGGATGCCCCCTGCTCTCCAGCTCGACCGCGACATGATGGCCGAGGTGAGCCCGGCCACCCAGCAGCACACGTCCGCCAGGAGCACGCTCGGGCTGCTGGGGCCTGACAGGCTGCTCGAGCGACTCCGGATGGAGCGCCCGGACGAGCTCGAGCTTCGGCTGCGGACACGGGGCATGAGCCTTGAGCAAGTCGACTCCGGGCTGAGGCAGCGCCACGCCGTCACCCTCTATGCGCAGGAGACGGTGTCGGAGACTCCGGCTGAGATCTTTCGCTACCTGCACGTGCCCTACACCCGAAGCGAGCGCAGCCAGCAAGCGGTGCGCGAGGGTCGGCGCACCCTCCTCGACCCCTGGCGGCTCGCGGACCGGATCATCGGCCGGCGTCGCGAGGCGCTGCCCCCGGAGCGGCCCTGGGAGGCGCTCCAGTTGGTACGGACGGGTGTGGGCAGAGAGCTCGGGAGGTGACCGCAATGAAACAGGCGTTCCGGGTCCAGCACCAGGTCACGGGGGCGATGGCCGAGATCTACTGGCCGCCATTGGACTGCCGCGGCGACCCGCCGCTCTGCGCGCATCTCCGCGAGGCGATGGCGCGCCCATCCTTCGCCTTCACCCAGTCATACCTGGACGGAGAGCGGGGCACCAAGGTCGCGCCGCTGCACCCAGGTACGGCTGCCTGGTTCCTCACCCAACTTCGCCAGGCGGCGGCGGAGCTGGACCTGCAGTTGGAGCCCATGCCCCTGCGCCCGCCTTCCTGACCCCTTGTCCGTGTCCTCACCATCAGATATGGTTCTAGCGGACGGGGTGCTGTTGGTTGGGATGGGCCGCTGCTGCGCAGTGGATCGAGGTTGGGGGGTGTGCGGGGTTTCGGACGGGCGGCCACGGTGGTGGCGCTGGCAGCGGTTCTCGCTGGTTGCTCCCCAGGCAAACCAGTCGCCATCCCTTCGCCGCGCCCGACTGCTTCTCCGGCAATGGTGACCATTGCTCCCGGGCTGCGGGTCAAAGCCCAGCTATGACCCTTCCGCCATACACCGTCTCGGCAACCAATCCCCTGCCTTCAGGCGTCTCAGCGCGCAAGGTGGTGCGAGACCTCGTTATCGACAACCTCATCGAGAATGCCGCCCTTGAGCGAGACGATCCAGCGCTCCTGGCGTTCTCTGATACAGGTGGCGTGCTGGCTATCGACTCCGGGCAGATCGCCTCGAACAGAGCGACCCGGACCAGGGTCCTAACCGTCAAGGATTCCGTCCTAGACGCATCCGTTGGCGTAAAGCCCGACCCCAGCGACCCGACGGCAACGATTGCCGTACTCGTCCAGGGTCATCAGGAAGTGACTACTGAATCATCGAAGGGGGTTCGGCACTTCGCATCGAGCCAAATCGACGCACTGATCTGGATGCTAGGGACGAGCGAGCAAGGCCGGTTCTTGGAATGCGACGTAGCCACCTTGTAGTAGCCGGCCTGGGTCTTCTTGCGCTAGTTAGCCTTTGTTGCACGGCGACCGCGCTCGCTGCATATGATCACGGCGGATCTTCTGTTGCGTGCGAGGCAGGGGCAGCAACCCTCGCATTTGGTGGCGAGTGCGTGACACTTGTCGAGCCATCCGCTCCTACGCAGCCCTCTAGCTCGCACCGTTGGATCACCAGTACTCCGGAAGCAGCTGGAAGTTGTACGCCTTTGACAGAGACCGAGTGGGCGACTGGGATTTCTGACTCATCATGGCAGTGGGATGGAAGTTTCTGGAGCTTGGTGGGGCAACGAGTACCGATCGTGTATTCGACCCCGACCGAAGATCGCGGCTGGGTGTGGGAGGTGACGTGCGGCGCACCAGGGACGGTCAGGTTCCTGAGGGTCGCGACGGCACCTCGGAGTCCCAGCCCTTGCTCGGTTAGCGCCGAAGCGGGCGCCTGTTTGCCGGGACTGAACCCGGAGCAGTTTTTGGCGGCCGCGCAAGGCGAGGTCCCGAAGGAGGTGTTGACCGCCACACCGCCAAGCGTTGGGGTTGTGGGAGTGCCGGTGCAGGTACGGCTCCGCCCGGCTCCGGTGGAGGAGTTCGCGACAATCAATGTGGCGGAGCCGGACGTGGGCGACGGTGACCCCGGAGAAACCCTGCACGTCACTTGGGTGGTGGAGGCAGCGCCTGACGAAGTTGTCTGGCACTGGCCAGACGGCACTACGGGCGGGGATAGCGAGTGGGTTCCGCAGACCTATGAGCAGAGTGGGTCGATCGCAGTCAGTGTGATCTACGACGTGACCGCCAGCGGATTCTGGTCTGATGGACTGACCGTCCACACGCTCCCGTCCGTTGCGGTGGGGACGATCACCGTCGAAGCGTCGCTGCCGTATTCGGTCGAACAGGTTCAGCCGAGCCTCG
>JBOHUK010000024.1:0-2167 GCA_050734395.1 Candidatus Dormibacteria bacterium
GGGGACTGGGCGTTTGTGCGAACGAATTGATCGAGAGATCGGCGTTGAGCGGATGTAGCCGGCCTGCGTCGCTCTAGGTTACCGAGGGTGGCCATCATGTCGGCGTGCGGGCAAGGGATCTGGCATCCGCTCGATTGGTACGGAGTGCCGTTGTGCCGATCGGCCAGTCGAGGTGCGGGAAGGGTGGTGTTCTGCGGACAGGTAGTGTGGTGGTCGAAGTGGGCGAGAAGAATGGAGGACGAGCGGCCCACCACCACGTCTTCCCGCTGATGCCGGCGTTTCCGCGACCTGCGCCGAGGGGCTTGGCTTGCGTGCGGACGCCGCGGCGGGCGATGGGATGGGATGCCGTGCCCGTGGCTCTCCCACCCATGGCACTGGGATGGGGAGCATTGGCGGGCGTCCTGCCGTGGCGCAGTAGGCGGGGAGCCATCGAGCTGCCGAACGGTGCACCAAGGCTGGCACGCGAAGCGGGCACGGGCCGAGTCTACGGATAGCGCTCCTGGTTGGCCCCGGCAGTCAGCGATCCGTAGTTGAGTCACCCTGTGACGCGGTGGATGCCGCGCGGATGCGCGGGGAGAGCTCGAGCCGCTCGCGCTTGAGCTCCATCACGTAGCTGCGCCGGGCCATCCGCAGCACGTCCTGGAGTAGCTCGACCGCCTCGTCGTCATCTGGCACTTCGGTGATCACTGGGCCGAAGATTCCCGGACCCTCGCCCCCGTCCAGGATCAGGGTTGGCACCCCGAAGGCCTGGCAGCGAATGACCGCTAGCTGGTGCTCCTCTACGACCTGGGTCCACAGGGAAGGATCCCGTTGGCGGGAGGGTCGCGCCGACGGGTCCAGGCCGGCTTGGGACCAGAGCCGGTCCAGGTCGTCGGCTGACTCCAGGCCTTCCCCGCGCTCAAACTTGGCGCGGCCAATCTCGGTGTACAGCTGGCCTACGGCCAGGTTGCCGCCCACGCGACGGGCTAGCACCAGCGCCTCCAGGGCAGGTGCGCTCTTGCCGACTGGACCCAAGGGCAACTCCTGATCCGATGGCAGGTTGGCGACGCCCAGCGAGAACAGACGCCACTCGACCTCGAGCCGTCCCAACTCCTGAAGTCGGGCGGCCCACCTCGACGTGACCCATGCCCAGGGGCAGATCGGATCGAAGTGGAAACTCACAGCCTCGGGTGCTGCCACGGCGCTGCCCGCTACCGCTTCGTCTCTACGAATATTCGAGCCACCTCGTCGACCTTGGTGCGCAGCTCTGCCGCCTTCTCAGCATCCACGTTCTGCTTGCAGGCGGAGGCCGCCTTGAGGGTCGTCCACACCAGTTCATGCAGCTCGGGGAACTTGGCCAGATGCTCGGGCTTGAAGTAGTCGCTCCAGAGCACCTGGACCTCGTGCTTCACCCGCTCCGCGTGCTGCTCTTTGACCGTCACCATACGGGCGAACGAGTTGCGGCTGGCCTCGGAGCCGTCGTCCGGGAGGGCCTTGATCTTGGTGACCATGGTCTCGACCGTCTGGGCGGCGAGCTGGGCCTCGTGGGGGTCGTAGATGCCGCAGGGGATGTCGCAGTGAGCATGCACTACGCGCTTGGGGGCTAGTCGTGACAGAGCTTGCTGGATCATGTTCTCCTCCCGAGCCTTGGCCCCCGTGGCTGACCCGCGGAGGTGGGGCAGGCCGGTCAAACGTACCATCGCCTGGTGAACTCAGGCAATCTGAGAACTCCCCCGTGGCGGCAGAGCGCAACCCCAGGCTGAGCGTGGCGCTCGTGGCTGGCGAGAGCATGCTCCCCGATCTGCCCCCCGGCAGTTGGATCCTGGTGGCAGCTCCCGGGTGCCTGAGAGCGCGCGTGGGGCGGGTGACGGTGGTCCAGCACCCGACCCGGCCCGGACTGGAGCTGGTGAAGCGAGTCAGTGCCCTGAGCCTGGAGCGCCAGCTGCTCTGGGTGGCGGGTGACAACTCCCGGGCCTCTTCCGACAGCGAGTCCTTTGGGCCGCTCCCTCTGACGGCCGTGCGAGGCTGGGCCCTGGCCCGCCTGCGGCCCTGGCCTCCCCGCTGGCTGCTTCCCGACCCGGCCAAGCTGATGCGCTCGAGCCCCGAGCCCAGTCCCAACCTCGCCAGGTGGCACCATAGGGGGCGCAATGACTGACATGGAGCAACCGCCGCCGCCGCCGCGCCCTCC
>JBOHUK010000025.1:0-50051 GCA_050734395.1 Candidatus Dormibacteria bacterium
GTGCAGTCCGCCAAGGACTTCAGCGGCCCCATGAGGGTGGCCGGCACTTCGGTCTGCCTGTGCAGCGCCTCAGCTACCGGAGTGGCGGCGGGGCCGATTTGGTAGCAGCGCCCTGGGTCCTTCACGAGAAGGCCAGAGTCGACCAAGGTACTGAGGGTGTGGGACACCGTCGGCAGGGGTGCCTGAACGAGCCTCGCTACGGCCGACGCAGTCCGCTGGTGCGTGGGCAGCTGGGCAACCGCAAGCACGACTTCGACGGATCGCCTGACTGAGTGGATTCTGGTAGGCACTACTTTCACGATGTGAACGCGACTTGCAGACTGTGTCAGTATGGTACGGGCCAATGCGGGGCCTGTCAAGGCCCTGAACAGGACCTTTGAGTTCAACCAAAGAAGGCCCGAGGAAGTGGGACTGGCTGTCCGGATCCCCTGAGGCTGGTCCGAGTGGTACCTGGTCCGACCATATCGAGATCGGGCATGTGGTTTGTGTCGCAGGAAAGTGCTCCAACCAAATCGTCGACGGCGGAGCCGCGACGGATAAGCCCGCCAACTGCTCCGGGCCGGACCGGGAGCTTCGGCCGCACAGCGCCTTAGGTTGGCCTGTCTGGGCCGCCGCTGACCGCCCAGATGCGACAATTGGAAGCGTTGCGGACTGAGGCTAACGGATCGCAATGACCACACATCCGGGACCCAAAAGCCAGTTGGCCGTTCACCTGGAGGCGTGCGCCCTCTGCCAACGGGATCAGCCTTGCCCGACTTGGGACGATCTCTACCGGGCTTCGACCGACGGCTCGGATCCCCACCAGAGCCGCCTCCGCATGGAGGAGCACCTCCGAGAGTGTGATCGCTGTGCCCAAGACCTGCCCTGCTCCGACTGGGATCTCCTTTACAGGGCCGCCGGGCCGATGGCTGATCCGTCGGCGCCACCGCTGCCCGCCGCACCAGCACAAGACCACGACTGGTCCATTGGCGCCATTTTGGGTGGGCTGGCTCTTGCTGCCGTCGGAGCCGCGGCCCTTCTCATTCCCTGGATCGGAACTGGGAGTAGCACTTCCACCTACTCCGTTGAACTCGTCCAAGGAGTTTGCAGTTCAGCCTTGGGGCAGTTCGCCCAGCTTGCCAGCGGTAGCAGTCAGGTAGCTTGCAGTCAGGTCGCCACCATCTTCTTCGGGGCTTGGGCAGCGATCGTGATCGGCGCCATACTCTTCACCGTGGGGATAATCGCGATGATTCCTCGGAGGGCTTGACAACCACCTAACTCAAGCCCAGCGCGGAGCGCACGGCGCGTGCGACCTTGGCGATCTGTGGAGCTGCGGCACCCCACACCCCGGTGAGGTGTTGGCTGGGAACCACGTCGATCTCATGACCACCAAGTTTCGCGACGATAGGCCGAAACTCGCAGTCCTCTAGGCGATACGGGTTGGGCAGCGCCGGCGTCAGGCCGCCGGTATCGCAGCCGGAGAGCCGCCGCCCAGGTGCTTCCACCGGACGGTCACGGTCTTCGCTCGGCTTGTCGCTGAGCAATCTTTGCGGGCGTGATGTACAGCAGTTCGAGCAGGGTTTGCGTGAGGCGAGCGACGTCCTTTGCCTCCTCGATCGAAACGTCGCCGAACAAGTCGGGGTGCACGCCAGCGTTGCCATAGAGGCGTACGTGATCCACCCAGTCTCCGATTGTTGCGGTCAACCCTCCGTCGAAAACCAGCTGCTTGACCTTCTCTTTGAGGTCGCCTTTGGCTTTAGCAGTCACTGAACCCTTGTCGTCCACGATCCAAGTCATTGCCGTGCGGAACATGGCGACAGCCCCGTTCGGCGCCGCGGCACCGAGACAGCGAATGCCCTCGCTATACGCCTCTGCGACCTTCGTGGGAACGGCCGGGCCGCTGTGGCCCGCACCCGATACGGGCCACCAGAAGATTCCCTCCCAACTGATGCGCCCCGACTGTTTCGTGCGCGAACCGTCATGGAGCTGGTCCTCGATCACGACAATGCGGTCATGACAGCCATTGCACTCCAGCACGGAAAGTCGCTGCGTCCCTAGGCGGCCCTGTGATCCGTCCCGGTTGGCGACAAAGACGTCGCGCCGGAAGGTCAGGTCGGCTGCCCCAGCCGGCGTGAAGGTGGCGACCCTCCCGCAGCGGGGACAGGGTCCATTCGGATCGGTGGAGTCCGGGAGTCTGTCCGGGTCGCTCGTCGGGTTGCTCGTGCTCACATCCCGATTATCTCGCTTCGACACCTATGCCCTCAGGAGGGTCGGACCGACTGGCGTGGGATCCAGGATGGTCTTCCCCTGTCGAAGCGGTCCCTCCAGGGTGCCTCCGGCAGAAGCAGAGGTGCGACACACGACCAGAGCGTGAGTTGTGCCGAGCTATCCACACGGCTGGGACTCGCTACCCGGCTTGCGTGGCAGTCGCTTATCGGGCCGACGTGGGACATCCGACATTGCATTCCGCCGCGCGTAGCTGTTCATAGATGGGTGGTTTTGGATGGGTGCATTTGGCCCGGACGTGAGGATCACGTCGCGGCACCCCGGGACCCATGGACCTACCGGGCCTGGAAGACAGGGCGGAGCCGGGTCCGTGATATGGACGCGGACTCCGCCCTCGCTGCCACGGGTGGCTGGTGGTGCGAACTGGAAGCACGAAGATCCGGCGTCTGCGCCGGGACCCGTACTGCGGTCTCCGCTCTAGGCAGCCCCACCCCTCGGAAGTGCGCCCAAACGGCACTTCGCCGTGCAGACTCGGTCCCTGCGAGTAATCACTTATGGGGTGCTCGCGCACCTGCCGCCGCGAGGTGCACGCGCTGACCGGGGAAGATTAGCGCTGGCAGGTCGCGACGTCCGGCCAGATACACCAACGTGCGGTCCAAACCGGGTACTCGACCAGCTCGGCTGACGATCGGGTCAGTCAAGTGGTCGGCACGGGCCAGCGCAACCACGGCGCCGCGCACGAGGTCGGGGTTGAGCGAGGCTAGCTCCAAGCTGGGCCTGCCCGTCAAGAGCAAGGGCGGAAACATGAAGACTCGCGTGCTTCTGTACCGAGCCGGCCGGCGCGCCGCCGCTCGCGCTCGGACCGGCGCCGACCCTCCGCCGGAGCTGGCTCCCCCAGCGGCCTGAACTCAACTTCCCCCCGAGGGTGGGTTCAGCGCGCCCGAGGACCCACGGGCAGCTGGCTGGCCCCCGGCTTGACCCCTGTCAGAGGGTCACGACGCGCCCCAGCGGTGCTGCTCACGTCACTTTCTTCCCAGTCAGACCTGCAAATCGCCTCTTCCAGGCAACCTTGCAACTCGCCATACAACAACCCTGGTGGAGGCGCCGGGAGTCGAACCCGGGTCCGAACGCGCGTTCCGCGAGACCTCTACGTGTGTAGCCCGGATACTGCTCTCGCCTGGTGGCCGCCTCCGGACCGGCTGCCGCCTGACCAGTCTCAGTTGGTGTCCCCGGAAGCGCTGAGACGCCGGCTCCGGGCAAGTTCGCTGTATTAGCGTCGGATCCGGGCGCCGCGGACACTCGCCCGGTCGACGTCGGGACTAAGCCCGAGCTTTTGGCCCTACTGCTTGATCAGATCAGGCAGCGTAGGCCAGAGCCGGTTGGCTCGAGTTCTTGGCATTTGATTGCCTTTCCCGGTTTTACGAGCCCGGGGCTCGACACGCCATCTCGCAACCCGCGCACCCGTCGAAGCCACACGCCCCCACGAGCGGTTGCCGCGAGATCATACCCCAGCTCGGGCCGACTCAAGCTCAAGGCTCGACCGAGCGGGCGTGAGACCGAATCCGGGCTCGCCGTGATCCCCCGCTGACGGCCGCGTCACGAGGCGGCGAACCCGGGTTGGGATTGGGCTTGTGTCACCTAGCCTCGCCAGGTGGCTGGGAGCTTGAAGGGGGAGGCTGCGTCTCCCCGGGTGCAGGCCGCGGCGCAGCGCGCCGGGCGCGTGGGGCTGGCGGCGCTGATTGCCATCTCGGGTGTTCTCACCAACCTCCCATCGGCCAGCGCCACCACCTCGGGCAGTGCCTACACGGCCCTGCCCCCGACGCGCCTGCTGGACACCAGGGTGGCCGGTGAGCCCAACCGCATCGGTCCCGCTGGCGTGCTCTCGCTGGGGGTGCTAGGCGCCTTCGGCTCGGTGACCGTCCCGCCCGCCGCAACGGCGGTCGCCCTCAACGTGACCGTGACCGACACCACCGCCGCGAGCTACATGACGGTCTTCCCAGACGGCGCCCCCCAGCCCAACTCGTCCAACCTCAATTGGACGGCCGGGGCCACCGTCTCGAACCTGGTCCTTGTCGAGGTGGGCAGCGGCGGCGAGGTCGACTTCTACAACCTTCAGGGGCAGGCGGACCTGGTCGTCGACCTGGAGGGCTACTTCGCTCCCGAACCTCAGGCGAGCACGGCGGGCAGCTATGTGCCGCTGCCGCCGGCGCGGATCACGGACACGCGCCCAAACAGCGGTGAACCCAATGCCGGAGCCACCCTGGGCACAGCCGGGGTACTCCAGGTGCAGGTCGCGGGAGCAGGAGGGGTGCCCGCCCAGGGCGCCAGCTCGGTCGTGCTCAACGTCACCGTCACCGACACCACCACGGCCGGCTTCCTCACCGTCTATCCCAGTGGTTCGCCGCCGACGGCCTCCAACCTGAACTGGGCGCCGGGGCAGACGGTCGCCCGGCGGGTGATGGCACCACTCAGCTCCAGCGGGCAGGTGACGGTCTACAACGACCTGGGCAGCACGGACGTGGTCGTGGACGTGAACGGCTACTTCAGCGACGGCAGCGCCCCTCCGGCCAACGCCGCCCTCTTCACCCCGATGGTCCCAGCGCGGGTGCTGGATACGCGCCAGGCGACGGGCCCCCTGGGCTCGGGCGGCGCGCTCGAACAGGGGATGGCGGACCTGGATGGGATACCCGCCTCCGCCTCGGCGGTCGCGGCCAACCTCACCGTCACCGACACCACCGCTGCCAGCTATCTCAGCGTCTACCCCGCCGCCAACACCGGGTCCTCGGACCTCAACTGGGTCGGGGGCGACACTCTGGCCAACCTGGACCTGGTCACCCTCAACGACAACGGCACCCTAAACGCGTACAACGCCCAGGGGGCAACGGACGTGGTGATCGACGCCTTCGGCTACTTCGTGCCGCTCAACCCCCAACCCGAGATCGTGACCAGCCTGGAGCCGCCACCGGACATCGGCCTGCCCTACGCGGGCTCGCTGGTGGGCGCGAATGGGACAGCACCCTACAGCTTCAGCCTGGCCAGCGGCAGCCTGCCACCGGGGATGAGTATCTCGAGCCAGGGCGTCGTAACTGGGACCCCAACCGCTGTCGGAAGCTACCAGTACACGGTCTCAATGACCGACTCCAGCAGCCCCGCCAACCTGGTCACCGATCCGCTCGCCCTCACGGTCGGGCTGGCGCCGGACGCGGTGATGCCGGGCGAGGCGGGTAGCGTCCCATTGCTCGGCTCGGCCCTCAGCGGGAACGGGACGCCGATCCTGGACGCCTCACCGGGGACCCACCTCTACTTCACCCTGGGGGCGGGTGGCACCGCCCAGTGGAGCAGCAGCGAGCCGCCCTCCGCCTACCCCGGGGCGGCAGCCCTGAACGCCGCCCTGGCCTTTCCCACCGCGCCCGACAACTCAGTGATCGAGGGCATCATCAGCCAGTGCGACCCCTACTGGGGGCTGCCGGACGCGCAGATGGGCTCCTGCCTCAACCTGCCTGACTACCGCGGTGAGTGCTCCTACTGGGCGGCGATGAACTGGAGCGGCTCGGACCCCACCGCCATCACCGCCAACGGCAACGCGGTGGCGGCCCGGGCTCTGGCCGAGTCCGCGCTCACCGGAGCCAGCTACTCGGCGGTCCCCGCGGTGGGCGAGCTGGTCAGCTGGCAGCCGGACCCGCCCTACTACTTCGCGCCCTACGGTCACGCGGCGGTGGTGGTGGGGGTCAACCCCAGCCACTTCACCTACGTGGTGGAGGAGATGAACTACGGCAGCAATGCCGACAACGACTGGGACATCGACCTCCGGGTGGTGAGCGACGACGCCCACCAGCCACCGAGCTTCGCGGCCCCGCCCGCGTGACCCGGCTCAGGCACCAGCCCTAGCGCCCGGGCGCCGTAGCCGCTCAGCCCGGAACTCGGACCTCGTGGCGCAGGCCACGCTCGATCTGGCGGCGGGCCTCGCGCTCGGCGATCACCTGGCGCTTGTCGAACTGCCGCCTCCCCCGCCCCACTCCCAGGGCGAGCTTGACGCGGTTCCCCGAGAGGTGCAGGTCCAGCGCCACCAGGGTATTGCCGGGCTGCTTGCTCACCCCCAGCAGGTGGTCGATCTGACGGCGGTGCAGCAGCAGCCGGCGGGAGCGGCTCGGGTCGTGGTTCTGGCGGTTGCCGAACTCATAGGGACGGATGTGGGCCCCGTGCAGGAACGCCTGCCGCCCCTGGATCTGGACGTACGCCTCGGTTATCTGTCCCCCGCCCTGGCGGAGCGAGCGCACCTCGGTGCCGGTCAGCTCCAGCCCCGCCTCCAGCTGCTCCAGGATCTCGTATTGGAAGCGCGCCCGGCGGTTGCGAGCCAGGAGCCGCTCGCGCTCCGGCTCAGGCATCGGACGAGGACCCCAACTGCGGCCGCCGACCGCGCAGATAGGCGGCGGCGCTCATGGCCCGACCCCCCGGGGGCAGCACCCGGTCCAGCCGGTAGACGCCCGAGACGGTCGCCACCAGCACCCCCTCGCCCGCCACCCCGACAACCGCACCCGGCCGGGCGCCCGGCTCTCCACTCGTTGCCACCACCTGCCCGGCGAGCAGCTTGACCTGGCGCCCCGCCAGCGGGAGCGTGACCCCCGGCCACGGCTGCAGCGCTCGCAGGCGCCGGTCGATCTCGCGCGCCGGCAGCTGCCAGTCCACCCGGCCGTCCTCGCGGCGCAGCTTGGCGGCGTAGCTGGCACCCGCCACCGGCTGGGCCCGCTCCGGGAGCCCGCCCTCATCGAGGCGGTCCAGGACGGAGACCAGCAACGGCCCGGCCTGCTCGCCCAGGCGCTGCTCCAGCTCGGGACTGGTCTCGGTGGGGAGCAGCGCCAGCGCCTCCTGCGCCAGGATGGGGCCGGCGTCCCACTCTGGGGTCATGCGGAAGATGGTGACGCCGGTCTCCTCCTCCCCCGCCAGGATGGCCGCCGCCACCGGAGACGCCCCGCGATGTCGGGGGAGCAGCGAGGGGTGCACCCCGATCCCGCCCTGCTCCAGGGCGGAGAGCAGATCCTGGGGCAGCAGCTGGCCGTAGGCGGCCGCGACCAGCCCCTGGGCGGAGCCGGCCGCCTCCTGCACTGGCCCCGGCCCGGAGCTGACGCGCTCCGGCTGGGACAGCGGCAGCTCGAGTGAGCGCGCCAGCTCCGCGACCGGGCGGGGGGCGGGCCGGCCCCGGTTCCCGGAGCGCTCCGGTACGGTCAGGACCAGGAGCGGGCGGTGCCGAGAGCGGGCCAGCGCGCCCAGCACCGGCAAGGAGAAGGGGTCGGACCCGGCGAAGATCACCCGCAACTCTTCATCCCTCCGCGCTCGGCGTGTTCATGCTGGGGCCCGGCGCTGTCGGAAGTCTCCCAGACGGTGCCGGCGCCGAGCCCTCAGGCGGGGTCGACGTCGACCGCCCAGCCCCGGCTCTGCGGCAGCAGCGGCAGCAACGCCCCCAGACGGCGGGCGCGCACGGTGAGCTGCCAGCGGTAGAGGGAGCGCAGCCGGGGGATGAAGGCGGGGCTGGGACCTAGCACCTCGGCCTGAGCAGGGTCGAGCAGCGATCGCAGGCGCTCCGCCTCCTCCCGGGCCGCCTGGCGCGCCTCGCCCTCCTGGGCCGAGCTGCGGGTCAGGACGACGAGCCTGCTGAAGGGCGGGAAGCCCAGCTGGCGGCGCGCCTCCAGCTCCTGGGTGGCGAAGCCCAGGTAGTCGTGGTCACTGGCGTAGCGCACGGCCGGGTGCTCGGGGCTGTAGGTCTGGAGCAGCACCTGGGCGGGCTCGTCCCCCCGGCCGGCCCGGCCCGCCACCTGGGTCAGGAGGGAGAAGGTGCGCTCGGCGGCCCGGAAGTCGGGGAAGTGCAGGGCGATGTCGGCGTTGACGATCCCCACCAGCCTCACCCCGGGCAGGTCCCAGCCCTTGGCCACCATCTGCGTCCCCACCAGCAGGTCGGCGCGGCGCTCGCTGAAGGCCTCGTAGATCTCGCGGTGCGCGTCTCGGTGACCGACGGTGTCCCGGTCCATGCGCAGGATGCGGGCGTCCGGCCACAGCGAGTGGGCCTCCGCCTCCACACGCTCGGTGCCCGCCCCCAGGGCGCGCAGCAGCCGGCTGCCGCAGCCGGGGCAGGCGGTCGGCAGCTCGCGCTGGTGGCCGCAGTAGTGGCACACGCAGAGCCGGCCGCGGTCGTGGAGGGTGAGCGATACCGAGCAGTTGGGGCAGTCCAGGGACTCGCCGCAGTGGCGGCAGAGCACGACGCTGGAGGTGCCGCGGCGGTTGAGGAAGAGGATGCCCTGCCCCCCTTCCAGGATGGTTTCGGTGACCAGCTCCTGGAGGCGCCGGGAGAAGGGGGAGGTGTTGCCCCAGGCCAGCTCCTCCCGCAGGTCCACCACCTCGACCCGGGGCAGGGGGCGTCCCCGGTAGCGGCTGGGCAGGCGGAGGAGCTCAAGGCCGCGACCGGAGAGGGCTTGAGAGTAGGCCTCCAGGCGGGGGGTGGCGCTCCCCAGCACCACCGGCACCGAGAGCAGCCGGGCCAGGTGGCGGGCGACCTCGGCCGCCTGGTAGCGGGGGCGGGCGTCGTACTGCTTGTAGGAGCTGGAGTCCTCCTCGTCGACCACCACCACCCCCAGGTCCGCCAGCGGCGCGAAGACGGCGCTGCGCGACCCCACGACAACCCGGGCCTGCCCCTGTCGCACCCGGCGCCACTCGGCACCCCGCTCGCCCGGGGTGAGCGCGGAGTGCAGCACCGCCACCTGGCCCGGGAAGTGCACCTCGAAGCGCCGCACCGTCTGCGGGGTGAGGGAGATCTCCGGCACCAGGACCAGGGCGCGCCGTCCCTGGGTCAGCGCCGCCTTGATGGCGGCGAGATAGACCTCGGTCTTGCCCGCCCCGGTCACCCCCAGGAGCAGGAACTCGCGGAACTGCATGGAGGAGATCGCCGAGAGGATCGGGGCCAGCACCTCCGCCTGGGCCGGGGTCAGCTCCAGGTGGGAGCCCGCGCCCGGGTGGGCCGGCTCGGGCTGATTGGGGGCCGGGCGGCGGGCACGGCGCCGCCCGCCCGGCCGGCCAGCCCGCAGCGCCGGCGGCACCATCGCCCGGAGCACATCGGGCAAAGGGCAGAGGTAGTGGTCCGCGACCCAGCGCGCCAAGCTCAGTTGGTGGGGAAGCAGGAGCGGCTCCGGGTCCCGGATCGCCTGCAGCGGGCGCAGGCGCTCCACCTCGGACTCCTCCAACAGCTCCACCACGAAGGCGAAGACCTTGCGGCGGCCGAAGGGAACCTCCACCCTCTGGCCGAGCTGTAGCTCGTCCGCCAGCTCGTCGGGCACCGAGTAGTCGTAGACTCCCGCCCCCGGGCCAGAGGGGAGGTCGGGAGCCACCCGCGCCACCCGGGGCCGGGCGGCGCTCAACTCGTGGGCGGGAGGACGCCACCCGGGACGAGCCGCTCGACCTGGTCCAGGATCCCCTCCGCCAACTGGCGCTTGGGCTGCCAGGGGAGCGCCAGGTCAGGGCGGTCGCGGAAGACCAGGACCGCCTCCGCCATCTCCCCACCCATCGCCGAGTGCTCGCCCGTGACCGGGTTGGCCACGATCAAGTCACAGCCCTTCTGCCGGAGCTTGGCGCGCCCGGCCGCGGCCAGGTCTCCGGTCTCGGCGGCGAAGCCCACGGTGATGCAGTCCGGGGGCCGCTCCCGGACCAGCTGCTGGAGCAGGTCGGGGTTGGCGACGAGGTGCAGCTCCAGCGTCTCCTGGCCGGCGCGGTGCAGCTTCTCGGGGCTCGGGTGCTGGGGCCGGAAGTCGGCCACGGCCGCCGCCATCAGCAGCAGGCGCAGTGAGGGCAGGCGCTGGGTGCAGGCCGCCAGCATCTCGGTGGCCGTCTCGACCGGGACCACCTCCACCCCCTCCTCCTGCGGCCCCGGGGCCGCCGTCACCAGCGCCACCTGGGCGCCCCGGGCCTGGGCCGCCGCCGCCAGCGCCCGGCCCATGCGGCCGCTGCTGCGGTTGCTCAGGTAGCGAACGGGGTCAATGGGCTCCCTGGTCGCCCCGGCCGTGACCAGCACCTTCCACCCGGCCATCGACGAGGAGGCGCGCCCCAGGGCCCGAATCGCCTCGACGATCGCCTTGGGCTCCGCCATCCGCCCCTCGCCCAGGGCCCCCGAGGCCAGCCTCCCGGCAACGGGACCCACCACCGTGGCGCCCCGCTCGCAGAGCAGGCGCAAGTTGGCCTGGGTCGCTGGCTGGCGCCACATGTGGGCCTCCATCGCCGGCGCCAGCAGCAGTGGCCCCTGCCCCGCCAGCACCGTGGCGCTGACGACGTCCTCGGCGAGCCCGACGGCCAGGCGGGCCAGGGTCGAGGCGGTGGCGGGCGCCACCACCCGGGTGTCCGCCCAGTGCGCCAGATCCAGGTGGACCATGCCGTGGCCGTCATCGTCCCCACCTTCCAGCGGACCCCGGGGCAGCAGCCGCGAGTGGACCGGGTGACCGGAGAGGGCGCGCAGGGTGGCCGCCGGGATCAGCCGGGCCGCCGTGGGCGTCAGCCCCACCCGCACCTCGGCGCCGGCCTTTCGCAACCGCGTGACCAGCTCCGGCACCTTGACGACCGCGATCCCGCCGCTGAGCAGCAGCGCGATCCGGCGCCCCGCCAGCGAGCCCTCGTCAGTCATGGCCCGGCCATTGTGGCAAAGCGGCAGCGCCGCCTAGTTCGGGGTGGCACGCTCCCGGTCGATGATCTCCGCGATCTGCGCGGCCGCCCGCTCCACCTCGTCGTTGACCACCCGCTCGTCGTACCAGGAGGACTCGGCCAGCTCCGAGTCGATCGCCCGGATCCGGAGTTCAAGCTGCTTCGGGTCCTCGGTGCGCCGGCGCTCAAGACGTTCCAGCAGCACCTGCCGCGAGGGGGGGAGCAGGAAGATGAAACGGTCCCCGAGCCCCAGCTGGCGCAGCCGGGCGGCACCCTGGACGTCGGGCTTGAGGAGCACGTCGCGCCCCTGACGCAGCAGCTGTTCCACCCGCTCCCGGTCGGTGCCGTAGTGGCGGCCGTGGACCAGCGCCGTTTCCAAGAAGCGCCCCTGGGCCAGCATGGTGGCGAAGCTGGGCTCGTCGATGAACGAGTAGTCCTGGTCCTGGACCTCGCCCTGGCGGATGGGCCTGGTGGTGTAGGCGGGGGGCCGGCCGAGCTGGGGTCGCATTTGCAGAAGGCGGGCGATCACCGTGTCCTTGCCCACGGCGGAGGGCCCCGAGAGCACGAACAGGCGGCCCCGCCGCGGCTGGTCGCTCATCAGGAGCCCGAGTCTAGGCCGGGGCAGGCCAATCCCAGCCCGTCCCCTCCGCGGTGTCGGCCTCCCCGAGCAGTCGCTGCAGGTCCGCGGGCAGGGGGCTGCGGAAGTGGAGCTCCCGCCCGTCCTCGGGGTGGCGCAGGTGGAGCTCGGCGGCGTGCAGCGCGAGCCGAGCCTCCGCCCCCTGGCGCCATCGGCCGTAGAGGCCGTCGCCCACCACCGGGCGGCCGATGTAGGCGAGGTGCACTCGGATCTGGTGGGTCCGGCCGGTCTCCAGGCGCAGGCGCAGCGCGGTCCGGGCGCCGAGGCGCTCCAGGACCCAGAACTCGGTGGCGGCGGGTCGGCCCGATGCCCTGACC
Organism: Candidatus Dormibacteria bacterium; assembly: GCA_050734395.1. GTDB lineage: Bacteria > Chloroflexota > Dormibacteria > Aeolococcales > Bog-877 > Bog-877. The sequence continues at coordinate 11,833 of JBOHUK010000025.1, forward strand.
GCCATCCGCCGGGGCCGCGCCGGATCGCGGCCCAGCGCCGCCTCGATCCGCCCCCGGTCCTCCTGGAACCGCCCCTCCACCAGCGCCCAGTACTCTCGGCCCAGCTCGCGCCGCCGCAACTGGCGGCGGAGGTGCTCCCGGGCCGCCTCGGTGCGGGCCAGCACCAGGAGCCCGCTGGTGCCGCGGTCGAGGCGGTGCACCAAGCCGAGGCGCTCGGGCCCCTCGCCCTCGGCCCAGGGACCGGGCCAGCCCCGGAGCTGCTGGGCGAGGGTCCCCTGGCGGTGCCCGGCCCCGGGGTGGACGACCAGCCCGGCGGGCTTGTCCACCACCGCGAGCAGCGCATCGGAGAAGACCAGCCGGGGGGAGAGCGTCTCCGGCGGCGGTGGCGCCGCGAGCTGCTCCACCAGGACCCGCTCCCCCGCTCGGAGGGTCTGCCTGGGCCGGAGCGCCGGGCGGTCAGCGAGCTGCACCCGCCCCGCCTCGACCAGCTCCCGGGAGGCGCTGCGCGAGATCCGCAACCGGGAGCTGAGCCAGTGGTCGAGGCGGCTGCCGCCCTCCGCCCGGGTCACCGGGGGCAGCTTGGTGATGGTGGCCTCAGCCACGCCGCTGCCCGAGCAGGATGCGGCCCACCAGCAGCACCACCCCCACGGTGATGCCCGAGTCGGCGACGTTGAAGACCGGCCAGTGGGGCAGCTGCATGAAGTCCACGACGTATCCCTGGGTGAGCCGGTCCCAGCCGTTGCCCAGCGCCCCGCCCAGGAGCATGCCCACCGCCGCCTGCACCCAGCCGGGCTCCCGGGCCAGCTGGCGCCAGCGTAAGACGATCGCGCAGACCACCACCGCCGCCACCGCCAGGAACAGCCAGTCGAAGCTGGGCAGCAGGCTGAAGGCGGCGCCACTGTTCTCGGTGTAGAGGATGTGCACCGGGGCCGACGGCCAGAGCTGCTCCCCCGGGCGCAGCGACTCGGTGACCCAGTACTTGGTGACGCGGTCCAGCACCAGCACCAGGACCGCCGCCAGCAGGGTCCAGAGGGGCCACGATCGGACCCCGGTCAGGCGCCTCCCGGTGCGAGCCAGGCCGGAGCTCTCAGTCGCGCCGGGCCTCTTTGCAGGGGACGCACTTCGTGGCGTAGGGGAGCGCCCGCAGTCGCTCGATATCGATCTCGCTCCCGCAGCTGCGGCAGAGCCCGTAGGCGCCGCGGTCGAGGCGGGCGAGCGCGTCCTTGCACTGCTCGTACATCGAGACCAGGCTCTCTCGGATCGCCAGTAGCCGCTCGTGCTCCTCCATCTCGCCGGCATGCTCGGTCGGGTGCTCGTGGAAGGGGGCCTCTTTGCCGGCCCCGTTGCTGGAGACCCCGGTGAGCTGGCTGAGCTCATGCTCCAGCCGGTCCCTCTCGGCCTCGACCTGGAGGCGAATCTCGGCCAGATCCTGCTGGCGGCTGGCGGCGGCGGTCTCGCTCATCCTCAACTTCCTCGTCCTGCGTGGCCTCACCTGGAGCCGGGGGCTGGCCTCAGCCGCGGCTCACTGGGGGCGGGAGAATTATGGGCCGTCACCCGGCCCGAGGGAAGACCCCCGCCCGCTCAGTCTGCCCGCCCCGGGACCCGGCGCAGCTCGAGCGAGATCGAATGGCCGGCGACCGAGAGCTCAGTCATCTCCGCCGCCCGTGAGGGCTCGCGGATGAACTCGACGACGAAGCACTGGGCCGCCAGCTGGGCGGCAGCTTCGGAGATGGCCGCGGCCAGCTCGTCGTCGCAGCCGTAGTGCACTTCCACCGGGTCCCCGGCCCGCAACCCCGCCCGCCGCCGCAGGTCCTGGAGCTGGCGGGCGAAGGCGCGCACCAGACCCTCCCGGCGGAGTTCGTCGGTGAGCTCGAAGTCGAGCTCCACGGTCGCCGGTCCCGGCCCGGCCTCACAGCTCACCTCGCCAACGTTGGCCTCCTCCGCCAGCACCGCCGCCAGCCTCGTGCCGAGTTCGGCCCCCCGGACCCAGGCTCGGGCCAGCGGCTGGCGCAGGGGCACCCCGCGCGATTCGCGCTGCGCCCGCGCCTCCTCGGCGAGCCGCCGCACCAGCTGCATCTCCGCCAGCAGCTCAGGGTCGCGGTGCTCGGGGCGAGGCTCGGGGTAGTCCTGGAGGTGCACCGAGGGCAGGGCATCGGGCAGGGGGACGGCGAGCCGGCGGTGCACGGCCTCGGCGAGGAAGGGGGTGAAGGGCGCCAGCAGGGCGGCGATCTGCAGGAGCACGAAATGCAGGGTGGAACAGCTGGCTTCCACCTCGGCCCGATCCCCCCGGAAGCGCGCGCGCGAGCGGCGCAGATACCAGGTGCTGACTTCGTCCACCAACGCGCCGATCAGCCGGCAGGCGGTGTTGGCGTCGTAGCGGTCGAGGGCCGCGCGGGCTTCGCGGACAGTCTGTTCCAGGCGAGCCAGGGCCCAGCGGTCCATGACGTGCAGCTCGCCCTGGGGCACGGCCACCGCCGGCTGCCACTGGGCCAGGTTGGCGTAGGTGACCAGGAAGGTGTGCAGATTCCACAGGATGTTGAGGAAGCGGCCGCCCCCCTCGAGCACCCGCCTTGAGGAGATGCGGTACTCGAGCCCCACCGTGACCGTGGTGTAGAACCACCAGCGCAGGGCGTCGGCGCCGCACTCGGCGATGATGGCGAAGGGGTCGATGACGTTGCCCCGCGACTTGGACATCTTGCGGCCCCGCTCGTCGACGACCAGGCTGGGGACGACCACGTGGCGGTACGCCGGCTTATCGAAGAGCATGGTCGACTCCGCCAGCAGGGTGAAGAACCACCCCCTGGTCTGGTCCAGCCCCTCGCTGATGTAGTCGGCGGGGTGCTCCTGCTCGAAGCGCTGCTGATTCTCGAACGGGTAGTGCCACTGAGCGAAGGGCATGGCGCCGCTGTCGTACCAGGCGTCGATCACCTCCGGCACCCGGCGCATCTCGCCCCCGCACTCGCAGGCGAGGGTCACCTCGTCGATGAAGGGCTTGTGCACATCGGCGCTGCCATCGAGGCCCAGCTCCGCCAGGCTGCCCACGCAGCGCTCGCCCTGGCAGTCCGGGCAGACCCAGATCGGCAGCGGCGTCCCCCAGTAGCGGGCCCGGGACAGGTTCCAGTCCTGCAGCGACTCCAGCCAGTTGCCCATCCGACCGAGCCGCAGGTGGGCAGGCACCCACTGGACCGACTGGTTATTGCGGATCAACTGCTCCCGGACCGCAGTTGTGCGGATGAACCAGGAGTCGAGGGCGTAGTAGAGGAGCGGCGTCTCGCAGCGCCAGCAGAAGGGGTAGGGGTGGACGATCCGCTCCTCTCGGTACAGCAGGCCGCGCTCCCGCAGCCGCTCGGTGATGAGAGGGTCCGCGTCCTTGACAAACAGCCCCTGGAAGTCCGTGACGAAGGGCAGGAAGCGCCCGTCCAGGCCCACCGTGTGGAGCACCTCCAGCCCCGCCTCCTGACAGAGGCGCAGGTCGTCCTCCCCGTAGGCCCCGGCGGTGTGCACGATCCCGGTGCCCTCGTCGGTCTTGACGAAGTCCCCCTCCAGCACGGTGAAGGCACGAGGCTGCTCGGGCAGGTACCCGAAGAGCGGCTGGTACTGCACCCCGAGCAGGTCGGCGCCCTTGAGCTCCGCCACCACCTCGTAGGGACCATCCAGGGTGCCGAGGCGGTCCCGGGCCAGGATCAGCCGCTCCTCTCCCTGGCGCGCCACCACGTAGTCGATCTCGCGGCCCACCGCCAGGGCCAGGTTGCCGGGCAGGGTCCACGGCGTGGTGGTCCAGGCCAGCAGGCTGGTCGTGGGGTCATCGCGCCGGCGGAAGCGGACCGTCACCCCGGGATCGGGGGTCTCCTCGTGGTAGGCACCGGGCTGGGCCAGCTCGTGGCTGCTGAGCGAGGTCTGGCAGCGGGGGCAGTAGGGCGCCACCCGGTGACCGCGGAAGAGCAGGCCGCGTTCGTGGATCTGCTTGAGGCTCCACCAAACCGACTCGATGTAGGAGCTGTCGTAGGTGCGGTAGGCGTGCTCCAGGTCCAGCCAGAAGCCGATCCGGGCGGTGAGCCGCTCCCACTCGTCGATGTACTCCATGACACTGGCGCGGCAGAGCCGGTTGAACTCGGCGACGCCGAGGCGCTCGATGTCCTGCTTGGACTGGAGATGCAGCTCCCGCTCCACCTCGAGCTCCACCGGCAGCCCGTGGGTGTCCCACCCGCCCCGCCGCTCGACCAGCCGGCCCCGCATCTGCCAGTAGCGCAGAAAGCAGTCCTTGAAGGCGCGGGCCAGGACGTGGTGCACCCCGGGCTGCCCGTTGGCGGTGGGCGGGCCCTCGTAGAAGACGAAGCGCTCCCCGTCGCGGCGCTCCTCGAGGCTGCGCTCGAAGATGCGCTCCCGCCGCCAGAACTCCAGGACCTCCTGCTCCAGCTCGGGGAAGCGGACCGGGTTGGGCGGCGGCTCGAAGGCCGGCATCGGGGCGTGCTCCTGGATCGTGGACTGGGAGGGCCGCGGCGCCCCTTCGGGGCCGGGTGAGGGCAGGGTAGCATGGCCGTCGCGGAGTTCAGAAGCCACCCTGGGGGAGTTCCACTGTCCAGCAGCGCCGACGAGACACGCTGGCCGGCTGAGGTCGACCTCTTCTGGGAGGACCTCGAGGTTGGCCGGGCGTTCCAACTCGGCGAGCACCGGGTCACGCAGGAGGAGATACTGGATTTCGGCCGGCGCTACGATCCGCAGCCATTCCACGTCAACCCCGAGGCGGCGCGCCGCAGCCACTTCCAGGGCCTGATCGCCAGCGGCTGGCAGTCCTGCGCCATCTGGATGCGCCTCTATTACGAGGCGGTGCTGCGCCGCTCCGCCAGCCTCGGCTCGCCCGGGGTGGAGGAGGTGCGCTGGCTGAGCCCGGTGCGCCCCGGTGACGTGCTGACCGGCGAGGTGAGGGTATTGCAGGCGCGGCTGTCGCGGAGCCGGCCCCACTGGGGGTTGGCCCAGCTCGGCAGCGAGCTCACGGGGCAGGATGGGGTCACCCGCCTCAGCCTGCGGGCCTGGGGACTCTTCGGCCGCCGCCCTCCCACCGAGCCCGGCTGAGCCGGGAGGTGCTGCGCCAGGACTTCCTGGGCCCCGGCGGTCCGGCTCAAGAGCTGCGGGTCGAGGTGACCTCGAGCCTGGGGCAGGTGGGGCGGGAAGCCTGGGAGCAGTTGGACGGCTGGGGAAACCTCTACTGCTCGTATCCCTACCTGCTGGCGGTGGAGCGCAGCAGTCCCACCCCCACCGCTTACGTTCTGCTGCGCGAGGCTGGGGGACGGCTGGTGGCGGGGCTGCCCGGGTACCTGTACTCGGGTGGGCGTGACCCCGGCCTGGACCACTACGAGCCCTTCCGGGCGGGAGCAAACTGGGTGCTAGGGCCCAAGCTGCAGGAGCGCCCCTGGCGCCCCACCTGGCTGGCCGGCAGCCGCAGCGGCTACGTCACCACCTTCCCCATCCACCCCGACTGGTCCAGTGAGCGGCGGGCGGTGACGGCCCTCCTGCTACAGGCCTCGGGCGCGCTGGCCGACGCCAGCGCCGCCACCAGCCTGATGGTCCCCTGGCTCACCTCAGCCGCCGCCGCCCAGGCGCTGCCGGCGCTGCGCCGCCCCGAGCACCTGGTGCTGGCGGGACCCAGTTGCTCGATCGAGCTGGGTGCAGACGGGATGGAGGGATACCTGTCCCGGCTCAGCTCGTCGCGGCGCAAGGCGGCGCGCCAGGAGCGCAAGCGCTTCCTGGAGAGCGGCCTGGAGGTGCAGAGCGCGGACCTCGCCTCCTGCTTGGCGGAGCTGGCGCCGCTGGCGGCCCGACTCCAGCGCCGCTACGGACACCGGTTCACCGAGCGCGAGATCACCACCCAGCTACACGCCCAGGCGGAGCAGCTGAATCCGGAGAGCCTGGTCCTGCTCTGCCGCCGCCGCGGCCGGATAGCCGGCTTCTCCCTCCTGTTCCAGTGGGGTGACACGCTCTACGGCCGGCTGGCGGGATTCGACTACCGAGCCACCGCCGGCACCGCCGCCTACTTCAACCTCTGCTTCCACCTGCCGCTCGAGTTGGCGGCCGACCGGGGGCTGCGGCGGCTGCACCTGGGACTGGCCAGCTGGCGTGCCAAGGTGCTGCGTGGCGCGGACTTCGACCCCGCCTGGCAGCTGATCTGCCCGCCGCGGCCGGTCCGTGGCGCCTGGGCGCGCGCCGCCCGAGCGGGCGACCAGGAGGCGGCCGGGTGGTGGGCGGGCCAGTTCCCCCGTCTGGTGGACCTGGAGCAGGATCTGAGGTGGACCAGGGCGGGGCTGCGCCGGGCCGCCACCGATCCGTCACTTGGGCAACAGACCTAGGAAGGGCTCCCTCCCACCCGGCTCAGGGGGGTACAACCTGCGCATGTCCCGGCGCGCCTACCGGCTGACCGTGGCCGGCTGCCTGGCCGTTCTGGTCTCCTACCTGGTGCTCACCCCGGACCTGGCGGGGCTGCAGCGTATCCCCGACTTCGGCGCCTTCTACGCCGTCGCCCGCGCCCTGCGCCTGCACGGCCTGGGCGCCCTGCCCCACCTCTACTCGCTGCACTTCCAGCTCCGGGCCGGCACCTTCTTCGGTCGCGTTGGGGGCAAGCCCTACGTCGAGCCCTTCGTGGACACGCCGCTCGCCGCCCTGGTCGTCATCCCCTTCACCTGGCTCCCCTTCTGGCCAGCCTTCTACCTCTGGGACGCCGTGCTCCTGGGCCTCGCCCTGGCGGGCGCCCTCTGGCTGGCCCGCGGCGAGGGGTTGGGCGCTCAGAGCCTGCCCCTGGCACTGGTGGTGGTTGCGTCCTTCCCCACCTACGTGGCGCTGGGGGAGGGCCAGTACGACCTGCTATGGCCGCTCGCCCTGGCATTGCTAGCCAGCGCCTGGCGCCGCCGGCCCGGGTGGCCGCGGGTCGCCCGCAACCTGCTCGGAGTGGTGATCTGCAGCTTCAAGCCCGACCTGCTGCTGGCCGCGGTGGTCCCCGGGGTGCACCGGATCCGGGACCGCCGGCTGCAGGAGCTCCTGCTCTGCGTCCTGGCGGTGGCCGCGGTGTCGCTGGCCGCGATCGGGGTGTCGGGGTTGCGGGCGCTCACCTCACTGGAGTCCTTCACCCTCTACCACCGCTTCCCGCCCACCCTGGACGTGACCCTGCTGGGGGTGCTCTGGCACACGGTCGGGCACCATTCGCTGACGATCCAGTTGGCCTGGGCCGGCACCGCCCTGGGGATCCTGGCCCTGGCCTGGGCCTGGCTGCGCCGGCCACCGCAGGGCCCGGTGGAATGGCGCCTCTGCCTTTGCTCCACCCTGTGCCTCTCGCTCCTGCTGGCGCCCCACAACCTCGGCTACGGGCTGCTGCTCCTCTCCGGCCCGGCGATCTGGATGGCCTCCGCCCTTCGCCAGGCCGGGCGCGGGCTGGGCTGGTTCTGGGCCTGGGTCGCCCTCTTCAACGCCGGCGGGATCATCGACGCCAGCCCCCACATTCACCTCCCCTTCCCGATCACGCCGGTCCTGCTGCTGCTGGGGGCGCTGACGGCCTGGCGCGCCCGCGACCTCCTCCAGCGGGCGCCCGCCTCGGCCCGCTCCGAGCCGCTGCCGGCTCCGACCAGTCCCTGAGCCAGGCGGCCGGCCCGGGGCTCAGACCAGGACAACCCCGGGCGACACCGCCGCCAAGCGCGGGTCGGTGCTGAGGACGTCGAGGCCGAGCCGGCGTCCCAGCGCCAGGGAGAGGGAGTCGCCCATCCCCAGGGTGGGGTCGGTGCCCAGCGCCTCACCCAGCAGCCCCACGGTCGGGTGGCGCTCTGCCGGCAGCCGGGCCAGCAGTTGGACCCGCTGCAGCAGTGGCCGCCGGCCCAGCCGGTCCTGCCGGTGCAGCCGCCACAGCGCTCGGAGGCAGTGTGACTGCGCCTCCTCGCTCAGGTGGAGCTGGCGCTGGGCGATGCCGGCCGCCACCCGCTTCCCACTGTCGGTGCCCAGGAGCAGGTCGAGCAGTGCTGTGGCGTCGAGCACCAGGGCCGCGCTCAGTAGGGCGGCTCCATGGCGCCCAGGGCGGCGCCGTGCTCTACCCCGCTCGCAGCCAGCCCACCCAGCTCCTCCAACCACCGGCCCAGCTCCTCCGCGCGCAGCCGCGCCCTGAGCTGTTCTTGAACCAGGGCCGAGAGGTTGATATCCAGCCGACCGGCGCTGGCGGCGAGCTCGCTGGGCAGATAGATGTTGACTCTTGGCATACACATACTATACACACTACTGCAGCACACCTAACTCCCAGGCCCTCGGCTCGGCGCCTCACCCCGCCAGCGGATGGGCCTTGACGGCACAAGTTCCGGTTGGGCTGGAAGCCCGGCGAGCCCGGAAGCCATAGCCGGGGTGGCCAGGCTGACCCCACCGCCAGGCGGTTGGCAAATCACCCCGCGGCTGCGGCCGGTCCGCCTGAGGCGCACGAAACTGGACAGGCAGCCACGGCTACCCACCCTCGTTCCGAGGGCGCGCCCCGGCGGCATCCAGCCGGTCGGGAGAGCTTGAGAAGCGCTACCGGCTCAGCGGGACTCGCGCAGGAAGGCGGGGATGTCGACCTCGTCGAACTGGTCCTCGGGCTCGGGCGCACGCGTCTCGTGCACCCGTTCCGGGAGAGGTTCCTGGAGGTCCTGGGGCCGGGTCGCCTGGTAGCGCTCCGCCAGCGTCGGGTTGGCCGGGGCCCCGGAGTTGAACCCGGTCGCGATCACGGTGATCTTGACGTCGCCACCCATGCGGTCGTCGACCACCGCCCCGAAGATGATGTTGACGTTGGGGTCGGCACTCTGACGGATCAGGTCGCAGGCCTCGTTGACCTCGTAGAGGGTCAGGTCGGGGCTGGCGGTGATGTTGAGCAGGATCCCCTGCGCCCCGGCGATCGAGGTCTCCAGCAGCTGGCTGGCGACGGCGTCGCGGGCGGCATCCTGGGCGCGGCTGTCGCCGCTGCCGTAGCCGATCCCCATCAGCGCCGGGCCCTGGCCCAACATGATCGCCTTGACGTCGGCGAAATCGAGATTGATCAGCCCGGGGAAGACGATCAGGTCGCTGATCCCCTGGACCCCCTGGCGGAGGACGTCGTCCGCCTTGCGGAAGGCGTCGATCATGGTGGTGCGCCGGTCGGTGACCGCGATCAGGCGGTCGTTGGGAATCGTGATCAGGGTGTCAACCCGTCCCGAGAGCGCCTCCACCCCCTTCTCCGCCGCCACCGCCCGCTTGCGGCCCTCGAAGGTGAAGGGCTTGGTCACCACCCCGATGGTCAGTGCGCCGCTGGAGCGGGCGATCTCGGCGATCACCGGCGCCGCTCCGGTCCCGGTGCCCCCGCCCATGCCCGAGGTGATGAAGACCATGTCGGAGTCGTGGATCATCGAGGAGATCTCCTCACGCGACTCCTCGGCGGCCATCTCCCCCACCTCGGGGTCGCCGCCACAGCCCAGCCCCCGCGTCACCTTGCGGCCGATGTGGACCTGGGTCGGGGCCTCGGAGGCCTCGAGCGCCTGGCGGTCGGTGTTGACCGCGATGAAGTCCACCCCGCGCAGCTTGGCGCGGATCATGCGGTTGACCGCGTTGCTGCCGCCGCCGCCGACCCCCACCACCTTGATGCGAGCGTTGCCCTGGGTGGTGCGGTCCAAATCGTCTTGTGGCATCCCGATCTCCTTCAGGGTCAGAACAGCTCGTGCAGCCAGCGATTGAGCCGGGCCGCACCTCGGGTGGTTCGCAGGTTGCTCCGCTGGCGCCACTCGCCGGAGCGCTGGCCCCAGCGCAGTAGTCCGGCGGTGCCGGCGTGTTCGGGCATCCCCAACTGGTCGGCCAGTCCCACCAGCCCCTCGGGCACGGCCACCCGGACCGGCATCTCCAGGATCTGGTGGACGGCGGCGGCGAAGCCGCGCAGCTTGACGGCGCCGCCGGTGAGCACCAGCCGGCTCAGCCCCTGGCCATCCTCTTCCATGGCCTGGCCGAGCAGGCGTGCCATCTCGCGCACCCGGGGCTCGATGATCTCCGCGAGCCAGCGCCGCGGCACCTCCTCGGCGCCGACGTGGGTGCTGCCCACCACCGTCACCATCTCCTCGGATAGCACCTGGGAGGGGTCGCTGTGGCCGTGGCGGCGCTTGAGTACCTCCGCCTCCTCCTGGTCGCAGCGGAGGCCGGTGGCCAGGTCCGAGGTGACGTTCTGCCCGCCCACCGGCAGCACCCGCACCGAGCTGATGCTGCCGGAGCGGAAGATGGCCAGGTCCGAGGTGCCGGCGCCGATGTCCACCAGCGCCACCCCCTGCTCCAGCTCGCGGTCGCGCAGCACCCCCTCGGCCGAAGCCAGGGGCTGCACCACCACGTCGTCGACGCGCAGCCCCGCCTGATGCGCGCAGCCCACCAGGGCGGCGAGGTGGGCCGAGGAGGCCAGCACCAGCTCCGCGTCGACGGAGAGGCGGCCGCCGGGGATGCCGCGGGGATCGCGCAGGCCGCGGGTGCCGTCCACCTGGTACTCGCGGGGGATGAGGTGGACCACCTCGCGGCCGTCCTCGGAGGGGGCCGCCCGGGCCGCCTCCAGCACCCGGTTGAGCTCAGACGCCCCAACCGCCCCGCCCCGGGAGTTCACCGAGACCACCGCCTGGCTGGGGCGGCTGTGGATGTGGCGGCCGCTGAGCGTGAGGAGCGCCGACTCGATCTCGACCCCGCTGGCCCGCTCGGCCGCGTCCAGCGCCCGGGAGATGGCCTCGGTGGCCGCGTCCGGGTCCTGGACCACCCCCTTGCGCACGCCGGCGGTCTGCGCCTCGCCCACGCCGAGCACCCGCAGCCTGGGGCCGTCATCCTCGGCGACGGCGCAGCAGACCTTGGACGTGCCGAGGTCGACGGCGACCAGGCGGCGGTTGCTCACCAGGGGGCCACCGTGGGTGGAGGGAGGCAGAGCCCGGGTGTGCCCCCCGGGCGGGCTCGGATCATCGGGCGAATCCCCAACTTTTGGTGCTGGATGTTTGTGCGACGTCGGGAAGGGAGCGGAGGCGGTCGAGCGGGGTGCCACGGTCCCGCCCCAGATGGGCGGAGTTCCGTCAGCAGTCTATCGGCATACCCGCTCCATTACAAGCCCAAATCGGAGGCAAAACCACATCATGTAGTGGTCTGAGGGCTGGGCAGACCCTCTTGATTGGGTTGGGCGGGTTGCGGGCTCAGGGGCTGACCACCACCTGGGCCGGGTCCTCGAGATAGATGTCCTTGATGCCGGGGCCCTTGAGGTCCACCTTGCCCGAGAGCGCCCGCAGGGCCTCCAGCTTCGGGCCCAGGCTCGCGATCTGCGCCTGGGTCAGGGCCAGGCCCAGATCCGCGGTCCAGCCCGCCGAGCTCTGGATCTCCAGGGCCCCCACCCGGTCGATGACGAACTGCCGCACCGAGACCCCGTAGGCCTTGGGGAAGGCAGCCCCCAGCTGGACCAAGGCCCGGGCCAGCCGCGTCGGCAGGACCAGCTGCCCAGGTCGGGCCGCGCCCAGCTGGCGCTGGTCCACCAGCACCGGGAGCCCGCCCACCTGGGCCGTGCCCCCGAGCAGGGCGCCGCTGGCGGCGAGGGCCAGGGTCTGCGTGCCCCGGCGATACTGCAGCGCCGGCGGCAAGGGCGTGACCCGCACCGAGAGGGCGTCCGGCCAGCGCACCGTGACCTGGGCCGAGGCCATCCAGGGCAGAGCGAGCAGGTTGCGGGTGATGGCCGCCCCGTCCACCAGCAGCGTGCTCTGGCCGGTGCGCACCCCCGCCTCCGCGAGCAGCTGGGCCCGGCCCACCACCGGGTCACCCACCACCTGGACTCGCTGCACCTTGAGCCAGGGAAGAACGAAGAGGGCGGCGGCGGCGGCCAGCACGGCGAGGCTCGCCAGCGCCAGCAGGCGCCGGCCCCGGCCCAGCCCCTGCCAGGCCTCCCAGCCGCGTGGGGGCCGGGGCCGGGAGAGCCGGACCCGCCCCAGCAGGGTGGAGCGGGCGGCGTAGCGGGCCGCCCGGCGCTCGCGCGCCTGGCGGGCCACCTCCTCCAGCTCGGAGTCGCCCAGCCGCCCCCAGCTGGGCTGCGGCCTCGGCCGCGGGCGGGGGCCGGAGGGCTCACCCGCGGGCTCGGGGGGATGCCAGCTGCGGAAGTCGTGGGGCACGGCTGCCCCAAAGCGCCGCCCGGAGGCGGCGGGCCGGGAAAGCGGGCTGTCGATGGCTGTCCCTCAGCTGGAACGTGGAAGAGGATCGGGACCGCCCACGGGGATGATCTCCAGCTCGAGCTGGACCCCGAAGCGCTCCTGCACACGTTGACGCATCGCGGCCGCCAATGCAAGCACGTCGTCGGCCCGGGCCTCTCCCAGGTTGACGATGAAGTTGGCGTGGTCCTGCGAGACCTGGGCCTGGCCCTGCCGCAGGCCCTTGAGCCCGCAGGCCTCCAGCAGCTGGCCGGCGAAGGCGCCCTCGGGATTCTTGAAGGTGCTGCCCAGGCTGCGCACCCCGCTGGGCTGGGTCGCCTTGCGCTCCGCCATCACCGCCCGCACCCGCTGCCGTGCCTCCTTGGGGTCTCCCGGGCGCAGCTGCACCCAGACGCGGGTCACGACCGCCCCTCGCCAGCCCTCCTCCTGAAGCGCGGTGCGGCGGTAGCTGGGGGCGAGCTCACCGAGTCCGAGGCGGCGCACGCTGCCATCCGGCCCCGCCACCTCCACCTCCTGGATCACCCGGCCCAGCTCACCACCGAAGGCTCCGGCGTTGCCCCAGGCGGCGGCCCCGGCCGTGCCCGGGATGCCCACCCCGAAGTCCAGGTCCAGCAGCCCCAGGTAGGCGGTGTCGAAGGCGGCCCGGGGAAGCATCGCCCCCGCCTCCAGCAGCACCCTTCCCTCGCCCAGGTGCCGCGCTCGGGCGGGGGCGAACTTGAGCACCAACCCGGGGAAGCCGAGGTCGGAGATCAGGCAGTTGCTCCCCGCTCCCAGCACCAGCCAGGGAATCCCGAGCTCGCGGCAGGCCCGGAGCACCTCGGGGACCCGCTCCGCCCGGGCTGGCTCCCAGTACCAGCGCGCCGGCCCGCCCACCCCGAACTGGGAGTGGCGCCCGAGCGGCTCCTCGAGCCGCAGCTCCCCCTGCGCGACCGGCCCCAGGGCGCGCCCCAGCGGCCCGGGCGGCTGCTCCGCGCTCATCCCGCTCCGCCCTGGCGGAGGCGCTCCAGCAGGCGCCCGGCCACCCCGTCGAAGCCGCGCACCGAGCTGCAGACCACGACCGCCGGCGCCTGCAGCCGTTCCCGCACCGCGTCGATCGCCTGCCCCGCCGAGTCCACCGCCAACGCCTCCGGCACCCCGGCCCGGGCCAGGACGTCGAGCGAGGAGACGGAGTCGGGCAGGCGGCGCTCCCGCGCCGGCTCGATCGGGCCGAGCACCAGGAGATCCAGGCCCGAGAAGGCGGAGCGGTAGTCCTCGAGGAGCGCCCGGGTCCGGGAGTAGGTGTGGGGCACGTGCACCATCACCAGCTGGTGGGGCGGGGGAAAGGCCTCGCGGGCGGCGGCGATGGTGGCGCGGAGCTTGGTCGGGTGGTGAGCGTAGTCGTCCACCACTGTGACCCCATCCACCTGGCCCAAGACCTGGAAGCGCCGCGCCGCCCCCTGGTAGGAGGCGGCGGCCGCGGCCGCCTGGTGCGGGTCGGCCCCCAGGGCCGTGGCGGTGGCCAGTGCCGCCAGGGCGTTGCTGAGGTTGTGGCGGCCGAAGAGCGGCAGCGCCAGCTCCACCCGCTCCCCCTGGGGACCCACCAGCGCCAGGAGCCGCCGCTCCCCCTGCGGCGGCGTCCCCGGCTGCGCCTCACGCCAGCCGTCGCCGCCCACCCCGAAGCCCTGGGCCGGGCCATGGTGCTGGCGGGCCAGCTCCGTGGTCGCGGAGTCCTCGGCGTTGTAGATCAGCAGCCCCGTCTTGGGGAGCTCGGCCAGCAGCTGGCGGTAGGGCTGCGAGTAGGCGTCGAGGTCGGGGTAGAGGTCGGGGTGGTCGAGCTCCAGGTTGAGCACCGCCACCACCTGCGGCCACCAGTGCAGGAACTTGGCCCCCTGGTCCAGTGCCGAAGTGGTGTACTCGTCGCCCTCGAAGACGAAGGGGCCCCCGTCCCGGTCGTCTCCCAGGCGGGCGGTCAGCGCGAAGTTGAGCGACGTGGCCCCGAGCCGGAACCCGGGCTCCAGGCCGCTCCCCTCCAGCATCCAGGCGCACAGGGCCGAGGTGCTGGTCTTGCCGTGGGTGCCGCAGATCACGGCCCGCGCCCGGCGGCTGGTGAGCCTGTGGTAGGCGGCCGCCTCGCTGATCAGGTCCACGCCGAGGGCCTGGGCCGCCACCAGCTCCGGGTTGCCCGCCTGGACCTGGTTGCCCAGGATCAGCAGGTCCGGACGGCCCCAGCGCTCCAGGTTGCCGGGGTCGTGGCGACCGGCGAAGGGGATTCCCGCCTGCTCCAGCAAGAGCGTGGTGGGTGGGTAGGCGTCCTCGTCGGAGCCCGTCACCCGGTAGCCCAACTGGTGGCAGCAGAGCGCCAGTCCCGAAACCGCGTAGCCGCAGATGCCCAGGACATGAAGGTGGGCGCCGGGGCGGGGCCAGCCGGCCTCGGGTGGGGCCCTCAAGCCGCGCGGCCGCCCTGGGCCAGCTCGCCCAGCAGGGCCGCCACCGCCGCCGCCGCCCCCGGCCTGGCCAGGGCGGCGCTGGCCTGGGCCATCTGCTGGAGCGTCCCCGGGGTCTCGAGCACCTCGCGCACGGTGGTGGCGAGGATCCCCGGCTCCAGCTCCTGGTCCGGGATCAGGCGGGCGGCGCCCGCCTGCGCGTAGGGAACGGCGTTGGCGGTCTGGTGTTCGCCGGCGTGGGGGTAGGGCACGAGGATCATGGGCCGGCCCAGGCACGCCACCTCGGAGAGCGAGCTGGCCCCGGCACGCATCACGGCCAGGCTGCAGCGGGCGAGCCGCTCGGCCACGTCGGTGGCAAAGCCCAGGACGGAGTAACGCGAGCCCAGCGGCAGGCCTCGGCGCTCCGCCTCCTCCAGCACCGCCTGCTCCTCGTCAGGTCCGGTGAGGTGGGCGACCTCCAGCTCGGGCAGGGTCCGCAGCAGCTCCGGGAGAGCCTCCAGCAGCACCTGGTTGAGATGGCGGGCACCCTGTGACCCGCCCATCACCAGTAGGCTGGGCGGCGCCTCCGGCCGGGGGGGAGGGCCGGCGAGGCGGACGAAGCGCTGCCGGACCGGGTTGCCGACGCAGCGGCAGCGGGCCCGCGGGAGCAGGGCGGCGGTGTCGGGGAAGGAGGTGGCCACCAGCTGCACCCGCCCGGCCAGCCAGCGCACGGCCCGGCCGGGAAGGAGGTTCTGCTCGAGCAGGAGGACCGGCAGCCCCTGGCGGCGGGCGGCCAGCACGACCGGGACGCAGACATAGCCACCGGTCGCCAGCACCACCTGGGGGCGGAACTGGCGCAGCGCCGCCTGGGCCTGGCGCCAGACCAGGGGCAGCCGCGCAGCCAGCCGCGGCGCCGAGCTCAGCGGGCCTGAGCCCATGCTGCCCAGGCGCAGGCCCTGGAACTCGATCCCGGCCTCGGGCACCAGCCAGGACTCCGGGCCGCCCCGGCGTCCCACGTAGGAGATGGCGACCCCGGGGTCAGTCTGCCGCAGCGCCTCCGAGACCGCGATGGCTGGGGTGCAGTGTCCCCCCGTCCCGCCCCCGGTGATGAGCACGCGCATTTCCCGTCCCCACTCGGCGCTGCCGGGCCGAGATGTTGAGCAGGATGCCGGTGGCGGCCAAGGACAGCGCCAGCGACGATCCCCCGAAGCTGATGAAGGTGAGCGGAACCCCGGTCGAGGGGATAGTGTCGGTCACCCCGCCGACGTTGATCAGCGCCTGGCCGACGATCCACATGGTGATGGCCCCGGCCAGGAGCGTGCCCAGCCGATCCTGGGCCAGGCGCGCCGCCCGCAGCCCGCGGTAGGCGAAGGCGGCGAAGAGCAGCAGCACCGCCAAGGTCCCGAGCAGCCCCAGCTCCTCGCCGATGATGGCGAATATGAAGTCGGTGTGCGCTTCGGGCAGCGCCTGGGAGGTCGGCACGGCGCTGCCGAGCCCGGTGCCGGTGAGCCCGCCCACCCCGAGCGAGTAGAGCGCCTGGACCGCCTGGAAGCCGCTCCCCAGGGGGTGGGCGAATGGGTTGAGGTAGCTGAGCAGGCGCTCGGAGCGGTAGGGCTCGGCCTTGATCAGCAGCAGCACCGCCACCGCCGCCGCCGCCCCGATCCCGAGGAGGTGCCGGTACCGGGCGCCGGCCAGCAGCAACAGACCCAGCCCGACCATGCCCAGCACCACCGCCGAGCCCAGGTCCTTCTCCAGCAGCACCAGCCCGGCCAGCACCGCCAGCCGCCAGCCGAACTGCATCACCCCATCGCGGAAGTCGCGGATGGTGGCGCCCAGGCGCGCCAGCCACACCGCCCCGCCGATGACGGTCAGGAACTGCGCCAGCACGCTGGGCTGGAGCTCCATCGGGCCGAGCCGGATCCAGCGCCGCGCCCCCTGGACCTCCACCCCGATGTGGGGCACCAGCACCGCCAGCAGCAGGCCGACGGTGCCCAGCGCCAGCCACGGGGCCAGGCGCGACCAGCGGTGGTAGTCGACCTTGGCGCAGACGACCAGCGCCGCCAGGCCGAGGCCGAGCCAGAGCGCCTGGCGCTCCACGAAGTAGGCGGGGTTGCCGTAGTAGGAGTAGGCCAGCGCCTGGCTGGAGGTGTAGACGACGATCAGCCCCAGGCCGCACAGCG
This sequence comes from Candidatus Dormibacteria bacterium, assembly GCA_050734395.1. Classification (GTDB taxonomy): domain Bacteria; phylum Chloroflexota; class Dormibacteria; order Aeolococcales; family Bog-877; genus Bog-877. The sequence goes on from JBOHUK010000025.1 coordinate 28,585, forward strand.
CCAGGGTGACCAGCAGCAGCCAGGGGTCGAGCTCGGGCAGCGGCAGTCTCCGCCCGGCGGCTCGCGCCCGCCCCTCACCGGCGGGGAGCCAGCGCTCGACGTGGGCGATCAAAGGGCGCCCCGCGGGAGCCCCGCGGCGACCGCCCAGTAGGCGGCGACCGCCGCCGCCACCGCCGCCAGCGACCACAGGCGCAGGTCCACCCCCCACTCGCTCATGCCGCCCTCCTCCAGGTGGTGGTGGAGCGGGCTCGCCCGGAAGAGGCGGCGGCCGTGGGTGAGCTTGACGTAGCCAATCTGCACCGTCACCGAGCCCGCCTCCAGCACCAGCACCAGCGCCAGGAGGGGCAGCAGCACCAACGCCCCCACCTCCACCGCCGCCACCGCCACCACCAGACCCAGCGCCAGTGAGCCGGCGTCGCCCATGAAGACCCGGGCCCGGGGGCGGTTGTAGAGCAGAAAGGCGAGCAGCACCGCGCAGAGACAGAGGCAGATGGTGGCGAGCCCAGTGCGGTGCTCGACCGCGCCCAGGGCGGCGCAGGCGCCGAGGGCCGGGATGGCCGCCCCGGCCGCCAGCCCGTCCACCCCGTCGGTGAGGTTGGCGGCGTTGCCGGTCCCGAGGATGGCGAAGGCCGCCAGGGCTAGCCCGCCCACCCCCAAGTCGCGGACGCCCAGCAGGGGCACGGTCTGGCGCAGGGCGCCAACCGCGAACAGCCCCACCGCCAGCAGGGCGGCGCAGCCCATCAGCACCACCAGCTTCGGGCGCAGCCGCAGCCCCTCGCCCCGGTGCACCTTCGCCCAGTCGTCGGCCAGGCCAACCAGGCAACCCAGCGCCGCCGCCCCGGCGAGCAGCCCGCCGGCGGCATCGCGGGCGACGATCGCCCACACCGCCACCGCCGCCGCGGCGAACAGCACCCCGCCCGCGGTCGGGGTGCCGGACTTGGCCAGGTGGCTCTGGGGAACGTCGGCGCGGACCACCTGGCGCAGGCCCAGGCGCTGCAGGCCCCAGATGGCCGGGGGATAGGCGACGACCCCGCCGGCGAGGGTCCCCACCGCCGCCACCCAGTTCATCCGGGGCATCTTAGGGTTGCAACTTGAAGCGGTTGATCAGCACCTGGCTCACGGCCCGGGTGGTCGGGGCGGCGTCGTAGGCGCCTTCGCGCTGGGCCGCCGGCACCTGGGGCGCCCGGATGATGCAGAACAGGGTGTACTGCGGGTCACTGGCGGGCAGGAACTCGGCGAAGGAGTCGATGGTGTTGGCACCGTAGACCCCGTCCTGGGCCACCGAGGCGGTGCCGGTCTTGCCGGCGATCTCCCCCTTCCAGGTGGGCCAGATCCGCGCCTCGTAGCCCGAGGCCCCGGTGACGTCCACCACCCCGACCATCATCTGCGCCAGGGTGGCGGCGGTCTGCGTCGAGATCACCCGGCGGGTGCGGGGCTGGACATAGGTGGTGGGCTGGCCGCCGCCACTGATCGAGGTGACCACGTGGGGCTGGACCCAGACCCCGCCGTTGGCCACGGCGTTGATGGCCGCCATCACCTCGACCGGGGTGGCCACCACCCCCTGGCCAAAGCTGGCCGTGGCCAGCTGCAGGGGCTGGAGCGAGGAGAGCTGGGGCAGCCGCTGGCTGGCCTCGCCGGCCAGGTCGATGCCGGTGGGCTGGCCGATGCCGAAGTTCTCCATGTTGTCGTAGAAGGGCCGGCCCCCCTCCAGCTCCTCCACGTGGACCGCCCCGGCGTTGAGGGAGTCCTCGAGCACCCAGTTGTAGGTGATCACCCCGTGATAGCGGTGGTCCCAATCCTGGATGGTCACGCCCTGGACGGTGGCAGCGGCCGCGGTCTCGTCGAAGGTGGCGTCAGGCGTGATCGTCCCCCGCTGCAGCGCCCCGGCGAAGGTCACCACCTTCATCACCGAGCCCGGCTCGTAGAGGTCGGCGACGCCCTGGTCCCGGAAGAGGCTCACCGGCTCGCTGGCGTAGTCGTTGGCGTTGTAGGAGGGGTAGTCGGCCCAGGCGACGATCGCCCCGGTGTGGGCGTTCATCACCATCATGGTCCCGGAGGCGCCGTTCACCTTCTTCACCTCCTGGGCCAGGTCCTGCTCCACCGCCCACTGCACCGTGGCGTCGAGCGAGGTCTGCAGGTTGCGGCCGTTGACCGCCTTGGTGGTGGGCTGGTCCCCGAGCACGACCGGGTCTCCCTGGAGGTCCGAGACCACCGACTCCCGCCCGGCGTGGCCCGCCAGCTGGCGGTTGTAGTAGCCCTCGAGGCCGTACTGCCCCTGGCCGTTCTGGTTGACGAAGCCGAGCAGGTCCGAGGCCAGGCTGGTGCCGGGGACCGCGCCCGGCCCGTAGCTGCGCACCTCGCGCCGCAGGCTGCCGATCCCCTGCAGGTTGAGGTGGCGCAGTCGCGACTCCACCGCCGGGGGCTGGGTGCGGGCTAGATAGACGAACTCCAGCGGTTTGGCCAGCAGAGTGGCGAGATGGGCCGCAGACAGGTGCAGCACCGCGGCCAGCAGGTCCGCCTCGCGCAGCCGTTGCGACGCGGGGATCTGCTTGGGGTCGGCGAAGATGTCGTAGGCGGCGGCGTTGCCGGCCAGCACCTGCCCGGAGTCGTCGAGGATCAGGCCCCGGGTCGCTGGGATGCTCACCGACTGCACCTGGTTGGAGATGGCGGCCGCCGCCAGCTGCGGGCCCTGGCCGAGCTGGATGTCCACCAGCCGCGCCGCCAGTCCCACCACCGCGACCAGCAGCAGCAGGGCGAGGGCGATCAGCCGCGGCCCCGGGGCGGGGGTGCGATGCGCCCCCGGCCCTCTCTGGGCGAGGTCGGCGGGACGGCGCGGGCGGGTCGGGGTGCTGTGGTTCTGGCGCCGGTCGGCCAAGGGATCAGCCGCCGCGCAGGGCGACCAGCACCGGGGTCAGCGGGTCGGACCCGGACTGGGGGGTGATCACCTGCCAGGTCGGCGGCGGCGCCATGCCGAGGTGGGTCGCCGCCTGCGAGACCTGGCCGGCGCTCTGGAGCTGGTCGAGGCGCTGCTGCTGCAGCTGGGCCTGCTGCTGCAGCTGCGCCCGCTGGGCGCGGAGCGCGGCTATCTGGTAGGTGAGCTGCGTCGCCCGCGCCGACTCGGCGGCGTAGAGGGTGCCGATCACCACCAGCGCCACCAGCCCGGGCAGCAGCAGCCACGCGGCCAGGGTGCGGGGCAGGCGCCGACCCCGAGTGCGAGGGCGCGCCGCCTCCTCCTCGTCGAAGGGCAGGGCAAGACCGCGGAGCCGACCGGGGAAGGCGATGGATGTCATCTGTGCTGCTATGTGGGGTGGAGCGTTGAGGGGACGGTGTGGGCGGGCGGCGCAGGGGGCGGGGAGCGCCCCAGGCTCAGGGGCCGGGGTCGGGCAGGCGGTGGGCCACCCGCAGCTGGGCGGAGCGCGCTCTGGGATTGCGCTCCACCTCGGCCCGGCTGGGCTTGAGCGAGCGGCGGATCGGGAGGGAGAGGGTGGCCCGATGGGCGCAGGTGCAGACCATTTGTTGGGGCGGGCAAACACAGTCAGTTGCAAGGACGTTGAGGGAGCGTCTGGTGATTCTGTGCTCGGAAGGTTGGAAGGAGAGCGCCCCAAGTCGCCCATCGGGCCGAAGAATTCGTGTGGCTGCCACCAGGCCGGAGCGGAGCTCCTCGAGCTCGTCGTTCACGGCCACGCGCAGGGCGAGAAAGACCCTGGTGGCGGGGTGGATCCGCCGCGGCCAGCGCCCGCGGGGCACTGACTCGGCGCAGATCTGCGCCAGCTCGGCGGTGGTGCGGAGCGGAGCTCGCTGGCGCCGGCTGGCGATGGCGCGGGCGATGGGACGGGCGTGCCGCTCGTCGCCCAGCTCCGAGAACATGCGCGCCAGCTCCATCTCGCTGGAGCTGGCCAGCAGATCGGCGGCGGTGAGCACCTGCTCGCCGGGGGAGAGGCGCATGTCCAGGGGTCCGTCGGCCTGGAAGCTGAACCCCCGCGAGGGATCGTCGAGCTGGACCGAGGAGATGCCCAGGTCCAGGACGACGATGTCGGCGCGGATCCCCTCCTCCAGGGCGACGCGCTCCAGCTGTGAGAAGCGCGCGGTAACCGCCTTGAAGGCCGGGCCATAGCCGACGAAGCGCTCACGGACGGCGGCAACAGCGGACGGATCTCGATCTAATGCCAAGACCCGCCCGCCTGGGAGGACGTGCTCCAGGAAAGCCGCCGAGACCCCGCCGGCGCCCGCGGTGGCGTCGACGACGGTCTGGCCGGGGCGCGGCTGCAGCTGCTCCAGCAGCTCAGCCAGCATCACCGGCTCGTGGGTGCCCAGCGGGCGGCGCGCGGCCCGCTCGCTGCGCGCCCGAGGCAAGTTCACCACCCCCAGCATGACGCTCATGCCGGCGGGATCTCCTCGGCCTGTTGGCGGCGCTGGTCCACGACCGTCTGCCGCATCGCTTCCCACTCCTCGATCCCGAGGGGCGCGGACTGGGCGCCGAAGCCGGCCTCGGAGTGGACCTCGACCACGTTGTTGACCCCGACGAAGACCACTCCGGACTGGAGGCCGGCGTGCTGGCGGAGGTGGGGCAGCAGCAGGATTCGGCCCTGGGCGTCCCAGGTGATCTCCTGGGAGGAGGCGAAGAGGCGGCGCAGGTACGAGGAGTACCCGGTCTGGGCGGTGGGGTCGTAGCGGAGCTCGCCGGTCATCGACTCCCACTCCGGCTGGGGATACATGAGCAGGTAGCCGGCGGGGTGACCGGTGACCCAGCCGCCGCGCAGGCCCTCACGGAAGCGCGAAGGGATGGCGACTCGCCCCCGCTCGTCGAGGGCGTGATCGAACCTCCCAAAGAAGGCCATCTCGTCCCCCTACCTCGGTCCATCCCGGCTGACTCTCAAACCTCTTCACCACAATTCCCCCGCACCCGGAGGCTGGGCGGCACTGTAGCACGCCGGAGCCCGGTGGTCAATCACTTGCGCCAATTCAGTGGGAAGGGTGGCGGGCTAGACCACACTCGCTCCAGATCTGGGGGAATGATCCCTGGCCCGCTGCGGCGGTGGGAGGCGCAGGGGGGCGAACCCCCCTGCGGGGCGAGGAAGGCGGGCGGTAAGCCGAGTTCTGTGCCCACTCGGGCCTCCCGCGCAGCGGGCTCCCCCCGAGGGGCGATGGCCATCCATCTGCGACGGCGGTTGCCCGCCGCCTCTAGCGACCCACCCGGGTGCTGGCTGGGCGGGCCGCCCAGGGGACCCTGGGTCCCGCACCCTGCCGGGTCTTGCTCCGGACGGGGTTTACCTGGCCAGCCGGTCTCCCGGCTGCCGGTGGGCTCTTACCCCACCATTTCACCTTTGCCGGCGACGCCGCCGGCCGTGTCTTTCTGTGGCACTCTCCCTGAGGTTTCCCTCGCCGGGTGTTGCCCGGCGTCCTGCCCTGCGGAGCTCGGACTTTCCTCGACCGGGCCCGCGCCCGGCCGCGGCCATCTGCCCGCCATCCGGGTGCATCCTACCTCGGGCCCGGGCAGTTCCCAGACGCGCGCCGGGGCAGCGGCTCGGGGCTCAGACCCCCCGGCGGCGGGCGATCCGGCGCAGCGGCGGCTCCGAGGTAGGAGGCTGGCGGCGCTGCGGCAGCGCCGCCAGCAGCTCCGCCGTGGTGCGGCTCACCTCCCGGACCGCCGCCTCCAGCGCCCCGCTGGTCCGGGTCGTCGGGGTACCGATGCCACTCACCTTGCGCAGGTACTGACGGGCGGCGGCCTGGATCTCCTCCCCGGTGGCGGGCGGCTCCAGGCCCCGCAGGGTGGTGATGTTGCGGCACACGCCAGCAGGCTAGCGCGCGCGACCTACGCGGGTGGCCCGGGCCGCAGCTCGCGGCAGGCGTTGACGGCCAGCTGGTCGACCCGGTCGTTGCCGGGATTGCCGCGGTGGCCGCGCACCTTGACCCACTGGACCCGGCCGGCGAGCTCAGCCAGGAGCCGGTCCAGGGCCGGGAAGAGGTCAAGGTTCGCCCGGCGCTTCCACCCCTGGTCGAGCCAGCCGATCACGTTGCGGGAGTCGGTGTGGAGGCGCAGGCCCAGGGTGAGCTCAGCCCTCTGGGCAAAGGCGGCCAGCGCCGCCCGCGCCGCCACCAGCTCCATGCGGTTGTTGGTGGTCGCGGGCTCCGCCCCGAAACCCTCCTCCACCCCCTGCGGCCACTCCAGCCGGAACGCCCAGCCCCCGGGTCCGGGGTTGCCGCTGCAGGCGCCGTCGCAGTAGCCGTCCACCCAGCTCGCCGGGGTCACAGCAGGAGGATCCGCTCGCAGTTCTCGCAGCTGACCAGCTGGTCCCGGCGGAGCTCCTCCAGGGTGCGGTGGGGTAGGGGCAGGCGGCAGCCGGTGCACTTGCTGGCTACGACCCGGGCCACGGCCGGCTGGCGCCGGGCGGCGGTGCGCTCATAGAGGCGCAGGGCGGAGGCCGGGATCGAGCCCGCGATATCCTCGCGCCGCGCCACCACCGTCTCGAGCTCGGCGCTGAGTCCCTCCCCCCGGGCCTGGTCGCGCTCCCGCTGGGCCTCGACCAGGGCGCGGCGCTCCTCCAGCTGCCCGTCCACCTGGCGCAGGTCCGCCTGGAGCCGCTCCTGCGATTCCATCTCCGCCAGCTCGCGGTCCTCCATCTGCGAGATGCGCTCCTTGAGGGTCTGCAGCTCGTGCTGGCGGCGCTGCAGGTCCGCGGGGTGGCGGACGCTACCGTCGTAGATGGCGCGCTCATGGCTGCGCCGGCGCTCGGCCAGCTCCCCCACCTCCAGCTCCAGCTGTTTGAGCTGGGAGCTCAGCTGGCGCGCCTGGTCCTCCAGCCCCTCGCGCCGGCGGCCGAGGCCGGTGAGCTCGGCGTCGCCGCGGGCGCGCCGGCGCGACGCCTGCTGCTCCTCTTCCAGCTCCGCCCGGCGGCGGTCCAGGCCCTCGACCTCAGCCAGGGCCTCGGCCACCTTCACTGAGGCTGGACGAGCAGCGTGGGGTAGCGGTGGGCGCGCTCCTGCACCTCGGTCTCCGCGAGAACCCGCCAGCCGGCGCCGCCCAGCCACTCGCGCAGCGGGCGCTCCCGCTGGGCGGGCTGCACGCAGGCCCAGGCCAGGCTCCTGGCCACCACCCCACCCCGCTCCAGGATGGCGGCGATCCGCGGGCCACCCATCCCGGCGATGACCACCCCGTGGCAGCCCAGCCCGACCAGGGGCAGAAGTCCGTCACCCCACAGCACCCGCACACCGGAGCCGGGGTGCAGCAGACGGTCCAGCTCGCGCTGCGGCCCAAGGCACACCTCGGTCGCCACCACCGTCAGCTCCGGGCGGCGGCGCTTGAGCTCCAGGGCCAGCCGCCCGTGGCCGCTGCCCACGTCGGCCACCGGCCCGTCGGGGGGACAGAGCTCCAAGACTGCCCGCAGCCGCGCCCCGAGCCGGACCGGACGTGCGGGGCCGAGGGACGTGATAGGGGTCGCGGCCACGGCTCGAATATACGGAGTGCCCCAACGCCTCCCCGTGGGCGGACTGCAGCGGGCAAGATGGGCCGGTGCCCACCGCTGCCGACGCGGAACTGGACCCAAAGACCATCGCGCCCTATTGGCTGGGCGAGGGCCCGAGGGGGGTCCTGCTGCTGCACGGCTTCGCCGGCACCCCTCCGGAGATGCGCCCCCTGGGCGAGGCGCTGGCCAAGCGGGGCTTCCTGGTCTATGCGCCGTTGCTGGCGGGTCACGGCACCACCCCGGAGGACATGGAGACGACGGGCCACCGGGACTGGATCAGCAGTGCCGAGACGGGGCTGGAGGCGCTGCGCGAGCGCTGCTCGGCGGTGGGGCTGGCGGGCCAGTCGATGGGGGCGGCGCTGGCGCTGCACCTCGCCGCCCAGCACGCCCAGCCGCGGGCCCTGGTCTGCCAGTCGGCATTCACCTGGATCCGCGACTGGCGGCTCGCCCTGCTGCCACTGGCCCAGCACCTGGTCCGCTGGCAGGTGCCTTCAGACCGGGTGGACCTCTACAACGCGCAGGCGATCGCGGATCTGCACAACTATCGGCGCCGGCCCACCCGGGCGATCGCGGAGCTGATGAAGCTCTGCCGGCTGGTGCGCGGCGAGCTGCCGGCGGTCTTTCGACCGCTGCTCCTGCTCCAGGGCGGCCGGGACTCGGTCATCGACCCCGCCAACTCCGGCGAAATCCTGGCCCGGGTCACCTCCGACGTCCGGGCGCTGCGGGTCTTCCCGCGCAGTGGCCACGGCTTGAGCGTGGACGTGGACCGCGAGGCTGTGGCCGAGGTGGGAGCGGACTGGCTGGAGCGCCACGTGCTGGCCGAGGGGGATGGATCACCCCGATGAGAGCAGCTCCTTGAGCCGCCTGCCCATCTCCTCATCGAGGACCGGGTTCTCCGGGTGACCCTGGGCGGGCAGCGGATGGGCCTTGGCCCGGCCACGGCTGGACCGCTCCGGCACCGGGCCGCGGTAGGCGAGCCCGCAACCGGCGCACAGGTACACGCCGGCGGTGCGCCCACTGCCCAGGTACTCCAGATGGCTCCAGCGCACCGGCTGACCGCAGGGGCAGAGCCGCTGGGCCGGGAGCGTCGGCAGGGACTGGAAGCGGGCGCGGTCCACGCTCAGCCTGCGCCTTGGGCTCGGGACATGCCGGGGCCAGCATAGGGTGGGGCCGGATCCCGGGGTGGGAACCCCGGCACCCGTCCGTAAGATGGCAGGGCCGTGCGGGTCGATGAGCTGACCGGAGCCACCATCGGCCGCTACCGCGTTGGCGGGCGGCTCCAGGTGCTGCCCTATGCCAGCGTGCACCGTGCCACCGCGCTGGCCGAGGGGCGCTCGGTGCTGATGTGGACGTTCCGGGAGCCCTACGCCAGCGCCGCCGGCTTTCTCGAGGCGCTGCAGCAGCTGGCGGGGGACAGGCGCACCGCCCAGGTGCCCGGGGTGCTCCCGGTTCTCGAGATCGGATTCCAGGAGCTGCGGGCTCCCGTAGTCTACCTCACGACCAACGACGCACCCAACGGCTTCCTGGTAAGCCTGCTGCAGTCGGGGCGCGCCCCCGGCGTCTTCGCCATCACCGGTCCCCTGGCCCGGGCGGTCGACGGGATGCACAAGCTGGGGATGATCCACGGCGACGTCCAGCCGGCCACGGTGGCGGTTGGCGGCGAGGGCGCGGTGCTGGTGGGTCACGCGGTGCGCACGGTCGTGAGTCGCGTGACTCCGCAGGCGCCCTGGGTGGACGTCACCCGCGCCTTCCGCCCGCCCGAGGCCCCGAGCAGCGCCGAGCCCACCCGAGCCAGCGACCTGTGGGGCCTGGCGGCCCTGGTCTACTACCTGCTGGTGGGCAGGCCACCGTCAGCAGACGGGTGGCCGGACCCGCCCAGCCAGCTCCGGCCCCAGATCCCGCCGCGGGTGGACCAGACGGTGATGCGCGCCCTCTCGACGGACCCCGCCGAGCGCTACCCCACGGCCGCCGAGTTCTTCGCCGCCCTCAGGGGAGCGCCCATGCCCGGCAGCGCACCCCGTCCGGCGCCTCCGGGCCCGCCGCCGGCCCCAGACGACGCCGCCGGCCAGGCGTCCTCGCGCTGGCCCATCGAGGCGCCGCTCACCCCGGCATCGATGCGGGCGGCGTCCCTCCCCACCAACGCCAGCTCGGATCCCGGGACCGAGACCCGCACGCCCGAGCCGGTCACCCACCTGATCCCGCTGGAGCCGTACGGAGTGCGACGGGGGATGCGGCGCGGGGTGGGGATGGTCCTCATGAGCCTGCTGGTCGCGGGAGTGGTGGCGGTCCTGGCGCTGCTGGCCACCGGGCATCTCTGAGCACTCCTGAGGTCCCGGCCAACCCGGCTTCGGCGCTGGAACACCTGCTGGCCAGCCTGGAGCCGCTCGAATTTGCAGCGCCGGCACCGAGCCGCCCGGGCCTCCGGGACGCAGCGGTGCTGGCCCTGGTGGACCCCGGGTCAGAGGAGCTGCCCCTGCTGCTGCTGGTGCGCTCCTCCCAGCTGAGCTCCCACCCCGGCCAGGTGGCGCTTCCCGGAGGACGGCCCGCACCCGAGGACGGTCCGCTCTGGCGCACCGCCCTGCGTGAGGCGCAGGAGGAGCTGGCGGTGCCCGAGGCGGCGGTGCGGCTGCGCGGCCGGGCCACCGTCGTGGAGACGCCCAACTCCGGCTATGCCATCCACCCCTTCGTGGCCACGCTGGGCCATCCCTTCACCCCCAAGGCCGCGGCCGCCGAGGTCTCGGAGTACTTCTGGTTCCCCCTGCGGCCGGCCGCGGGGGGGCATCCCGAGCGGCGCCGGATGCGCACCAGCCGCGGGTGGCTGGAGGTTGCGGGCTGGCCCTACGGCCAGCACTTCGTCTGGGGCGCCACCGGGGCAATCGTCTCGGACCTGCGGGAGCGGCTCGAGGGCTGAGCCCGCGGGGCTCAGTTGGCGGCGACAACCCCCGCGGGCGGGGGCCGCACCGGGGTCTGCATCCCGAACCCGACCGGCCGGCGCTCCTCGCGCGCCTCGCGGGGCAGCAGGGCGCGCTCCAGGACATCGCTGAGGGAGCGCACGAAGACCACCTCCATCCCCTCCAGCAGCGACGAGTCGATCTCATAGAGGTCGCGCCGGTTGCGCTCCGGGAGCAGGAAGACCTTGATCCCCGCCCGGTGGGCGGCGAGCAGCTTGTCCTTGACCCCACCGATGGGCAGGATCCGGCCCCGCAGGGTCACCTCGCCGGTCATGGCCAGGTCGTGGCGCACCGGGCGGTCGCTGGCTACGGAGACCAGCGCGGTGGTCAGGGTGACCCCCGCGGAGGGGCCGTCCTTGGGAATTGCCCCAGCGGGCACATGGATGTGCACCCCGTGCTCGTCGAAGAAGCCGGTCTTGATGCCGTAGTCGGCACCGTGGACCCGCACCCAGGAGAGCGACGCCCGGGCCGACTCCTGCATCACGTCCCCGATCTGACCGGTGAGCTGCATCTCGGTACGCCCAGCTATGGCCAGGGCCTCGACCGTGACCAGGTCGCCGCCGACATCGGAGACCACGACCCCGGTCGCCACCCCGACCCGGTCCTCGGCCTCGGCCGAGTCGTGGTCGAATCGGACCGGACCCAGGTACTGGATAAGGTCGTCGGACTCCACCCGCACCTGCTTCAGATCGGGGTTCTCCACCAGGCGCCGGGGGACCTTGCGCATGATCTGCGCCAGCTGGCGGTCCAGCCCGCGCACCCCCGCCTCACGGGTGTAGCCCCGGACAATCAGTCGCAGGGCCTCGTCGCTGATCTGCAGCTCGGTGCTGTCGAGCGCGTGCTGCTCCAGCTGCCGGGGAACCAGGTGCAGCTTGGCGATGCCGAGCTTCTCCTCCTCGGTGTACCCGGTGATGGGGATGATCTCCATTCGGTCGCGCAGCGCTGGGGAGATGGTGTCGATGCCGTTGGCGGTCGTGATGAAGAGCACCTGGGAGAGGTCGTAGGCGACCTCGAGGTAGTGGTCGGAGAACTCGCGGTTCTGCTCGGGGTCGAGCACCTCCAAGAGGGCAGCGGAGGGGTCGCCGCGGAAGTCGAGCCCAACCTTGTCGATCTCGTCGAGCATCATCACCGGGTTCTTGCTCCCGGCCTGCTTCATGGCCTGAATCACCCGGCCGGGCAGCGCCCCGATGTAGGTTCGCCGGTGGCCGCGGATCTCGGCCTCGTCGCGGATGCCCCCCAGCGAGACCCGCACCAGCTTGCGGCCCAGTGCCCGGGCGATGGAGTGGCCGAGCGAGGTCTTGCCCACTCCCGGCGGGCCGACGAAGCACAGGATCGGGGTCTGGAGGGCGCGGGGCCGCGGGGCCTCCTCGGCAGCGCGCGCCGCCTCCTCTGGTACCACCACCTCGGGCTCGCTCGTGGCCGGCTGAGCCTCCGTTTCGCCAGCGGCGCCCGGCTCGCTCTTGGCCCGCTCAGCCTCCGCCTCAGCTGCCCGGCGCTCTAGCGCCCGCTTGCGCACGGCCATCCACTCCAGGATTCGCTCCTTGACCTTGGGCAGGCCGTAGTGGTCTTCGTCAAGGATGCGGGCGGCGTCGGGGATGTCCACCCGCTCCTGGCCGGCGTCCTTCCAGGGCAGGTCGGCGAGCCACTCGACGTAGGTGCGCACGATGCCCACCTCCGGGGAGGCGCTGGGCAGCGACTCCAGCCGGCTCAGCTCCTTGACGGCTCGCGCATGCACGGTCTCGGGCATGCCGGCCAGGTCGATCCGCTCCCGCAGGTCGTCGTCGGCCTCGGCCTCGCCACCCATCTCCGCCAGCTCCTTGCGGATGGCCTTGAGCTGCTCGCGCAGGATGGCCTCGCGCTGGCCCTGGTTGATGGTCTGGGCAACGTCCTGCTGGATCTTGTTGCGCAGCTGGGCCACCTCCACCTGGTGGGCCAGCAGCGGCACCAGGCCCCGCAGGCGCCGCTCCACGTCCGCCTCCTGCAGCAGGGCGATCCGATCCTGGGACTCCAGGTCTGGGGCGGTGCCGGCCAGGTCCGCCACCTTGCCCGGCTCCTTGGCCCGGGCTACCGCGATCGCCAGCTCCGGAGGAACGGCGGCACCGGCGCCCACGTAGTCGGCGAAGAGCTGGCGCACCGACCCCGCCAGGGCGTCGATCTCGGTGCCGATGGGCTCGGTCTCGGGCAGCTCGACGAACTTGGCAGTCCAGGTCTCCCCCACCTCGAGCTCGATCAGGCGCACCCGCCGCTGGCCCTCGACCAGCACTTGGGCGCCGGCATTGCCGCGCCTGAAGGCGCCGATCTGAGCCACCGTGCCCACCGGGTAGAGGTCGAGCAGCTGCACCTCGTCGAGCTCGCTCTGGCGCTGCACCGCCAGCACCACCTTGCCCTCGGCGGCCACCGCCGCCTCCAGGCTGGCCACCGACCGCTCCCGCCCGGCGCCCAGGGGCGCGAGCTGGTGGGGCAGGACCACGTTGTCCCGCAACGGGACCAGCGGCAGGCTCTCGATCTTGGGGGTCTTGGGGGCGTTGCGCCGCCCGCTCGCCCGGGCCGCCGCCTCGCCGTCAGTCACTTCGCTCAAGGCTCACTCCTGGGAACTCCGACCAAGGCCGAGTCTGCCCGCGGGCGCGGGCGGCCAAACCTGGGCTCAGGCGGCCTGGGCGCGGGCCTCCGCCGCCACCTTGAGCGCCCGCACCTCGGCCTCCACGGTCTTGGTCGCCCACGAGTGCAGGACCCGGTCCAGGAGCGGCGAGATCAGCGGGTAGCCGAAGTCGTACTGCTCGCGGTGGGTGAGGCGAATGGCGTCCCCCTGGGGCTCGAAGAGGAAGACCGCCCGGAAGTCCCGCAGCCGCCCCTGGAGCATCTCCAGGTCCACCCGATCGTGATGCAGGGTGTACCGCGCCCGGATCGAGGAGTGGAAGGGGCCCAGGTGGCCGTTGATCCGCGCCACCAGCTGCCCCTCGGCCCGCGACTCCACCACCATGTCCTGCACCTTGGTCGCCCCGTCGGAGTAGGCGCTGGGGTCGAGCACCGCTTGGTGCACGCAGTCCAACGGGGCGTGGACCAGCACGCTGGCCTGGGCGACCATCACGGCCGGTGCCCGCCGGGAAGGAGCGTCACCTTGATGGCCCGGCTGCGCTGGGGGGCGGCGGCGGCCACCACCGCCTCCCGGTACTGGGTCAACGGGAAAGAGTGGGTGAGCCAGCGCTGCAGCACCTCCGACCGGGCCGCCAGCAGCTCCAGCGCCTGCTCGAGCAAGTGGGGTGCACCCTCCCGGAGGGTGGAGCGCCCGTAGCCGTTGGAGCCGAGCATCTCCGCCTCCTTGTAGTAGCCGAGGGTGGTCTCGGTGCGCTGCGGCCGCCCCACCCCGACGCTCACCATACGGCCCCCAGGGGCCAGGCAGCGCAAGCCCAGCTCGGTGGTGCGCCGGTCGCCGATCGAGTCCAGCACCAGCTCCACCCCTGAGCCCAGCAGCCAGGCGCCGCCCCGCCAGGGCTTGACCAGACGGGCCCCGAGGCGGCGGCCGGCCTCCGGCACGACCCGCGCCGCCTGGGCTGGCCAGGGCTCCGCCCCCAGCGCCTGCACCGGCTGCCGCTGGTGCTCCCAGGCCGTCGTCACCCACAGCTCGCGTTCGGGCCAGGCCTCCCGGGCGGCCAGGGTGAGGCTGAGCCCGATGGTGCCGGCGCCCAGGATGAGTGCCGGTCCACGCCCGCCGCCGCCCGCCTGCCGGGCTCGCTCCACCGCGTGCAGCGCCACCGCCACGGGGTCGGCCAGCACCGCGAGGCGGGTGGGCAGGCCCTCCGGCAGCGGGTGCAGCTGGCTGGGATGGGCGCACAGCAGCTCACCAAAGCCCCCAGGGAGGCCCCGGACGTTGCCGAGGTGCAGCCCCGCCCCGCCGCCCCAGGGACCGCCCTCGGCCACCCGCCGGCAGTGGGGGGGAAACCCCGAGCGGCAGCTGGGGCAGGGCGGGTCCACACCCCGGGCCACGCAGCCCAGCCATGGGTCGACCACCACCGCGCTGCCCGGGGCCAGGCCCGACGCTCCCGGCTCCAGCACGCGGGCCACGATCTCGTGACCGGGGACATGGGGGAACGACACCAGACCGCTGAGCGGGTTGTCGGAGCTGGCCTGGAGCAGCACCTGCTTGACGTCGCTGCCACAGACGCCGCAGGCGAGCACTTGGAGCTGCGCCCACTCGGGAGTCGGGGGCTGCGGAGTGGGCAGCTCCGCCAGCCGCAGCGGCGCTCCGCGCCCGAGGGCCAGGGTGGGCCGGATCCGGGACGCGGCCCCCGCCCAGAGCAGCCGCCTCGGGGCGGGATCGAAGAGCAGCGCCTGCATCGGGCAACCTTACCCAGCGCCCGCCGCCACCGGTAAGATAACCAAAGGGTTAGGTTGAGCTAGAGGTCGCTAACCGCAAGCGAGATCGGTTAGGGCTACCGTCGGAACAGGTAATCGTTTAGGCGGGTTAACAGACCAGACCGGGGAGGACCTTTGGGTGGAAACCGTCCGCCCGCGCCACAGCGGCTTCTGCTTCGGGGTCCGGGATGCGCTGGAGCTCACCTCGCAGGCCCTGGACCGGCGTCCGGACACCCTGGCGCTGGGCCAGGTGGTGCACAACGCCAAGGCCCTGGAGGGCCTGGAGCGCCGCGGCCTGCGCCAGGCGGCGGAGCTCCCCGGAGCGGGCGGCCCGCAGGTGGTGGTCACCGCGCACGGCGCGACTCCCCAGCTCTTCGCTAGGGCGCAGGAGCTAAACCTGGAGGTGGTGGACACCACCTGCCCGCTGGTACGTCGGGTACAGCGCCACGCCCACGAACTCCACCTCCAGGGGTGGCCGGTCCTGGTGGTCGGCCACCCCGAGCACGCCGAGGTGCGCGGGGTGCGGGGCTGGGCGGGCGAGGCTGAGGGCCACCCGGTGGAGGTGGTGTCGAGCCTCGAGGAGGCCCAGGGGCTCCCCTGGCGCGAGCGCCGCGCGGTGGTCTGCCAGAGCACCTTCCCCCAGCCGCGCTTCCAGGAGGTGGTCGAGGAGGTCCGCCGGCAAACGGGCGAGCTCGAGGTCCGCGACACCACCTGCCCGGTGGTCAACCAGCGCCAGCGGGAGGCGGTCTCCAGCCTCCTCGACGAGGCGGACGTGGTGGTGGTGGTGGGCGGCCGGGGCTCCGCGAACACAAAGGCGCTGGCCGAGACCTGCGCCCAGCGCCGCCCCACCTACCAGGTCGAGACGGCCGACGAGCTCCGCCCCGAGTGGTTCACCCCCGGGCAGCGGGTGGGGATCACGTCCGGGACCTCCACCCCGGGGTGGGTGGTGGATGCTGTCGAGATGGCCTGCCGTGATCTCTGAGTCCGCCCAGGTGGCCCGGCGGGCCGGCCGCCACCTGGAGCTCGCCGAAGGGGCGCAGGCGGTCCTGGGCCGCTTCCAGAAGCAGGTGCAGGGGGGCCTGGAGGAGGCGGTTGCGGGGCTGCCCGAGGAAATGCGCGAGCCCGCCCGCTACCACCTGGGCCTGCTGCCCGGGGCGCGCTTTGGCAAGGCCCTGCGCCCCACGCTCACCATGCTGCTGGCCGAGGGGCTGGAGGCGCCCGAGGGGCACTCCCTGCCGCTGGCGGCCGCCGTGCAGCTGGTGCACGACTTCTCCCTGCTCCACGACGACATCGTCGACGGCGACCGCTCGCGCCGCGGCCGGCCTGCGCTCTGGGTGCGCGACGGAGTGCCGACCGCCCTCAACGCCGGCGACGCCTTGCTCACCGCGGCCTTCTGCGTCATCGGCGGGGCGGAACTGCCCTCGGCGATTCGAGCGCGCGCCACGCGGCGGCTCAGCCGCGCCACCCTGGAGATGGTCGGTGGCCAGCAGGCGGACATCGCCGCCACCGGCACGCCGCCCGACGACCTGGGCCAGTACCTGGACATGGTGGACCGCAAGACCGGTGCCCTGATGGGCGCGGCCGCCGCTCTGGGTGCGATCGCGGCCAACGCCGCCGGGCCCACGGTGGAGGCCTGCCAGCGCTTCGGCCGCACCTTGGGGGTGGCGTTCCAGCTTCGCGACGACATGCTGGGGGTCTTCGGCGACAGCCAGGAGACCGGCAAGCCGGTGGGCAACGACCTGCTTCGCGGCAAGCAGGGTCTGCCGCTGGTGCTGGCGCTGGGCAGCAACGGTGGCCTGGGCAGGACCGTGCGTGGCTGGCTGGAGCCAGGCGGGTTGCCGGATTCGGAGCTGGCCCCGGCCGTCGCACTGCTCGAGGAGCGTGGGGTGGCGGAGCGCTGCCAGGGCCTGACCACTACCTGGACCGAGCGAGCGCTGGCGGCCGCCGCCAAGCTCCCCCTCCTGCCCCAGACCGCCGAAGAGCTGGAGGTGCTGGGGCGCTGGCTGGGGGAGCGCTGGAGTTGACGGTGGGGCTGGAGCGGGAGCCGCTCGCGGCCCCCGACCCCGGCGCCAACTCCAGGCCTCGGCTGGAGGCCGCCCTGGCGCGGGGCCGGGACCGCCTCCTCGAGTTGCAGCAGGCCGACGGCTCCTGGGTCGGAGAACTGGAGAGCAACGCCTCGATCACCGCCGAGTACCTGCTGCTGCAGCGATACCTGGGCCGGTCCCAACCCGAGCGCGAGCGGCAGGTGGTCCGCTACCTGTTGGGGGAGCAGGGGCCGGACGGGGGCTGGGCGATCGCCCCCGGCCTGGAGGGCGACCTCAGCGTCACCGCCGAGACCTGGGTGGCCCTGCGGGTGGCCGGGCTGCCCGCCTCGCATGCGGCGGTGGCCAGGGCCCGGGACTTCGTCGAGGCGCATGGGGGCCTGCGCGCCACCCGGCTGTTCACCCGGATGTGGCTGGCACTTGGGGGGCTGTGGGACTGGGACGAGCTCCCGACGGTTCCCCCCGAGTGGTTGCTCCTGCCCGGTTCCGGGGCCGGGAGCATCTATGACCTGGCGTCCTGGGCGCGGGCCACCACCGTCCCCCTCACCATCCTGCGCAGCCAGCGCACCGTCTTTGGCCTGGAGGGGCTCAGCCGGGAAGAGCTTCCTCTCGGGCCTCCCCGCGCGGGAGCCGGCACGATCGGCTGGAGGGTGGTCGAGCGGGCGCTACGGGGGTACGGCCACCTGCCCCCCATCGGACTGCGGGCCTATGCCCTCAACCGCGCCGAGCGCTGGATCGTGGACCACCAGGAGCAGGACGGCTCCTGGGCGGGGATCCAACCCCCCTGGGTGTACGGGCTGATGGCGCTGCGGGCGCGCGGCTACTCCCTGGAGCACCCGGTGGTGCGCCGCGGCCTCGAGGCGCTGGAGTCCTTCGGCATCGAGGACGACCGGGGATTCCGGCTCCAGGCCTGCGTCTCTCCGGTCTGGGACACGGCACTGGCGCTGTGGGCGCTGGTGGAGGCGGGCGTTCCGGCGTCGGATCCCGCGCTGCGTCGGGCCGTGGGATGGCTGCTGGCTCGCGAGGTGACCAAGCCCGGCGATTGGGCGGTGCGCCGGCCCCGGGGGCAGTTGGGCGGCTGGCCCTTCGAGTACTTCAACGACCAGTACCCAGACATGGACGACACCGCCGTGGTGCTCTCGGCCCTGCGCCTGGCGGGCCACCGCCGCGACGACCCCGGCGAGGTGGGCGACGCCATCCGCCGGGCGCTGGGCTGGCTGCTGGCGATGCAGGGCCGCGACGGTGGGTACGGCGCCTTCGATGTCGACAACCGGCGCGCCTGGGTGGAGCACCTGCCGATTGCTGACTTCGGGGAGATGCTCGACCGGGCCAGTCCGGACGTGACCGCGCACGTGGTCGAGGCCTACAGCCGGCTGGGCGGCGCCGACCTCGAGCCGGCTCGCCGCCGTGCCCTCGACTGGTTGCGCCGGGCAGAGCAGTACGGGGGCGCCTACTACGGGCGCTGGGGGGTGAACTACGTCTACGGCAATCAGGCGGTGGCGGCGGCCCTGGTCGTGGGCGGCCAAAGGGAGGACCGCCCCCGCCTGGCCCGGCTGGGCGACTGGGTGGCGGGCCACCAGCACCCGTCCGGAGGATTCGGCGAGTCGGTGCTCTCGTACCACTCCGAGGAGCACGTGGGTCGCGGGGAGCCCACACCCTCCCAGACCGCCTGGGCGCTACTGGCGTTGCAGGGCGCCGACCAGGGCGCGCCCGAACTGGAGCGGGAGGGGAGCTGGCAGGAAGCCTCGAGCAGGGCGGTGGCCTGGCTGCTGGAGCACCAGGAGACCGGCGGGGGCTGGACCGACCAGCAGTACACCGGCACCGGTTTCCCGCGCGCGTTCTACCTTTGCTATCGCCTCTACGCCACCACCTTCCCGGTTATGGCCTTGGCCCGGGCGTGCCGCCCAGAGCTGGCCGGTCCGGCGGCGCCGTGAGCGCGACCGGCACCACCGCGCCACCGGCGGCCCCCGGCGGCGCGGACCTGCCCGAGTACTCCAGGACGCGCCAGCGTCAGGCCCGCCAGGGGGAGAACTTCCCGATCGCCGCCTGGCTGCTGCGGCCGGGCCGGCGCGAGGCCCGGTCCGCCATCTACGGCTTCTGCCGGCTGGTCGACGACCTGGGAGATGAGGGCCTGGGAGACCCCGAGGCGCAGCTGGAGCGGGCTCGCTCCGAGCTCGCCGCCTGCTACGGGGGGCACCCCGAGCACCCCGTCTTCAGGCGCCTCCAGCCGGTGATCGGGCGTTTCCAGCTGGAGCCGGGCCCCTTCACCCGGCTCATCGAGGCCAACCTTCAGGACCAACGCGTCAGCCGCTACCGGGACTGGGCCGAGCTCGACCACTACTGCACCCTCTCCGCCACCCCGGTCGGGGAGCTGGTGCTGGCCCTCGAAGGCATCCGCGATCGGGAGCGGGTCTCGTACTCGGACAGCATCTGCACCGGGCTGCAGCTGGCCAATATGTGGCAGGATCTGGCCCCGGACCGCGAGCGGGGCCGCCGCTATCTGCCCCTGGAGGTGCTGGAGCAGCACCAGGCCCGGGAGCAGGACTACTGGGACGGACACGCCACCCCGGAGCTGCTGGCGGCCCAGGCCCATGCGGTGGGCCGCGCCCGCCACCTGCTGCTCGCGGGCTGGCCGCTGGTCTCCCGGGTGCCCGGGCTGATGCGGGTGGAGATGGCCACCTTCATCCTCTGCGGCCTGGCGGCTGCCCAGGCCGCCCTGGACGCCGGCGAGTCGGTGCTCCGGCGCCGCGCATCGCTGCCTCGGGCCAAACGCCGGCAGGCGATTCTCCGGGCGGCTCGAGCGTGGCGCCAGCCGCGCCCGCCAGACCCGGGATGAGCGCCAAGGCGCCGGCGCTGCGGCTGGGCAGGTCCGACCGCGAGCTGGCGGCGGCCCACCGCGCCTGCGCTCGAGTGGTGCGCCGCCAGGCGGCCAACTTCTACTTCGCCTTCCGCCTGCTGCCGGCGCGCCGGCGCCAGGCGCTGCTCGCCCTCTACCAGTTCTGCCGCGCCGCCGATGACTTAGCCGACGGCGAGGGCTCGGCGGAGGAGCGCCGCTCAGCCCTGGAGGGCTTCCGCGCGGAGCTGGCCGAGACACTCGCGGGCAACCCCGCCTCGCCGGAGTGGCTCGTGCTCTGGGATGCGGCGCGCAGCTTCGGACTGCCGACCCAGCAGCTCAACGAGGTGATCGATGGCTGCCTCGCCGACTGCTCGCCTCTCCTGATCGTGACCGAAGCCGACCTCAACCGCTACTGCTACGGGGTGGCGGGGGCGGTGGGGCTGCTCAGCGCTCGGATCTTCGGGTACCGAGACGAGCGGGTGCCCGCGCTGGCGGTGCGGCTCGGGGAGGCGATGCAGCTGACCAACATCCTGCGCGACCTGCTCGAGGACGCGCGGGCCGGGCGCTGCTACCTGCCCCAAGAGGACCTGCGGCGCTTCGGCCTGGAGGATGGAGACCTGCTGCTGGGGCCGTCCGGCCCCCGCGCCGCCGCCTATCGTGAGCTGATGGCCTTCCAGGTGGCCCGGGCGCGGGAGCGCTTCCGCGAGGGCTGCCGCCTGGTGCCGTTGGTCCGGCGCGGCTCCCGGGGCTGCCCGGCCGCGCTGGCCGCCCTCTACCAGGCACTGCTCGATCAGATCGTCGCCCGCGGCTACGAGGTCCAGGGCAGCCGGGTGGCGCTCAGCACCTCGCGCAAGCTGAGGTTGGCCAGCGGCGCCTGGCTACGTGCCACTCTGGGCAGCTGACTCTCGGTGGACGCGGTGGTGGTGGGGGGCGGGTTGGCGGGGATCTCCGCCGCCCTCGAGCTGGCGGACTTGGGGCACCAGGTGACCCTGGTGGAGCGCTCCCGCACCCTGGGTGGGCTCTGCCGCTCCGTCCCCGACCCCGTCGCCGGCCGGGTGGACACCGGCCAGCACGTGTTTCTGGGCTGCTGCACCGCCCTGGAGGAGCTGCTGCGCCGGCTCCAGGCCCCGCCGGCGGTGCGCCAGGAGCGATTGGAGCTGGTCGTGGTGACCCGCTCGGGGCGCTGGCGCCGGCTGCGCTCGGCCCCGTTGCCGGGGGCGCTGCACCTGCTCCCGGTGCTGCTGGGCTGGCCCGGCCTGCCCTCGCGCAGCCTGCCCGCTGCCGCCCGTGCGAGCGGCGCGCTGCGCGCGATGAGCGACTCCGCCGGGCTGCTGGACTCCGTCCCGGCCCGGTCCTGGCTGGAGAGTCTGGGCCAGGACCCCGCCCTGATCGAGGGGCTCTGGGAGCCCTTCCTGGTCTCGGCCTGCAACGTCAGCCTGGAGCATTGCAGCGCCGAGCTGGCGGCCTTCGTCATCCGGCAGGGCTTGCTCGCAGGCCCGGGCGCCGCCGCCCTGCGCATCCCGGCGACCGACCTCACGGCCTGGCTGGATCCTCCGGCTCGGCGCGAGCTGGAGCGGAGCGCGGTGCGCCTGGAACTCGACTGGCGGGCGACCGAGCTCGCCCCGGACGCTCGGGGCCGGCACCGCCTGCGGGAGGCGTCCGGCCGGGAGATCACAGCCGACTGGGTGGTGCTGGCGTCGGCCGCGGGGGCGGCCCGCCGCCTCCTCGGAGATCGGGCGGACCCGGGGCTGCGGGCGGCGGCAGAGCTTCCCGCGTCCCCGATCGTCAACATCCACCTCTTCACCGACCGGCCCTTCCTGCC
>JBOHUK010000026.1:0-4931 GCA_050734395.1 Candidatus Dormibacteria bacterium
GGGCCTGGACCATGAAGCAGCGGCCGTCCCGCCAGTTGTGGCACGCCGGCCCCAGGCAGTCGTCGACGGTCGATGCGACCCGGTCCCACAGCTCCCGGTCGCGGCCGGCGAGGCGCAGCTCGGATCGGTCCCCGCCCTGGGTCTGGTGCGCCCAGACCAGCAGCCGCAGCTTGAAGCGCAGCTGGTCGAGGTCGCGGGGATGGGCTCCCTGGCTGAGCCAGCGTTCCATGCGCCTCAAGCTCAGGTAGTTACCCCGCCCCTTGAGCACCGCCGCCTGCAGCGGCAGCGGCCGGACCCGCTCCGCCGCGGGCAGGTCATGGCCCAGCAGCTGCTCCTGCAGGTTGATGGTGTAGGTGGAGACGACCACGCGCTCCCGGCGCGTGGCCGCCCACTCCCGCGCCGGGACGAGGTAGGCGAGGGACTTGCCAACGCCGGTGCCCGCCTCCACCAGGAGCTGGCCCCCCCGGTTGAAGGCCTGCGCCACCGCCAGCGCCATCTGCTGCTGCTCCTCGCGCAGTTCGAAATCGGGGTCGGCCTCGGCTAGCGCCCCGCCAGCTCCGAAGGCCCGTCGCACCCAGGCCTCGTCGACGCCCGGGCCCCGGGCGGGCTCCCGGGTCGGTCGGGGTGGGGCTGGCGCCGGACCGGACTCGGCGGGGAGCGGCGGCGCGGCCGGGAGCTGGGCCAGGCGGCTCGCCAGGAAGTCCCCTCCCGGCCAGCCGGCGCCCACCACGAGATCGACGATCCGGCGGCGCAGACCATCCGGGAAGGTGGCCGCCGTTTCGACCAGCGCCTCCAGCAGCCAGGCGGTCGCCCGGGCGTCGGACAGCGCCCGGTGGGGGCGATCATGCTCCAGCTCCAGGCTACGGCTCAGTTCCTCGAGGCTGTGGCTGGTCGCCGCCGGCAGCAGCACCCTGGCCAGCTCGGCGGTGTCCAGCGCCGGTCGGTCGCGAAAGGCCTCGGGCAGCACCTCTGCGCAGAAGGCCAGGTCGAAGGCAACGCCGTGTCCGACCAGGGTGCACCCCTGGCAGAACTGGGCCAGCCGCCCCACGGCCGCGCTGGGCGGCGGCTGGCCCAGCAGGTCCTGGTCGCTGAGCCCGCACAGCCGCTGCACCACCAGGGGCAGCGGCTGGCCGGGATCGGCAAGGGTGCTGAAGGTGTCGATCACGCCCGAGGCGTCAAACTTGACCGCGCCCACCTCGATGATCCGGTCGCTGCGGGCGCTTAGGCCGGTGGTCTCCAGGTCGAAGGCGACCAGTGGGGCTCCCGCCGCCACCGCCGGCCAGGTGAAATCGCTCACGGCACCAACCTTAGTCGCCCCCGGAGAGCGCTTAGTCCCCCTGGGCCGGGCCGGCGGGAGGGTCCAACCCCAGCCGCCGGCACTCGGCCAGCACCAGGGTCACGACCTCGACGGCGGAGAGGCCCTCGGTCTCGACCACCAGCGCCCCGCGAGCCGGGGCCAGCGGCGCACTCACCCGCGTGAGGTCGGTCTGGTCGCGGGCGATCACGTCCGCCCGCAGCGCCGCCGCCGAGTCGTCCATCCCCCGCCGGGTGAGCTCCCCGCGGCGTCGCTCCAGCCGCACCGCCAGGGGCGCCTCCAGGTACACCTTGCAGGGCGCATCGGGAAAGACCACCGTGCCGGTGTCACGGCCGACCGCCACCGCGCCCCCGCCGGCCGGTCGGCGCTGAGCCTCCAGCAACGCCTGGCGCACCTCGGGCCGGCTGGCAACGAAGGCGAGCAGCCCAGCGATACCCGGGTCCCAGAGCTCCTGGCCTAGCGCCTCGCCGCCCGCCCGCGCCTGCCAACCTGCCGGGTCCGCCCTGGGGTCGACATTCACCTCCAGCGGGAGCTCGCGCGCCAGCTGCACCAGCCGCTCCGGGACCTCCCGTCCCAGCCCCCGCCGGGCCGCCGCCACCGTCAGGGCTCGGTAGAAGAGCCCGGTATCGACGAGCGGGAGGCCAAGCCGCTGGGCCAGGGCCCGCCCCACCGTGGTCTTGCCCACCCCGGCCGGGCCGTCGATGGTGACCAGCCTGTGCGCAGCATTCACTCCAGCCCAACTCCCGAGCGCAGCCGGCGCGCCTCGCCCGGGCTCAGCTCGCGCAGCCGGCCCTCGGTCAGGGTCCCGAGGCGCAGCCCGGCCAGCTCCACCCGCTGCAGGTCGGTCACCGCCGCCCCCACCGCCTGGCACATCCGCCGCACCTGGCGGCGGCGGCCCTCGGCCAGGGTGAGGAAAAGGGCCGGCCGGCGGCCGGGGCGGACACGGACCTCAAGCGGATGGGTCGGGCCGTCAGCTAGCTGCGGGCCCTGGCGCAGGCGCTCCAACTGGTCTGGGTCCAACGGCTCACGAAGCCCCACCAGGTAGGTCTTGGCCACCTGGTAGCGCGGGTGGGTCAACCGCAGGGCCAGGTCGCCATCGTCGGTGAGCAACATCAGACCGCGGGAGTCGGCGTCCAGCCTTCCGACTGGGAACAGCCCCCGCCGGTCCGGGACCAGGTCGAGCACCGTGGTCCGCCCCGCGGGGTCACGGGCGGTGGAGACCACCCCCCAGGGCTTGTTGAGCAAGAGGTAGCGCCGGGGAGCTCGGGCCGTCTCCAGCAGCCGCCCGTCCAGGCGCACCTGGTTGCGGTCAGGGTCGATCAGCCGACCCGAGGGCGGCGCCACCTCGCCGTCGACGCTGACCCGGCCCTCGGCCATGAGCCGGTCCGCCTCACGTCGCGAGGCGACCCCGTTTCGGGCCAGCCAGCGCCCCAGGCGCTCAGCCGGCACCGCTGCCGGCCAGCCGGGTGGCGCGGTCCAGCCAGGCTGCCTCCTGCTCGGCCCCGCCCAGGGGCGGCAGCTCCTCAACCGAGGAGATGCCCACCACCTGCAGGAAGCGCAGGGTGGTGCCGACGAGGCGCGGCCGACCCGGGGTGTCAGTCCGTCCCACCTCCTCCACCAGGCCGTGCCGGGTGAGGCTCTCCAGGACCGCCTCGCAGTTGACCCCGCGGATGGCCTCGATGCCGAGCCGGGTCACCGGCTGGCGGTAGGCGACGATCGCCAGGGTCTCCAAGGCGGGCCGGGAGAGCCGTCCCTGGACCTCAGGGCGCAGCGCTCGCTCCACCGCCCAGGCCACCTCGGGGTGGCTGACCAGCTGCAGCAGCTCCTGGTGGCGCTGGAGCAGGAGGCCGGTCCCCGCCAGGGCGGCCCCCGCCCCCTCCAGAGCCGCCTCCAGGTCGCCCTGCGGCACGTCCAGGGTGACGGCCAGTTCGTCGAGCGCCAGTGCCTCGGCGCGCACGAACAGCACCGCTAGCAAGGCCCGTCCCAGGGCATCCAGGGCGGGGCGCTGGTGCTCAGCCAGCATTGGCCCGCTCCACCATGATCGCCGCCCCCGGCCGCACCTGGACGCAGCTCACCTCACCTGTGAACAGCAGCTCCAGCAGGGCCATGAACAGGGCCACCGCCTCAAGGCGGTCGTGGGCGGCCTCGAACAGCTGGTCAAAGCGCAGCGCCGGCTCGCGCTCGAGGATCCGGCGCAGCTCGGCCATCTTCTCGGTCACCGAGTAGCGCGGCACGTTCATCTCGAGCTCGCTGGGCTCAGGGAGGCGGGCCAGCAGCTCGCCGAGGGCCAGGGCGAGGCTCTCGGGGCTGAGCTGCAGGCGCGAGCGCGGCTCCACGGGCAGCCCGAGCACGCGCAGGAACGCCTTGGGGCCGGCGTCGGCGTCGGCCAGCAGGACCCCGGCCGCCGCCTTGAACAGGCGGTACTCGGCGAGCCGCTCGCCCGGGTCGTCGCCCGAATCCGCCTCGGGCGCCAGCAGCGCACCGGGACCCTCGGCGGCCTCCAGCTGCCGGCCCATTTTGAGCTCGAGCAGCTTGGCCAGCGCCTGGAGCGACTCCGCGGCCCAGAGCAGGTCCACCTCCGGCTCCGACAGCACCCGCTGGCGCAGCTCCTGGCTGAGCCGGGTCAGCTCGACATCGCCAAGGTCCGCCTCCCCGCGTTGGGCCTCGGCGACCAGCCCCTGGAGCCGCTCCAGCTCGCCTACCTGCTCAGGGGTCGCCATGCTCACGCCCCCCGGAACCCGAGCCCACCGCCAGCAGCAGCTCCTGAGCATGCGCCCGGGCGGCCGCCGGAGTGGCCTCGCCCGCCAGCAACCGGGCCAGCTCTTCGATCCGCTCCTCCCCCCGGACCGCCCTGACCGAGCTCGAGGCCCGGCCCTGGCGCTCCTCCTTGGCGACCACCAGGTGATGATCGGCGCGGGCCGCCAGAGCCGCCAGGTGGGTGACGCAGATCACCTGACGGGTGGTGGCAACCTCACGAAGCAGGTCGCCCACCCGGTTGGCCGACTCTCCGCCCAGCCCCTGGTCGATCTCATCGAAGACCACCGTCTCCACCCCGAGCGCCTCCGACAGCTGGGAGCAAAGCGCCAGTGCCGTGCGGGCCAGCTCCCCGCCCGAGGCGACCTCCGACAGCGGCCGGGGGGGCTCCCCGGGGTTGGCCGCCAGCTCGAAGCTCACCCGGTCCCAGCCTTCCGGGCCTGCCGCCAGGGTGCGCCCGACCCCGTCGCGCAGCCCGGCCGGGTCCTCCACCTGCCAGACCCGGATCCGGAAGCGGGCCGTGGGCATGAGCATCCGGCGCAGGTCGTTGGTGATCACCTCCTGGAGGCGTGCGGCCACCTCCTCTCGCCCCAGGGAGCGCTGCGCCATCGCCTTCCCCAGCACCGCCTCCAGGCTGGCAAGCTCCGCTTCCAGTTGGGCACGCCCGGGGCCGCCGCCCTCTCCCAGCTCGACAATCGCCCGGGCTTGATCCTGGCGGGCGATGGCCGCCCCCAAAGTCCCGCCGTGGCGCCGGGCGAGCCGGTCCAGGAGCTCCAGGCGCTCCTCCACCTGCTCCAGACGCCCCGGGTCCTCGGAGATCTGGTCAAGGTAGGCGCTGGCCGCCAGCCGCAGCTCCTGCAGC
>JBOHUK010000027.1:0-4555 GCA_050734395.1 Candidatus Dormibacteria bacterium
CCTCCTCGGCGTCCCGGGCCTCGGCCAGCGTGGTGAAACCCACCAGGTCGGCGAAGAGGATCGAGACCAGCCGCAGCTCGACGCTGGCGCCGGGTACCTCTCTCCCGTCACCTCGGGGAGGCGGGGGGGCCGCGGGCCCGGCTCCAGCTCCCGCTGGCGAAGCCTGCCCGACCGCCGCGCCGCAGGCCACGCAGAAGCGCGCGGTCGCTTCATTGGCAAAGCCGCAGGCGGCACAGGTCTGTCCCAGGGCTGCGCCGCACTGCCCACAGAACCGGTGGCCGCCGGTGACCGGTGCCCCGCACGTCGGACAGACCAACCCTTCTCTCTCCTTCAGGGTGAGCGCCGCGGAATCGTAGTCCCGGTTTCCCCGTCCGGGTGGGGTTGCCTCAGCTGGCGGGGCAGGCCCAGGTCCCGTTCAGGTTCATGCCGTTGGTGTCGGTGTTGATGGTGTCGCCCGAGGCGGACTCGGTCGGTGCCTGGCCCTCCGGGCTCGGGGCGCTGAGGTTGAGCGTCCCACTGCGGCCATCCTTGGCCACCTGGATGGTGCCCACCCCTTGGTACGCGGACGGGGTGTACCCGACCCGGTAGTGGAAGTTGGCGAGCGGGCCGCTGCCGCTGGCGTCGAGCGTCATCTGGTCGCGGAAGGACCCGGCCGCCGGCGGGATGGTCAGGTTCTGGCCGGGCTTGAGGCCGGTCACCTTGATGTCCACCGCCACCCCGGCCACGGTGCCCTGGATCGAGAGCTTGTGGCCAGCGGAGCCACAGGTGACCTTGGCCGAGGGGGGTTTGAGCTGTCCCAACCCCGGCGGAAAGGACAAGAAAAGCGAGGTCTTCGGGGCTGACCGGCCGTGGGAGGTGCTCTTGGGTGAAGGCGGAGGCGCGGAGTTGGATCCCAGCCCCGGGCCGAGGCTGCAGCCCGCGAGGCCAAGGCCGGCGAAGAGCGCCAGCCCGAGCCCGAGCCAGCGCGAGCGCCGGCGCGCCGCACTGGCCCCGCCGGGGAAAGGCGCCAGTCCCTTCAAGAGGTCCATTCTCGCACCCCGGTGAGATCCGGAACGGGGCGGCGGCCAGGTTCCGCCGGTGGTAGCGTTGGCCGGGCCATGGGCGACTTTCACCCCGCCGTCCAAGCCTGGTTCGACGAGCGGTTTCCGGGCGGTCCCACGCCGGCCCAGGTGCAGGGCTGGCCCCACATCGCCAAGGGCGAGCACACCCTGATCGCCGCCCCCACCGGGTCGGGCAAGACGCTCGCCGGGTTCCTCTCGGCGATCAACGCCCTGTACCGGCGGGCCGAGCTCGGCGAGGCGCTGCAGGGCGGCATCCAGGTGGTCTACGTCTCGCCGCTCAAGGCGCTGGCAGTGGACATCCAGCAGAACCTGGAGCGCCCGCTGCGGGAGATCGCCACCCGCGCCCGGGAGCTGGGCCTGGCTCCGCCGCCGCTCACGGTCGAGGTGCGCACCGGCGACACTCCGCAGGCGGCGCGGGCGGCCATGCTGCGCCGCCCCCCGACCTTCCTAGTGACCACCCCGGAGTCGCTCTACCTGCTGCTCACCGCGCAACGCTCCCGGCCGCTGCTGGCCTCGGTGGGCACGGTGATCGTGGACGAGATCCACGCGCTGGCCCGGGACAAGCGCGGGGCCCACCTGGCCCTGAGCCTGGAGCGGCTCACCCACGTCTGCGCCACCCCGCCGGTGCGGGTGGGTCTCTCGGCGACCCAACACCCCATCGAGGTGGTGGCCAGCCTGCTGGCGGGCTACCAGGATGACGGGCAGCCCCGCCCGTGCACGGTCGCCGACGTGGGCCAGCGCCGCCATCTCGAGCTCGGAATCGAGCTGCCCGAGGAAGAGCTGGGGGCGGTCGCCTCCCAGGAGCAGATGGCCCAGGTGGTGGGGCGGATCGCCCAGCACGTGCTGGCCCACCGCACCACGCTGGTCTTCGTCAACACGAGGAGGATGGCGGAGCGGATCGCCCGCCAGCTGGGGGAGGCCCTCGGCGACCAGGGCGTCGCCGCTCATCACGGCAGCCTCTCCAAGGAACGGCGCAGCACCCTCGAGGCCCGGCTGCGGGCCGGCGAGCTGCGCGCCCTGGTCGCCACCGCCTCCTTGGAACTGGGCATCGACGTCGGTCCCGTGGACCTGGTCTGCCAGATCTCCTCGCCGCGCAGCCTCAGCACCCTGATGCAGCGGGCGGGGCGCTCCCGCCACCATCTGGGCGGGGTCCCGCGCGCCTATCTCTACCCCACCACTCGCGACGAGCTGGTGGAGTGCTGCGCCCTGCTGGCCGGGTTGGCCGAGGGCCGCCTGGACGCGGTCTCGCCTCCCCGTGCCCCCTTGGACATCCTGGCCCAGCAACTGGTGGCGGAGTGCTCCGCCGAGAGCTGGGGCGAGGAGCAGCTCTTCGCGCTGGTGCGGGGCGCGGCGCCCTATGCCGGGCTCAGCCGGGAGGCGTACGAGGAAATCCTCGAGCTGCTCGACCAGGGGGTGCGCACCGGCCGGGGACGGGTGGGGGCGTACCTCCACCGCGACCAGGTCAACCACGAGCTGCGCGGCAGGCGGGGGGGGCGCCTCGCCGCCATCACCTCCGGGGGCGCCATCCCGGAGAACGGCGACTACCGGGTGGTGGCCGAGCCCGACGGGGCCCTGGTGGGCACCGTCAACGAGGACTGGGCGATCGAGTCGATGGCCGGGGACATCTTCCTTTTGGGCAGCACCTCCTGGCGGATCACGAGGGTGACTCCGGGGACGGTGCGGGTGGTCGACGCCCAGGGGGCACCACCCTCGGTGCCCTTCTGGCTGGGCGAGGCCCCCGGGCGCACCCGCGAGCTCTCCGCCGAGGTCTCGCGGCTGCGGGCCGAGGTGGAGGCCCGCCTGGAGCTGGGCTCGGCCGACGAGGCGATCTCCTGGGTGCAGGAGCGCTGCCGGGTGGAGAACGCGGTCGCCACCCTGGTGGTCCAGTACCTGGCGGCGGCCCGCTCGGCGCTGGGCCTGCTGCCCACCCAGCAGCGCCTGGTGCTGGAGCGTTTCTTCGACGAGTCGGGGGGGATGCAAGTGGTGGTGCACAGCCCCTACGGGGCGCGGCTGAACCGCGCTTTGGGGCTGGCGCTGCGCAAGCGCTTCTGCGCCACCTTTGACTTCGAGCTGCAGGCGGCGGCGAGCGACGACGCGGTGCTGCTCTCACTGGGGCCGCAGCACAGCTTCCCGCTGGAGCAGGTGCCCCGCTTCCTGGCCTCGCCAACGGTGGAGCAGGTCCTCGAGCGAGCGGTGCTGCTGGCGCCGATGTTCCCGGTGCGCTGGCGCTGGAACCTGAACCGCTTCCTCGTGGTGCTGCGCTTCCAGGGCGGGCGCCGGAATCCCCCACCTTTGCAGCGGATGCAGGCGGACGACGTGATGGCGGCGGTCTTCCCCGCCCTGGTCGCCTGCCAGAACGAGAACCCGACCGGGCCGCTGGAGCCGCCCGACCACCCGCTGGTGCGCCAGACCATCTACGACTGCCTGCACGAGGTCATGGACGTGGACGGGCTGCGGGCCCTGGTCGAGGAGATCGAGGGCGGGAGGGTGGAGGTGGTCTGCCGCGACACGGTGGAGCCGTCGGTGCTGGCTCACGAGATCGTGAATGGCCGGCCGTTCACCTTCCTCGACGACGCCCCGCTGGAGGAGCGGCGCAGCCGGGCGGTGGCACTGCGCCGGGGCCTGCCGGTAGAGGCGCACGACCTCGGGCGCCTGGATCGGGGCGCGATCACCCGGGTGCGGGAGGAGGCGGCCCCGGACCCAAGGGACGAGGACGAGCTCCACGACCTGCTCATGGCCCTGGTGCTCAGCCGGCCGCAACCCGCCTGGGAGGGATGGTTCTCGGAGCTGGAAGAGCGAGGCCGGGCCGCCCGGCTCAGCACCGAGGCGGGTCCGCTCTGGATGGCGCGGGAGCGCTCCCCGCTGGTCGCGGCCCTGCTGCCCGAGATCCGCCCCCCAGGGACCGGGCCGGGGCGGGCCGAGTCCCGGCCCTGGGAGCCCGAGGAGGCCGCTGCCGAGGCGGTCCGCGGCCACCTCGACCTGCTCGGCCCCACCAACGAGGTCGAGATCCAGGCCCGCAGCGGCCTGCCCGCGGAGCTGGTCCGGGTGGCCCTGGCCCGGCTCGAGGCCGAGGGCTTCGCCTTGCGCGGCAGCTTCGATCCCGAGGTCGATGGCGAGCAGTGGTGCGCCCGCCGTCTCCTGATCCGGATCCACTCCTACACCCAGCAGCGGCTGCGGCGGGAGATCGAGCCGGTGTCCGCCCAGGACCTGATGCGTTTCTTGCTCCGCTGGCAGCGGGTGGCGCCGCAGACCCAGCGGCAGGGGCGGGCCGGGGTGGCGGCCACGATCGCCCAACTGCAGGGCCTGGAGCTTCCCGCCTCCGCCTGGGAACCCGAGGTCCTGGCCCGGCGGGTGGAGGCGTACCGCACCACCTGGCTGGACCAGCTCTGCCTCTCTGGGGAGGTCGCCTGGGGGCGGCTGCGGGCGCGCCCTGGCGCCGAGGAGGAGGAGTCACGCTCCAGCGCCTTCCCGTCCCGGAGCACGCCGGTGAGCCT
>JBOHUK010000028.1:0-15804 GCA_050734395.1 Candidatus Dormibacteria bacterium
GGGTGATCTGGATCTCGGCGTGGAAGAGGTAGCGGACGATCTCCTGCTTGAGGCTCTCCTGGAAGGCCGAGAAGGAGGCGAAGGCCTCTGACTTGAACTCCACCAGCGGGTCGCGCTGCCCCATCGACTGCCAGCGGATGTCGTCCTTGAGGTGCTCCAAGGTGGTGAGGTAGTCCGCCCAGCGCTGGTCGATGAGCTGGATCATGATCTGGGTCTCCAGCAGCCGCACCACCTCCTCGGTGTAGCTCTGCTCCTTCTCGTCGTAGAGTCGGCGGGCCTCGGCCAGCACCGTCTCCGCCACCTCCTCGGGGTCGTTGCCGAGCCGGTCGAGGTCCACCTCCTCGACGGGCGGGAAGGGGAAGACGTAGCGGGCCCGGTCCCAGAAGGCCTCGAGCTGCCACTCCTGCTTGTGGCGGGAGGGCAGGTAGGTGGCGATCAGGTCCTGGACCACCTGCTCGATCCACTCCATCACGTTGTCCTTGGTGTCGACCCCGGCCAGGACCCGGTCGCGCTCGTCGTAGACGATCTCGCGCTGCAGGTTGACGACGTCGTCGAACTCGACGACGTAGCGACGGCTGTCGAAGTTGGCGCCCTCGACCCGGGATTGCGCCGACTCGATCTGCTTGCTCACCATCGCCGACTCCAGCGGCACCTGCTCATCGATGCCGAAGCGCGCCATCAGGGCGCGCATCCGGTCCCCGCCGAACACCCGCATCAGGTCGTCCTCGAAGGAAAGGAAGAAGCGGGTCTCGCCGGGGTCGCCCTGGCGGCCGGAGCGCCCGCGGAGCTGGTTGTCGATGCGGCGCGACTCGTGGCGCTCGGTGCCCACGATCACGAGGCCGCCCCGATCCGCCACCCCCTCCCCCAGCACGATGTCGGTGCCGCGGCCCGCCATGTTGGTGGCGATGGTCACCGCCCCCGGCTGCCCCGCCCCGGCCACGATCTCCGCCTCGCGCTCGTGCTGCTTGGCGTTGAGCACCTGGTGGGGGATGCCGCGCTTCTCCAGGAGCCGCGCCAGCCGCTCGCTCTTCTCGATGCTCACCGTGCCCACGAGCACCGGCTGGCCCTGCTGGTGGCGCTCCGCGATCTCGTCGGCCACCGCCTCGAACTTCACCGGCTCGCTGCGAAAGATGATGTCGGGCTGGTCCTGGCGGATCATCGGGCGGTTGGTGGGGATGGGCACCGCCTCCAGGCGGTAGATCTTGTGGAACTCCTCCGCCTCGGTGAGCGCGGTGCCGGTCATGCCCGCCAGCACCTCGAAGGTGCGGAAGTAGTTCTGGAAGGTGATGGTGGCCAGGGTGCGCTGCTCCTGCTGGACCTTGAGCCCCTCCTTGGCCTCCAGTGCCTGGTGGAGGCCGTCGGACCAGCGCCGCCCGGGCATGGTGCGCCCGGTGAACTCGTCGACGATCACCACCTCGGCGTCGCGGACGATGTACTCGCGATCCTTGAGATAGAGCGCGTGGGCGCGCAGCGCCTGGTTGATCTGGTGGGCCTCCTCGACGTGCTGCAGGTCGTAGATGTTGCTGATCCCGGTCATGCGCTCGATCTTCTCGGTGCCCTCGTCGGTGAGGCTGCCCGACTTGGTCTTCTCGTCGATGGTGAAGTCCTGCTCGGGGACCAGGCGCCGCACCAACGAGGCGTACTGGTAGTACTTCTCGGTCGACTCCTCCCCCATGCCGCTGATGATCAAAGGAGTGCGCGCCTCGTCGATCAGGATCGAGTCCACCTCGTCGACGATGGCGAAGTAGCGGTCGCGCTGAACCTTGTCCTCCAAGGAGCGCGCCAGGTTGTCCCGCAGGAAGTCGAAGCCCATCTCGTTGTTGGTGGCGTAGACCACGTCGGCGGCATAGGCCTCGTGCCGGGAAACCGGGCGCAGGTGCTGCAGGCGGGCATCGACATGGTTCTCGTCGGTGTACTCGGGGTCGTAGAGCAGCGACTGCTCGGGGATGATCACCCCCACGGACATCCCCAAGGCGTGGAAGAGGGGGGCGTTCCAGCCGGCGTCGCGCCGCGCCAGGAAGTCGTTGACGGTGACCAGGAAGCAGCCCCGCCTGGTGAGCGCGTTGAGGTAGAGGGGCAGCGCCGCCACCAGCGTCTTGCCCTCCCCGGTCTTCATCTCGGCGATCTTCCCCTGGTGGAGCACGATCCCCCCCAGGCACTGCACGTCGAAGGGGCGCATCCCCAGGTGGCGGCGGGCCGCCTCGCGGGCCACGGCGAAGGCGTCGACCAGCAGGTCGTCGAGGGTCTCGCCCTCCTCCAGGCGCGCGCGCAGGGAGTCGGTCTTCGCCCGCAGCGCCTCACCGTCGAGCTGCTGCAGCTCGGGCTCCAGCGCGGAGATCCGGGCCACCTCGGCGGAGTGCTGGCGCACCTCGCGGCGGGTGGGGTCGTAAACCTTGCTGAGTACGCCCACGGCGGTTGCGATTATCCCCCGGAGGGGGGCGGAGCAACCCCGCCGAGCGCCGGCTCCGAGTAGTAGGCGGGGCCGGTGCCGGCGCCTCCCACCTCCATCCAGCAGGTTCTCGCCCCCTCCACCACCAGCAGCGCGACGGCGATGGCGGTGAGGCTGGCGTGGAGCAGGTGGAAGGCGGCCACCGCCGGCAGCAGGCTGAGGCTGAGCAAGCACAGCCCGGCGCCCAGGCCGGTGAGGCGGGGATCGGTGCGCCGCCAGAGCGCCACCACCAGCCCCGCACCCAGCAGCAGCAGGCCCGGGACCCACGGGAGCAGCAGGGCGGGCCAGATCAGCAGCAGGACGATGATCGCCAAGACCGCAGGCCCCAGCCCCAGGCCGTGCACCCGGCGGGCGTCGCGGCCCACCGTCAGCATGAAGAGCGGCAGCAGCATGAGCACGTCATTGGAGTGGTCGTAGGGAGTTGCCAGCAGCCAGAGCCCCAGCGCCAGCCCGAGCGCCCAGCTGATCCGCCCCACGGGGCTCACCCGGCGCCAGTCGGGGGAGCGCCCCATCCAGGTGCCCAGCACCACCATGCCCAGCAGCGCGAGGGCGACCACGGCCAGGGTGGGCCCGGAGCCGAGGCCCAACCGCCAGCCCCAGCCCGGCGGGGCGGCGGCCAAGAGCCCGGGCAGCCCCGCCAGGTCCGGCTGGGCCGCCAGCGCCTGTCCGAAGTGGGCGAGGGCGCGCTCCCAGGCTGGCAGCTGGGAGTAGCTGCCCACCAGCCAGATCAGCAGCACGGGCAGAAAGCCGGCGGCGAAGCGCAGGGCGTGGTCCCGGCGCGGCCAGAGGGCGAGGAACATGAAGCAGGGCGCGGGCCAGAGCAGGTCGGGCTTGAGCAGCACCACCCCCATCACCAGCCCGGCAGCCAGCGGGCGGTCGTGCCAGGCGAGCAGCATCGCCCCGGCCAGGGCGGCGAAGAGCAGGGCGTCGAACTGCCCGTAGAACAGCCCGGAGAGGCCGATCCAGGAGGCGCCCACCCCCACCAGCAGCGGCGCCGTGTGCCGCCAGCCGAGGTCGCGGGCCAGCAGGCTCAGGGTGAGCCCGGCCACGGCGGCGCAGAAGCCGACGAAGACCCCGAAGCTGACCCAGAAGGGCAGGCGGGCCAGGACCGAGAGCACCCAGGCGGTGGGGGGCGGGTAGGCGAAGGCGGTCGCGGTCTGGGCGTGGGCGGGGTAGGCGAGCGCCGCCTGCTCGGCGGCCGCCAGGTGGTGCACCGAGTAGGGGCTCTGGCCCCGGCTCACCAGCTGGCCGGCGGCGTAGAGGACGCGGTAGTCGCTGGCCAGCCCGCCCACATGGGCGGGGAAACCCCGCACCAGCACCGCCAGGGCCAGGCCGACGACGCATCCGAACGCCAGGGCCAGCACCAGGCCCCGCAGGCGCCGGCTGCGGCGCTCCAGTAGCTGCTCCAGGTTGGCCGCCGAGGTGTCCACTTCCCCCCTTACTCTCACTCCACCGCCAGGGCGGCCAGGGGCTCGCGCTTGACCAGCTGCTGGGCCGGGGCCAGAGCGCAGAGCAGGACCGCCACCACCACCGCCAGGGCCACCGCCACCAGGGCTGGCCAGGGCACCGCGAACAGCAGCGGCAGCTCCGCCGAGGTCGCGGCGTGGACCTCGGGGGCGATCAGGCCCACCCCCCCGGCAAGGCCGAGCCCGCAGCCGGCGATGGCGGTGGCCAGGACCTCCCCGAGCGCCGCCCGCTGCACCTCGCCCCGGGACAGCCCGACCACCCGGAGCAGGGCCAAGTCCCGCGCTCCCTCCCGCGAGCTCAGCACCACCGTGTTCAGGGCGGCCAGCACCGCGATCACCACCCCCACCAGGGCCAGCGCCGTGAGCCCGGCGACGTCGTGCTGCACCCCCTGGTTCACGCCCTGGCGGACCGCCGCCACCGTCTCCGCGGTCAGGCCGAAGTGGAAGGCGGCCAGGGCTACCTGGCGCCCCAGCCCCGGGTGGGGGCGCAGCTGGAGCTGGAGCAGGTCGAAGCCCGCGGCGCTCACCCCGAAGGACCGGCGCGCGGCCGCCTGGTCGATGAGCACCGACTCGTCACCCGAGGGACCGGGAAGGGAGTGGGCAACCACCCCGGCCACCTCGAAGCTAGCGCTGGCGGAGGCGGCGTCGAGGCGCAGCCGGGAGCCGGGGTGAACCCCCAGCTGGTGGGCCACCTGCAGCGGCAGGATCACCGCCCGGCCCTGGCTCAGCTGCTCCAGGGCGGCCTGGCGGTTGCCCGCCGAGAACTGCAGGGCGCCGCTGAGCTGGTAGGCGGTGGCGGAGGTGGCGGCGAGGGTCACGGCGACGTGGCCGACGCGGGCGGGCAGGAAGCGCACCGGGGCGGCGGCAACCAGGCCCGAGCTGCCGGCGTCGCGGGAGATGGTGCTCAGCAGCTGGGCCTCGACCTTGGCGCTCTGGGGCACCGGGCTCACCACCAGGTACTGGCCGACGAAGAGCCGGTTGACCCAGACCGAGCCGGCGTTGAGCGCCGCCGAGGAGAGCCCGAGCAGCCCGGCGGCGGTGGCCACGCTCACGAACAGGCCGCTCACGGCAAGCGCGGTGCGCGAGGGCCGGGTCCGGCCCCGTGCCACCACCGCCGCGGCCGGGGTGCGCAGCAAGGGAGCCAGCAGCACCGCCAGCAGCCGCACCAGGGCGGGTCCCACCCAGACCAGCAGGGCGCAGGCGGCCACGTACGCCCCCACCACCCCCAGCCCCACCCCGGCCGGCCCGCCGGTGCCGAAGAAGTAGTAGGCCCAGACCGCCCCCACCACCGCCACCGCCGGCCAGCCCGGCGGGCGCCGGGGAAGGGTCCGCCGGGGCGGCGCCAGGGCTTCCAGGGGTGGCACCCGGGCCGCCTGGATGGCGGGCAGGAGCGCCGCCGCCAGGCCCAGGACCAGGACCACGAGGAAGGCGCCCAGGCTCCAGGCCGCCTCCACCTGCACCCCCGCCCCCGAGCCCGACCCCCCCGCCACCCCCAGCAGCACGGCGGCGGCGAGGTAACCCACCCCCACCCCCAGCGCCGCCCCCAGCAGGCAGGCGGCCAGGGCCTCGCGCAGGAAGCTGCGCATGATCAGCTGGCGGCCGCAGCCCGCGACCCGCATCAGCCCCAGCTCGCGGCGCCGCTCCAGCACCACCTGGCTGAAGGTGGTGGCGATCACGGCGAAGGCCAGCACCAGGCTGAGCGCGGTGATGCCGTCGAGGATGGGCGTCAGCTCACCCACCGGATCCTGGTCACGGAGCAGGCGCGGGTTGCTCACCGTGTAGCCCTGATGCAGGACGGTGTTGAGCGCCCGGGTGAGCTGGTGCGCGGTTGCGCCCGGGCGCAGCCGCACCGCCACCTCCGTCATCTGCAGCCCGGAGGAGAAGAGCCGGCGGGCCGCCTGCTGGCTGACGTAGACGGCATCCTGGGTGAAGGGGGCGCCCGGGCCAGAGTCGGCGACCACCCCCACCACGAAGAGGGTGCCCGAGCCCGAGCGCTCGATGAGGTGCAGGTGCCGGCCCAGCCCCACCGCCCCCGGGCTCCGCGCGCCCGGGCGCACGGTGACCCCACCGTTGAGCGACTCGCTGACCGCCACCTGGCCCAGTCCCCGGGGGGCGTGGCCCGCCAGCAGCGGCAGCGGGCGCAGGGCCACCCCGCCCGGGCCGGCGGCCACCAGCACCACCTGGCGGAAGGAGGCGCCGGGCAGCTGGGCCAGGTCGGGCTTGCGCGCCAGCTCCCCCAGGGCTGAGACCAGCGGGAGCCGGGCGATGGCGCGGACCGCGCTCGGGCGGAAGCCGGAGGCGTTGAAGGGCTCGATGTCGAACTGGGCCCGGCCCGCCTGCTCCGAGGCCGCCCGCTGCGCCTGGCGCTGCAGGCTGGCGGCGGTCAGCTGGGTGCCGAGCACGGCGCCGCCGGCGAGCGCCAGGGCCGCGATCCCGAGCGCCAGCCGGACCATCCCCGCCCGGCGCCAGAGCAGTGGGATCATGCCGGCCTGCGCGCCTCAGAGGCCGTGAGCACCGAGTCGCTCCAGCAGGGGGGAGGTGTCATGGACCGTGCGCCGGCCCAGCTCCACCACCTCCTTGAACTCCCCGTCCAGCATGATCGCCACCCGCTCCGCATAGGAGGCGGTGCGGGCGTCGTGGGTGACCAGGACGATGGTCCGGCCCTGGCTGCGGCTGAGCCGGAGCAGCAGGTCCAGCACCGCGCGGCCCGCCTGGTAGTCCAGGGTGCCGGTGGGCTCATCGGCGAGCAGGATGGCAGGGTCGGTGACCAGGGCTCGGGCCACCGCCACCCGCTGCTGCTCGCCGCCGGAGATCTCCTCGGGGCGGTGGCCCTGGAGGCCGCGCAGCCCCAGCAGCGCCATCACCTCGTGGGCGCGGGAGCGGGCGTCGCGGTCCTGCCCCAGGCCCCGCAGCGGCCAGGCACGCCCGCGCTCCAGGCGGTAGGGGAGCATCACGTTCTCGGCGGCGGTGAGGCTGGGCAGCAGGTTGAAGAACTGGAAGATGAGTCCGATCCGTCGCCGCCGGAAGGCGGCCCGCTCGCCCTCCCCCAGCGCGTAGAGGTCCTGGCCGTCGACCTGGACCCGGCCGCGCTCGGGGGTCTGCAGCCCTCCCAGCATGTGCAAAAGGGTGGACTTGCCGCAGCCGCTTGGGCCCATCACCGCCACGAACTCGCCTGGGGCCACGCGCAGCGACACCCCGCGCACCGCCGCCCGCGGGGCGCGGCTGATGGTGAAGCTCTTGTGCAGGTCCTGGGCCTCCAGCACCGGCTGGTCCGCGGCCGGGCTGGCGGAAGTGGCGGCCGGAGCCTCACTCATCCAGGTAGCTGCTGATCACCTGGTCAATTGGGCCCGCCAGCAGGCCCCGCTCCTTGGAGCGGCGCACCGACCCCACCGCCCGGTGGGGCACCTTCGGCCGGGGGGTGGCGCCGACAGCCGGGGTGGGGGTGGCGCCGGGGGTGGGTGAGGCAGCGTTGCCACCCCCGCCGCCCGAGGATCCGCCGCCGCCCCCAGCTCCCCCACCGCCGGGAGGCGGGGTGGGCGGAGGGGTGGGCGGAGGCGGCGGCGGCGGGGTGCTGCTGCCCACCTGGGCGAACTCCTCGGCGAACATGTAGACGTTGCTCCAGGGGCCGCCGCCGCTGCCCGGGTAGTTCCAGGG
Source organism: Candidatus Dormibacteria bacterium (assembly GCA_050734395.1). Lineage (GTDB taxonomy): Bacteria > Chloroflexota > Dormibacteria > Aeolococcales > Bog-877 > Bog-877. The sequence continues at coordinate 7,570 of JBOHUK010000028.1, forward strand.
CCCGACGTAGAACCAGGAGCCGATGCCGAGCTCGTCGTAGCTGCCCAGGATGTTGGCGCGGTGCCCCGGCGAGCCCATGAACTGGGCGTTGGCCGAGGCCGCCGGGTCCCCGTCGCCGCTGTTCCAGGCGATGTTCTCGCCGGCGGAGCTCCAGTCGACGCCGTCGGCGGACATCATCGCCCAGACGTAGCCGCCGTCGGCGGTGCAGCCCGGGATCTGGTGAGAGAAGTAATCGCGGGTGAGCATGTCCGCCGCCCGGCCGTAGATCGGGGACGGGCTGCAGCCGTAGTAGGGCGCCGCTTCGCCGATGGCGTCCAGGGTGCCACTGTTGGCGAGCGCGCCCTCGCCGTTGCTGGTGCGGTCCTGGTTGGTGAGGGCGAAGAGCTCGGAGTCGTAGCCCGTCGCCGAGCCCACCGGCTGGGCCAGGGCGGGCGGCGCCCAGAGCGCGGCCGCCGTACCCAGGGCGCCCGCGACCAGCAGCGCCCCGGCCCCCCTGGCCAGTCCCCTCAGCCCGCGATGGCGGGCTTCAGCCAAGGCGTCGCTGCAGGGCCCCCGCGGGTGGGGTGGGCAGACGCACCGCCGCCACCTGGTCGCCGCGCCGGTCGGGGAAGAGGCGGGCGATCTCGGGGGGCAGGCTGAGCCCCATGTCGAAGAGCCGGTCCAGGATCTGGGGCCGGACGCCGGTGAGGCGGAAGTCGTTCTTGAGGTTGCCCTGCTCGTCGCTGCCCTCGGCCTGGAGCAAGAAGATGTCCTGCATGGTGACGGTGTCGCCCTCCATGCCCACCACCTCGCTGATGGCGCTGATCCGGCGGCTGCCGTCGCGCAGCCGGTTGAGCTGGACGATGATGTCCAGAGCACCCGCGATCTGCTGACGGATCGCCTTGGCGGGCAGCTCGATCCCCGCCATCAGCACCTGGGTCTCGAGGCGGGCCAGGCTGTCGCGCGGGCTGTTGGCGTGGACCGTGGTCATCGAGCCGTCGTGGCCGGTGTTCATCGCCTGGAGCATGTCCAGCGCCTCCCCGCCGCGGCACTCACCGACCACGATCCGGTCGGGGCGCATCCGCAAGGCGTTGATCACCAGGTCCCGGATGGAGATCCGGCCGTCGCCACGCACGTCGGGAGGCCGCGCCTCCAGGCGGCAGATGTGCTCCTGGTGCAGCTGCAACTCGGCCGCGTCCTCGATGGTGACGATGCGCTCGTCGGGGGGGATGAAACCGGAGCAGATGTTGAGCAGGGTGGTCTTGCCGGAACCGGTGCCCCCTGAGATGAGCAGGTTGGCACGGGCCAGCACGCAGGCCTGCAGGAAGGAGGCGGCCGCCTCATCCAGGGTGCCGAAGTGGATCAGGTCGGTAACCCGCAGGCGCTCCTTGGCGAACTTGCGGATGGTGAGGATGGGACCGTCGATGGCGACCGGGGGCACGACCACGTTCACCCGGGAGCCGTCCAGCAGACGGGCGTCGCAGGTGGGCTGGCGCACGTCCACCCGGCGGCCCACCGCCGAGACGATCAGGTCGATCACCTTGAGCAAGTGCTCGGAATCCCGGAAGCGGACGTCGGTGAGCACGATCTTGCCCTGGGACTCGACGTAGACCATCTCCGGCCCGACCACCATGATCTCGGTGAGGCCGTCGTCCTCGACCAGGACGCGCAGCGGTCCGAGCGCCTGGAGGTAGCCCTCCATGCTCTGCGCCTTCTCTTCTTCGGGGGTCAGCGGGCTCATCTTGTCTACTCCTTGGCCGGGGTCTCAGCCAACTCCGCGGGCGCCTCCTCGGCGAGCGGGAGCAGGTTGATCACGGTCTTCTCCAGAATCAGTTGCTGGCCCTCCTCGACGTTGTGCTGGCGCAGGGTTCCGGGGGCCAGCTCCAGGGCGCTGTGGGCTTTGGCGATCACCCAGTGGCCGCGCCAGGGGGGCAGCTCGCGAAAGCTGCGCACCACCCGCTGCTGGCGGTCGAGGTAGGCGACGTCGAGCGGGGTGCGCATGAACATGGTCTGCACCCCGCGGCAGGGCAGCAGCCACAGCCCCTCCTCGTCATGAAGGTGGCTGCGGCCCATCAGGCCCACCAGCCGGTCCCAGAAGCCGTCGCCGACCTTGACCTCGCGGGCCAGCACCTGGCCCTGCTCGGTGCGCACGGTGACGCTGCGCGGCCGCCGCCAGCGGGGCCCATCGCTGGGCACCAGCTCAGGTTCCGACATGGAACACCAAGCGCAGGATGGCGGGGACCAGCAGCACCACGAAGAGCACCGGGAAGATGCAGCCCACCATCGGGAAGAGCATCTTCAGGCTGGCCTGCTGGGCCTTGGCCTCGGCCTTCTGGCGGCGGCGGCGGCGGATCTCGTCGGCCTGGATGCGCAGCACCCGGGCGATGCCCACGCCCAACTGGTCCGACTGGATCAGGGCCTGCAGGAAGGCGTTGAGCTCGTCGACGCCGGCGCGCTTGCCCAGGTCGTCCAGCGCCTCATGGCGGGGGCGGCCGAGGCGGATCTCGTTGAGCACGAAGGCGAACTCCCGGGAGAGGGCGTTGTCGAACTTGTCGGTCACCCGGGTCAGGGCGGCGTCAAAGCCGAGGCCGGCCTCGACGCTGATGCACAGCAGGTCGAGCGCGTTGGGCAGCGCCAGGGTGATCTCCTTCTGACGGGCGCTCACCGTGCGCTTGAGGAAGTACTGGGGAGCGATGTAGCCCAGCACCGCCCCGAAGACCAGGCCAATCACCCAGGGCATGGCGAGCAGGACCGCCAGCCCCACGCCGAGCGCCGCGAGCAGCACCGCCATCAGGAACTGAAGGGCGAGGAAGCTGCCCGGGTTCATGCCAAAGGGGCGTCCAGCCAGGTCGATAAGCACCTGCAGCTTCTGCAGGCGGTCCTTGGGCTGCATCGACGCCACCCGCCGCCCCACCCTGTCGAAGAAGGGGCGCAGGAAGCGGTCGCTGAACGGCTGGCCCATCTCGATCTCGTCCAGCGTCCTGGGCGCGGTGGGCTCGTCGTAGACCGCGAGCCGGGCGTCGAGGAGGTCCACCTGGGGCTGGCGGGTGGCCAGCCCGGCGACGATCAGGAAGACGCCAACCGCCGCGACCAGCCCGATGACCAGGGCTTCGTAAGACATCGATCAGACCTCAATGTTGGCAATGCGCCGCATCAGGAAGAAGGCAAAAACGATGGAGAGAATGCAGCCGCCCAGGATGTAGGGACCCGGGCCGCGGAAGGTGAGCAAAGGCGAGATGTAGTGGGGGTTGATCGCCTGCAGGATCAGCACCAACACGACCGGCAAGGCGGTGATGATGTAGCTGGAGGCGCGCGACTGGGCGGTCAGGGTGCGGATCTCGCCCTTGATGCGGATCCGCTCCCGGATGGTGAAGGCGATGTTGTCCAGGATCTCGGCCAGGTTGCCGCCCACCACCCGCTGGATCTGGACCGCGGTCACGACCAGGTCCAGGTCCTCGGACTGGATGCGGTTGACCATGTGCCCCAGGGCCTCGTCGGTGGTCACGCCCAGCTGCACCTCTTTCGTGGCGCGGGCGAACTCTTCGGCGATCGGCGGCCCGGCCGAGCGGGAGATGCTGGCCATGGCCTGGGGGAAGCTGTAGCCGGCTTTCAGGGCGTTGCTGAGCAGGATCAGGGTGTCGCCCAGCTGGTCGTTGAAGCGCCGCAGGCGGCGGTGGGCGCGGTAGCGCAGCACCAGGGGCGGCACAAAGAGGCCGACGACGGCGCCGACGGCGGCGAAGATCACGTTGCGGTAGAGCGCGAGCCCGATCAGGCCCAGCACCACCACGCTGCCGATCCGGATCAGGTACCACTCGATCGGCCGCAGCTTGAGGTCGGCGCGCGCCAGGGAGTCGGAGACCCGGGCGTCCCTGGAGCGCTGGCCCTGGCCGTCGCCGCCATCACCGCGCGGGGAGGGCAGCATGGCCCGCAGCTTGGTCAGGAAGGAGGGGCCGCCCTGCTCGCTGGCCTCGTCCTCGGGGATGGAGATCGCCAGGCCAGCACCGGCCTCGGCGAAGCGGCGCACCCGCTCGTCGAGCTGATCGCCGGAGCTGCGCCGGGAGAGCGCGGAGACCAGGTAGGCGACCGCCGCCCCGAAGGCGAGCGCGCCCACCGCTTCCAGGATCACGGCCAGAGTGTTCATGCGGCGTTGCCTCCTGCGGCTGCCTTGCTCCGCTTGCCGGTGGCGAAGACCTCAGGCGGCACCGCCTCGCCGATCGCCGCCAGGTCGTCCAGGCAGCGCGGCAGGTCCTCCACCTCGAAGTGGCCGATCACCATCCCCTCGTCGTCGATCCCCTCTTGGCGATAGGTGAAGATGTCCTTGAGCTCGACCTTGTCGCCGCCGAACCCCTCGACCTCGGAGATGGCCACGATCCGCCGGCTGCCGTCCCGGAGCCGGGCCTGCTGGACGATCAGGTTGATCGCCGAGCCGATCTGCTCGCGGATCGCCCGGGAGGGCAGGTCGGTGCCCGCCATCAGCGTCATGGTCTCGAGCCGGGAGATGGCGTCGGCGGGGCTGTTGGCGTGGACTGTGGTCAGCGAGCCGTCGTGGCCGGTGTTCATGGCCTGGAGCATGTCCAGCGCCTCACCCCCGCGGCACTCTCCGACCACGATCCGGTCGGGGCGCATGCGCAGGCTGTTGATGACCAGGTCGCGGATGGTCACCCGGCCGCGGCCCTCGATGTTGGCGGGGCGGCTCTCCAGGGTGACCACGTGCTCCTGGCGCAGCTGCAGCTCGGCCGCGTCCTCGATGGTGATGATGCGCTCGGTGTCGGGGATCCAGCTCGAGAGCACATTGAGGGTCGTGGTCTTGCCCGAGCCGGTGCCGCCGGAGATCAGGACATTCATTCGGCCGCGGACGCAGCAGCGGATGAAGGTCGCCATCTCCGGGGTGAGGGTGCCGAAGTCGATCAGGTTCTCCACCGTGTAGGGGTCGGCGGAGAAGCGGCGGATGGTCATCGCCGGGCCCTGCAGGGAGAGCGGGGGGATGATCACGTTGACCCGGGAGCCGTCCTTGAGCCGGGCGTCGACCATCGGGGAGCTCTCGTCCACGCGGCGCCCGATCGAGCTAACGATGCGGTCGATGATCTGCATCAGGTGCTGGGTGGAGTCGAACTTGGCGGGGTAGCGGTAGATCCGGCCCAGCCGCTCCACGTAGACGTCGTCGGGCCCGTTGATCATGATCTCGGAGATCTCCGGGTCCTTGAGCATGACCTCGAGCGGCCCCAGCCCAAGGACGTCGGAGGTCAGCTGCTCGACCATCCGGTGGCGGTCGCTGCGGGTGATGGAGACGCTCAGCTCCTCGAGGGCGGTGTTGCAGAGCTCGCCGATCTTGGCGACCAGCCGCTCCCGAGGCGCCTGCGAGACATCGGAGAACTCGTCCAGCAGCGCCTGGGTGACCCGCGTCTTGATGACGTTGTACTGAGGGTGATGCGCGGCGGCCCGTGAGCCCTCCCCGCTGGCGGCGGCGGCCTCGCGGGTCGTGGCCCGCTCCCGCCAGCCCGGGTGGTGTGAACTCGCTCCGGCCGAAGCCGTAGCCTCGGGCTTGGCCGCGGCCAGCGCCGCCGCCAGCCGCGCCGGTGGCGCCGAGGCCGGAGCGGTCGGCGCCTCCGCCGCAGCGGCCGTGGCGGTCGAGGCCTTGCCGGCGGACTTGGCCGGCTCCGGCTTGGGCGGAGCCTCGGGCTCGTTGGAGTCCTTGGTGCGGACCCTCTCCAGCAGCGACATGCCTTCCCTCGCCTAACGCCGCAGGCTGAAGCGGCGCTGGCTGGAGGCCTTGGCCTCCGCCTTGACCTCGGCTGCCGGCGGAGCGCCCTCGGGGGCCAGGCTGCGGGCCAGGCCGCGGAAGAGCAGGGAGATGTCGCAGTCGGGATGGGAGACCACCAGCGGAGCCGCGCGGTGGATGGAACCGCCCACCAGGCGGGGCTCGGAGGGGATCTGCAGCCTGACCGGGAAGCGCAGGTTGCGCTCGAGTGAGGCGGCGTCGTAGATCGCGTGGGCGTCGTGGGCATTGACCACCACCATCACCCGTTCGCGATCCACCTTGAGCGACTCCAGCATCTTCAGCATCAAGCGCGTGTCCTTGATGGCGGGGATGGTGAGGGCGCCAAGCACCAGCACCTTGTCCGCCAGGTCTGTAACTTCCAACGTAGCCTCGGACAACTGGCTGCCGCTGTCGACCACGACATAGTCAAACTCTCGTCGCAGAACGTCGACGATGGCCCGGATGTGCTCGGCCCGGACCAGGTCCCCGAACTCGGGGCTGAAGGGTGCCAGCAAGACCCGCATCCCCTGGGGGCCGTCGGCGAGGACGTCATCAACGAACTCCCAGTCGAGCGGGCTCTCACTGTCCACCAGCTCGGTGATGGTCTTGGCGTGGTCCAGGTTGAGCATCACCCCGACGTCGCCGAACTGGAGGTCGAGGTCCACCAGGCAGACCCGGGCGCCGAGCTCGGAGCGCAGTGCCGCCGCCAGGTTGAGCGAGAGGAAGGTCTTGCCGCAGCCCCCCTTGCCGCTGAGGACCACCAGCACCTGGCACTCGGGCTTGGCGCCCGGGCCACCGCCCCCGTCCGGCGGCCCGACCGCCCGGGGCAGGTAGGAGCCCTTCTTGTCCTCCATCTCGTAGACCCGGCGGATGCTGGCGACCAGCTCGTCCCCGGTGAAGGGCTTGATGAGGAACTCCCGGGCCCCCGACTGCATGGCCCGGCGCAGGTAGTCGCGCTCGCCCTGGACCGACATGATCACGACCGGGGAGGCGGGCGCCTCCACCGCCAATGTCTCGGTGGCGGCGATCCCGTCCATGCCCGGCATGTTCACGTCCATCAGCACCACATGCGGGGTGAGCTGGCGGACCACGTCGATCCCCGAGCGACCATCGCCAGCGGTCCCGACCACCTCGATGTCCTCCTCGAAGGAGAGCAGCTTCTTGAGGTTTTCGCGGGTGCTGACGATGTCGTCGATGACTACGACCCGGATCACGGCAACCTGGCTAGGTTACTAGCGACCGGATTCTTTGGCTCGATCCTCAGCTGCCGCCACCGCCGCCGATGCTGAAGCCGAACAGGCTCTGGATCAGGCCCGGGCTGCCGCTGCCCAGCCCGCTGGCGCCCGAGGCACCGGCGGCGTTCTGGGCGCCACAGTAGAGGACGCTCTGGTCGGAGCTCATCTCGTTCTCGGCCTCGACCAGGGCGAACTGGTCCTGGGCCAGGGTGGAGGCGTCGGTGAGCACCTGAGCCTTAGCGGCGGTGACGGCGGTGCCGGTCGCCTGCTGCAGCGTGGTGTTGTCCTTGTTGTACTGCTTCTGCTCGGAGTCGAAGGTGGTCGTCGCGCTCTTGACCGCCTGCTTGGCCTCCTGCAGGTCCTCCTCGATGATTGGGTTCACCGAGGTGCCGGCGACGCAGGCCTGATTGTAGTCGTTGGCGGCCGAATCGGCCGAGGTCGGGACGTAGCCGTGGCCGTAGTCGCTGCTCGAGCGCAGCACGACTGTGTAGACGGTGCCCGACTTGACCATCTCGCTGATGCCCAGCGCCTGGCTGCGGGTGACCTGGAGGATGACCAGCGAGCCACCGGAGGTGTTGCTGGCCGAGCCCGGGGCGCCGACCGCCAGGACCGGGATGTCCTCGTAGGCGAAGTCGGTGCCGCCGTTGCTGTCGGAGGCGACGAAGTCGATGTGGTCGCCCGGCTGCAGATAGCCGCCGACCGTCTCGTTGGCGTTGAGCTGCACCGCCAGGGCGACCTCACCGGCGGGCAGGTTGAGGTTGCCGGTCGAGGGCTGCTGGGTGCTCTTGTTGGGAGACACCAGGCTGCCCGTGATCACGGTGTCGGCGGTGATGGGAACGGTCGCGTAGTAGCTGGCCACCACCGGCGCGGTGCTGCCAGCGTTGCCGCCGGACACGCCCGCCGAGGTGGAGCAGGTGCCGCGCACCAACTGCGCGCAGTTGGTGAAGGTGTTAGCCGGAAGCAGACCCTTGATGCGGGTCTCCTCGAGCATTCCCGACGTGATCAGAGCTCCGCTCGGAATCGAGACCTTGGCGACCACGACCAACTGTCCGGTCGTGGGAGCTGTGGGACTCTGATTGCTATTGGCGCGAATCAGGTAGTAAGCCGCGCCAAACGCAGCGATCGCGAGGATCAGCCCTATGGCGATTGAGACCTGATTGACCCGTCCTTTCAAATCGGTCATCACCGTCGAGAACCTCCGAAGGGGTCGCCGGGCTCTTAGGCCAGCGAGTGGATTGGTTTGGGCGCGCGGCGGGGATTGCC
>JBOHUK010000029.1:0-1141 GCA_050734395.1 Candidatus Dormibacteria bacterium
GCCAGCAGAACGCACCGGGCGACGTCGGTCCCGCCCAGCTGGCCGCCCAGTGGCTGCGCGTCCGCCGCCGCTTCGAGCTGCAGGCGAGTCGCTCGCTGGGGCCGGCGCAGCGTGAGGCACTCCGCACCGCCACCCTGGACCAGCTGGCGGTCCTGGGCCGGATGCCGCCCGGGCCCCTGGCCGCCGACCATGCTGAGGAGCGGCTGGGGATGGCCGGAGAGCAGCTCGACGCCGTGCTGACGGGAATGCGGGCAGCCGGCCTGCTGGAGCAGCGCACGAGCGCCCGGGGTGACCACGAGCTGGTCCTGAGCGACCGCGGCCGGCGGGTGCGCAACGCCCTGGACGAGCTCCAGACGGCGTCCCTGGCGCCCATGTTCGAGGTCTTGGGCCCCGAGCTCTCGAGCCGGCTGATGCAGGTGGTCGAGTCGACCATTCCCGGCTAGGCGCCCGCACCCTTACGTGATCCGCGGTGGCGGCCGGCTGATCTCAACGTAGACTCACCCCATGGCCGCCTCCGCCCGCCCCGAGCCGGCGAGCGCGCCCTCGGCCCCGCCGTCGCAGAGCTCGGAGACGACCACCTCCCCAGCCGAGAGCGGGCGGGTGCCGCCAGGGACCTGGGCCTGGATTCGCGCCGCCGCGGTCGTGGTCACACTCTTCGTCGGCTACCAGCTGCTGCTGATCGTCCTCGGCTGGCTGGCTTCGATCTTGACCGTGATCCTCGCCCTGATCCTGGCGGTCGCGATCACCTTCCTGGCGGACCCGACGGTGACCCTGCTGCACGAGCGGGGCCGGCTACCCAAGTCCTTGGCGGTGCTGCTCACCCTGGTGGTGGGGTTGGTGGTCGTGGCCGGGATCCTCTTCCTGGTCGGGGGGCCGCTGGTGGGCGAGGCGCGCTCCCTGGCGGGGCACGTGCCCCACCTGCTCCACCGCGTCAACGGGGTGATCAGTCAGGTGCGCACCCAGCTCGACCTACACGGCGTCCACCTGGGCAAGGGCGGGCTGGTCCCCACCAACCTCACCTCCTACATCCCCGGGGCGACCGGGATCCTGGTGCACGGCATCACCAGCACCCTGACCGTGCTCGTGGACGTGTTCGTGGCGCTGGTGATCTCCTTCTGGCTGCTCAAGGACGGCCGGGCGC
>JBOHUK010000030.1:0-21380 GCA_050734395.1 Candidatus Dormibacteria bacterium
AAGCCCAATTCCACCGCCCGGACTCCCAGCCGCCCCAGCTCGCGATCCGCGGGACCGGAGTCGATGACCCGAACCGGCTGAGGGAGGTCTGGGCCCTCGGTCTGGGCGACGTCGAATACTCGCGCCACCCGGAATCCCAGCAGGCGCGGCGGCGGCTCCGGTTGCCCCTCACCGCCCTCCTCCACCGCCGCCAGGCAGGGGGCCAGGATGCGAATGCCCCGCTCGCCCCGGCGGACCTGCCGGCCCAGCTTGGCCCACGCCCGATAGCCCGTTACCCAGGTGGCGTCCGGACGCTGGCGCAGGATGAGGACCTGATTGGAAAAGCTGTAGCGGGGGAAGCGACGGCTGGCGCGCAGCCAGTCTCCCCAGGCCCGGGAGTCGGCCAGCGCCAGCACCCCGCGGCTGAGCTCATCGAGCAGCTCCGCCCGGGGACGGTGCGCGAGAGTGCTCGGGGCGGCCTGGGCAGTGGTCACCTGCTAGCCGTCCCCCGACCGGGACCCCCGGGGACGACGGGCGCCGGTCAGGCGGTGACCACCACTCCGAGCATGCTCTGGGCCTGGCGCAGGGTGTCCGACACCTGGCGTGGGTCTGAGCCCCGGGCGAAGACGAAGCCCAGGTAGCGGTCTCCCTCGGGCCAGGGGAGCACCTCCCCTCCCAGGGGAATCGTGAACTCGATCCGCTCCACCCCGGGCAGGTCGGCGGCTCGCGCCCGTCCGGGCACCGCCTGCAGCCGCCCCCGGCTCGGGACCGGGATCATTAACACCCCGCGCGCCTCCGGTACCAGGCGGAGGTCCGGCACCTCGCCGCCGAGCGCCGCCGCCACGATGAGGGCCTCCAGGCTCAGTCCGCAGCGAAACTGCAGCACCCGGGAACAGCGACCGCCGATTGAGCGCGAGGCGAGGTCGATGAGCGCGGGCGGCTGCGACCCCAGCCGCGCTTCGGCGTGGATCGCGCCGAAGCGCAGTGAGAGCGCGGCACAGGCGCGCTCCACCACCTCCCAGGCCTGGTCCAGGACCGTCGGATCCAGCTGCGAGGGGACGGTGTAGATGGTCTCCTCAAAGAAGGGCCCGTCGAGAGGGTCGGGCTTGTCGTACACGGCCAGGCGCTGCAGACGCCCGCCCCAGAAGAGCCCTTCCAGGGCCACCTCCGGGCCGGGCACAAACTCCTCCACCAGCAAGGTGGCCTCCCCCTCCCGGGGTGCGCAGCCCGGGGCGACCCGGATCATGGCCCGCACCCGGCGGCCGGCCGCCTCCAGCTCCGGCGGATCGTCGGCTCGGATCACCCCCCGGCTGGCCGCCTGGTCAATCGGCTTGACGACACAGGGGAAGCGGACCAAGGGCGGCGACGTCCCCTCCTCCCAGGCGGCCCAGTGGGGGGACTCAAACCCCGAGGCACCCAGCCGGCGGCGCAGCAGCAGCTTGTTGCGGGTAGCGGCCACGGCCGCCACCGGGTTGCCCCCGAGGCCCAGACGGGCGGCCACTGCAGCGGCCGTCAGCACGGCCGCCTCGTCGACGGGGATGACGGCATCGATGGGTAACTGCTGCGCCCGCCCCCAGGCCAGCTCGCCCGCCCGCTCCGGCTCGCCGAGGTCGATCACCAGCTCCCGCTCTGGGTGTCGCGCGGCCAGGGTGGACGCGCTCTCCACCGCCAGCAGCACCTCCACCTCCAGCCCCTGGCAGGCGGAGAGGAAGGCGTGGGCCCGGTAGGTGTGATCGGGCAGGACCAGCAGCACCCTGGTTGACAATGGCGTCAGACTAGGTCAGGTGGACATAGTGGATGCGGGCCCGGCCCCCGAGCCGGAGACGCCCGGTCTGGACCTCAGCGAGGAGGCGGCGCGGCGCATCCGCGGGTTCCGCGAGCGCCAGGGCCATCCCGAGGCCTGGGTGTCAGTGACCCCGGCGGGGCTACAGGGCGACCGGCTCACCTTCACCTTCGCTTTGGTGGAGGCTGGCGAGCCCAAGCCGGACGAGCTCCTGGTGCAAGGTGCCGACGACATCCTGTTCGTGACCCCGAGGTTGCTGGTCCGCCACGTGATCGGTGCCCGGGTCGACGCCGACCCCGCGAGCGGGGCGCTCTCGCTCGAGCCAGCCTATGACCCGCTGGCCGACCCTCTCGCCGGCGGCATCCAGCGGCTGCTCGATGAGGAGATAAACCCGGCGGTGGCCGCCCACGGCGGCTACATCGGCCTGCTCGAGGTGGTGGACGGGGTGGCCTACGTGCAGATGGGCGGAGGCTGCCAGGGATGTGGGCTGGCGGAGGTTACCCTGTCGCAGGGGGTCCGGGCCGCGATCGTGGAGCGCTTCCCCGAGATCCGTGAGGTGGTGGACACCACCGACCACGCCTTGGGCAGCAACCCCTACTACCAGCCGTCGAAGAAGTAGCGCCGCCTCAGCTGGCGGGGGCGGGCAGGGCGGCGGCCGCACCATCGGGCAGACCCAGTTCTGGCAGCCAGTTGCTCTCGGCGATGGTGTAGGCCTGACTCAGCAGCTGCAGGCGGGCCTCAAGGCGCGCCACCGACTCGAGACACCCCAGAACGACGGCGTGGACCGACTGATCGTCCAACCCGCTCAGAGTGGCGGAGGCGGCCAGCAACGCCTCCCTGGCCTCAAGGCAATGGCTGATGCCCTGCGAGACCCGACCGCGATCGGCGCTGATGGCCACGTCCCCACTAACGCAAGCGTGGGGGGCCAAGTTTCGAAAAACGGGCCCGACCCCAGCCGCTCTCAGGATCTTGACAGTCCCGCCCTTCGGCTGGATACTTCACGACGTGAACCGTCTCTCAGGCGAGACGTCCGCCGCGCCGGGCGCGGGCCAGGTCCAGGACTTTGTCGAGCGGATGCTGGAGTTGGGGCCCCGGCTCCAGCGGGCGCTGGACGTGAAGCCGCCCGAGGAGGTGGTCCGCCAGCTGGGGTCGGTGACCATGCACCAGCTGGAGGCGCTGAGCTGCCTGGAGCCTGGCGGCACCACCATGCGCGCCTTCGCCAACACGGTTGGGATCAGCGGGGCGGCCGCCACGGCGCTGGCCGACCGGATGCTCCGCCAGGGTCTCGCCGAACGGCGCGACGATCCTAGCGACCGCAGGACCGTCTGGCTCGCTCCCACGCCGAAGGCGCAGCGGGTGCTCGACGCGTACCGGGCCTGGCAGCGACAGGCCATGTCCGTGTTCCTGGAGCGTCTCGATCCCCAGCAGACCGCCACCTTCCTCGAGGTGCTGGACGTGCTGATCCACCTGGAGGCCGAGGAGGCGCCGCCCCCAGCCTAGCCCGTGTCAGACGGGGTGTGCCCCGCCTGAGCGGAAGCGGACCTCCCAAGCGAAGCCGCCTCAGGCGGCGGCCGCTACCTGAGCGCGAGCCCGGCGTCGGGGAGAGTTCGCCACCGCCGGGAGCACGGCCAGGCGGGGCGCTTCCTCGGTGGCAGCGGCCAGGCGCAGGGCCTTCACCGCCCGGTGCACCAAGAGCTTGACCGCCTCCACGGAGCGGCCCATGCGCTGCGCGATCTCCCGGAGCTCCAGCTCCTCGCCGTAGCGCAACCACAGCGCCCGGCCCTGGGCCGGCGGCAGCCTGCGGGCCAAAGCCCAGACCCGGCCCACCATCTCCTTGGTCACCACCAGGTCACCGGGATTGGGGCCGGTGTCAGCCACCTGGGCCGCAACCTCTAAGTCGGCCGTGGCGGGACGGGCCGCGCGGTAGTGGTCCGCGACGCGGTGGGCTGAGATGGTGTAGAGCCAGGGGAGGGGCGACACCCGCAACGGGCGGTAGGTCTGGAGGCCGGCGACGGCCTTGCAGAAGACGTCCGCGGTGAGGTCCTCCGCCTCAACCCTCGTGCTCACGCGCGCCCGAACGTAGCGGAACACGTCGGCGTAGTGGTCCTCGAACATCTGCACCGCGACCCCGTGCCGCTCACTCTCGCTCAAACGTTCCGTGACCGGTCCAGCGATGCTCGCAACGCTCGTCATCATCTGCCTCCTGACTGCTAATTCATCCAACAACCTAGCAGGTCGTTGGCGGTTATGCAAGCAGCTAGATGCACAGTTTAGCTAGCAAAACATTGGAAAAAGTGTCTACGCCAGACAGTACACACCACTGCAGATTCGGGAGCCAGACGATAAGCGAGTGGAACCTTTTGAGCGCTCGCTTAGTCAGACCTTTCAATAGACGAAACATCGCCCGGGGTAATCCACCTGCGTTCCAAGTATTTGACGCGCTCGAGGGTGCGTTTGATCTTTCACTAGGCGAAGTACCACCGGTTGGAGGCGGGGCGGCTGGGGAGTGAAACAAGCACACCAACTGGGCGTTGCTCCATGTGGTGGCCAGTCCCTGCGGAGGGCTAATAAAAACTGCTGGGAGGTTTGGAGTGCAGACAGCGGTATTTGGTGGCGAGCGAACGGGCACACGGCATCGGGCCAGGCGAATGGGACAGGCGGCCCTTGCCGGGGCGATGGCACTGTCCAATTCAGAGATCAGAAGGGCCCTGGATCGGGGCCGGCAGATGCGCGGGGCGCGCCGTGGGCGCCGCCGCTGCCTGCAGGCCATCGACGACTGCCTCAACGGGCTCGAGGAGTTGCACGTGAAGGGAACGGCGATCTACCGCCGCGACGGCTGCCGCAAGGTGGTAGCGCGCCTGATCGCGCGGACCGGCGAGCAGCCCCCCGACGCAGTGCAATGCGCCCGCACGTCCTATGACCTCCACTCGGCCCTGCTCAACTGGGAGTCGGCGGTCTTGGATGCGGTCGTCCCCCACCGGCGCGAGCGCTTTCCGGACCTCAACCTGGAGCGGGACGAGTGGCCCCGCCCGCGCCGGCGGCGCCGGCGGCGCCCCAGCGAAGGCGGGCTGGTGGCGGCCTAGGCGCCTTCTCGCGCCAACCCCAGGCGAAACCCGACAGGCGGCGGGCGGTTAGTCCTCAGCGGGCGCGGCCGCAGCCGCACCACCAAAGGAGGCTCAGGCCATGATCGAATCTCAGCTGGATCAGCAGGAGGAGACGGTGACGCGCTCCACCGAGGCGTCGAGCGGCTCCCCTCAGACCCGGACCACGGTTCAGACCACCAGGACGACGACGCCCTTCGGATTCCGTGCCCGGGCGACCGTCTGGCTCGCGGTGACGGTGGTGGACGCCATCCTCGCCTTGGACTTCATCTTCAAGATCCTGGCAGCGGGCAATGTCGGCTTCGTTGCCTTCATCGACTCCCTGGCCACCGCCCTGTCGGCCCCGTTCCGCGGGGTCGTCGCGAGCACCGTGTCCACCGGGCACCTGGCCTACTGGCCGGACGTGGTCGGGATCGTCGTGTACACCATTGCCGCCGCCATCGTGGTGGGCCTGATCGGGATCGCGGCGTCACCGCGGTCGCGCCAGCACCCCGTCTAGGCCTCCAGCAACTCCCAGTAGACCCCCCGCACCAGGGCGGCCATCCGGGCCGCCGTGTAGCGCTGCCGGACCCGCGCGGGTCCGGCAGCGCTCAGTTCGCTATAGCGCTCCTCGTCCTCGAGCAGCCCAGCCGTGACACTCGCCAGGGCGGCGGGATTGGCCGGGTTCACCGCCAGCCCGAAGCGAGGTGGCTCCAGAATCTCCACCAGGCCCCCGACGCGGCTGGCCACCACCGGCACCCCAGCCGACATCGCTTCGCAGGCGACCAGCCCGAAGGGCTCGGCCCGGGATGGGACCCAGGCCACATCCAGCGAGTCCAGGAACCCCTGCCGGTCGCGGACCTCGCCCACGAAGTCCACGCGGTCCGCCACCCCGCTGGCGGCGGCCAGGTCCACCAGGGCTGAGAGCTGGGGTCCCTGGCCACCCACCCGCAGGCGCAGCCGCCGTCCAGCGGGGGTGCCCAGGGCGAGCACCGCCACATCCGCCCCCTTGCTCTCGGTAAGCCGGGCGAGCAGGCCGGCGGTGCGGGCACGGGGCCGGGCTCGCAGGTTCCCCTCTAGTGGGTGGATCCCGTTGGGGATGACCCGCAGGCGGCGGGGGTCGGCTCCCCCCTCCCCGCTCAGGAACTCGGCCACCGAGTTGGAGACCGCGATCTGCAGGCTGCAGGCCCTCCCCAAGGCGCGCAGCTCGCGGCGGTGGGCGACGATGCGGCTGCGGCTCGCGGTGAACCAGCCATCCAAGTGGTGGGTGTGGACCAGCGGCACCCCGGGGTGGGCGCGCCGAGCCAGGGCGCCGGCCCGCAGTCCGTGGCTGTGCCAGATCGCGGCACGCCAGCGCCGGCCCAACTGGCGGAGCTGGACCGGCGCCACCAGCCACCCGCGCCCGGCCATGGCCAGCTCGGCCGCCGCCAGGCCCTCGGCGCGGCAGCGCTGGGCGAGGCCACCCTCGGTACAGGCAACGAGCGGCTCCCAGCCGGCCCGCGCCAGTTCCGAGGCCAGGGTAAGGACGTGTTCGGGGCCACCGCTGCGGGACCCGTCGGCGATCACCAGCAGCACGCGCTTGTCGGCGCTCACCGGGCCATTGTCCACCTGCCCGATTGCGAACCGACTACCATGCGCCGAGAGTTGAGCCCCTCGCGGCCCGGAGCCGAGCACGTGCTGATTGGGGTGGCCTGGCCGTACGCCAGCGGGCCCCGGCACATCGGCCACATGGCCGGCTTCGCCGTCCCCTGCGACATCTTCGCCCGCTATCAGCGCCTGCGGGGCGCCCGGGTGCTGATGGTCAGCGGCACCGATGAGCACGGCACCCCGATCCTGGTGGCGGCGGAGCGGGACGGACGCGCGCCGCGGGAAATCGCCGACCGCTACAACCAGGTGATCGTCGACGACCTCCGCCAGCTCGGGATCAGCTACGACCTCTTCACCCGGACCACCACCGCCAACCACGCCCGAGTGGTGCAGGACCTCTTCCTCACCCTGCACCGCAAGGGGTACCTGCTGCGCCAGACGCAGATGGGGGCCTTCTCGCAGGCGACTGGCCGCGCCCTCCCCGACCGCTATATCGAGGGCACCTGCCCCAACTGCGGTGACCCCGGGGCTCGCGGCGACCAGTGCGACAACTGCGGGCGGATGCTGGACCCGGGCGAGCTGATCGAGCCCCGCTCCCGCATCGACGGCTTGCCCCCGGTCTTCCATGAGAGCGAGCACTTCTTTTTGGACCTGCCCGCCTTCCAGTCGGCGCTCAGGGAGTGGATCGAGTCCAAGCCGGGCTGGAGGAGCAACGTCAGGCAGTTCTCCCTCAACCTGGTCGCCGAACTGCGCCCGCGCGCGGTCACCAGGGACATCGACTGGGGTGTCCGCGTGCCGCTGCCGGAGTTCCAGGAGCGCGACGACAAGCGCATCTACGTCTGGTTCGACGCTGTGATCGGCTACCTCTCGGCCAGCATCGAGTGGGCCCAGGCCCGCGAGGAGCCCGAGAGCTGGCGGGCCTTCTGGCAGAACCCTGAGGCGCGCCACTTCTACTTCATGGGCAAGGACAACATCACCTTCCACAGCGTGATGTGGCCCAGCATCCTGATGGGCTACGGCAGCGGCGGGGAGTTCGGGGGCGGGCCCCCCAACCTCCCGCTGACACTCCCCGAGCAGATCGTCAGCACCGAGTACCTGACCATGGAAGGGCGGAAGTTCTCCAGCAGCCGGGGGGTGGTGATCGAGGTGCGCGACTTCCTAAGTCGCTACGACCCGGATCCGCTGCGTTACTACCTCACCGCCGCCGGGCCGGAGACCCAGGACACCGACTTCACCTGGGCCGAGTTCGTGCGCCGGAACAACGACGAGCTCGTGGCGACCTGGGGGAACCTCGCCCACCGCGCGCTCACCGTGACCCGCCGCCACTTCCCGGCCGTTCCCGCGGCGGGTGAACTCGAGGATGGTGACCGGTCGCTCCTGGAGCGCGTGGATCGGGGGTTCGCGACCGTGGGCGAGCAGATCGGCCAGGCCCACTTCAAGGCCGCGCTCAGCGAGGCGATGGCGCTCGCTATCGCGGTCAACCAGTACCTGGGCGAGCAGGAGCCGTGGCGGCTGATGGAGTCCGACCGCGACCGGGCCGCCACGGTGCTCAACGTGACCCTGCGCTGCCTCGACAACCTCAAGGTCCTGCTGCTCCCGTTCCTGCCCTTCAGCTCTCAGCGCCTGCACCGCATGCTGGGCTACCCCGGCGAGATCGCCCCCATGCCCGAGCGCCAGCGTCAGGAGGGAGATGATCCCCACCTGGTGCTGACCGGCGACTACCGGCTGGGCGAAGTGCGCTGGGCTCCAACCGAGCTCCCCGCAGGCCAGGTCCTCGGCCAGCCCGAGCCCCTCTTCCGCAAGCTGGACCAGGAGGTGGTGGAGCAGGAGCTGGCCCGGATGGAGAGGGCTCCCGGGCCGGGCTAAACTCCCGCCCTACCGGCTGCCGAGGAGCCTCTTGAACTTAGCCAGCGTCTCCATCCCCCTGGCCGGCGCTGCCGGCGCCACCTCCTTCCTCTCCCCTTGCGTGCTCCCGCTGGTCCCCTCCTACCTCGGGTTCCTGGCCCAGTCGGCGGCGGAGCGCCCCGATGGCGCGCCAGGTCGGCGCGCCAGTCGCGCCCGGGTGCTCTTGGGCGCCCTGGGCTTCGTGCTCGGGCTCGGCCTCTTCCTGACCACCTTCTTCTACGCCCTCTATGGGCTGCTCCAGCCCTGGCGCCACCTGGCGTTGCCCGTCCTTGGGGCGGTGGTGATCGTCCTGGGCCTGGTCTTCATGGGGGTCCTCCGCCTCCCCGTGCTGAGCCGGGAGGTCCGTTGGCTGCCGACCTCGTTCCGCCGGGGCGGCTTCTGGGCGGGCCTGCTCCTGGGGCTGGGCTTCGCCGCCGGCTGGACCCCCTGCATCGGCCCGGTGCTGGGCGCGGTGCTCACGTCGGGCATCGCCCAGGGGACCAGCGGGCGCGGCCTTTTGCTGATGGTCGCCTACAGCATCGGCTTAGGCCTCCCCTTCGTCATCGTCGCCCTGCTCATGGACCGGGTGGGGCCGGCGCTGCGACTGCTCAACCGCCGCCAGCGCCTGATCTCAGTGCTGGGCGGGGCGCTGGTGGTGGCGATGGGGGTGATGGTCGTTACCAACAACGTGCCGCTGGTCAACTCCTGGCTCTCCTCGCACGTGCCCAGCTTCTTCCGCGACCCCTTCGACCTCTGAGCCGGGCGGCGAACTCCCCTGGCTAAACTTTCGCCTGCAGGTGAGATCGCCACGCCAACGCGCCCCGCTGGACGTCTACCGGATCCTGGGGGCGGACCGGGACACGACCTGGAGTGAGCTGCGCCGCCGCTACCGCGCCCGGGCCCGCGAGCTCCACCCCGACGTCCAAGCCCACCGCCCCGGGACGACCCGCCTCGACCCCGCCCGGGCGACCGCCGCCTTCACCCGCCTCCAGGCGGCCTGGTCTCTGGTCGCGACTCCGGAGCGCAAGCAGGCGTACGACCGGGCCCACGCCGTCTGGGCGGAGCGGCCCAAGCCGCGCCCGCCCCGGGTGCCGCGCTGGCCCCAGGGGCCGCAGGCCGCGGTGCTCCTGCGCACCGGCCCCGGCGAGTTCCACATCGCGGTGCCCGGGGGTGCCTGGAACCTGTCTCTGAGCCAGTTCCACACCTGGGCGCAACGGCGCTCGGGACGGGCGCTGTTGATCGGGGACCTGCCGCCCCACCCGGACCTCCGCCGCGCACTTCAGGGGGTGGACTTCGTCGAGCGCCACCGGCTGACCACGATGGTGGGTTGGAGCCACGAGGATGAGGACCGCCTCGGCTTTGGCCGCGACCACGACGACGAAGGCGCCTGGAAGGTGGGCCACCTGGCCTCGGCCCTGGCTCACTGGGGGCGGATCTTTCCAGCACGGGCCCGGGAACTGCCCTACGGGCCGGAACTCCTGCTGCTGGGCCAGCTCTCGCTCGCCGGCTACGAGATCAATCTTCCCCACCCCGCCGGCCTCTACCAGCTGGTGGAGGGCCGGGCCCCGGACCGCGTGCAGGCGAGAGAGCGGCTGCGCCTGCCGGTCCTCGAGCTCCGCCTTCCCCCACCTTCGCTGCTGCTGGCCGCGGCCTGGGCCGGGGACCTCGAGGCGGTTGCCGAGCTGGGGCAGGGATGGGAACGTCTGCTCCACCGACTGGGGGGCGAGCCGGAGGCGGCGGCAGCGCTGCAGCGGGCGGTGGAGGGCAGGCGCCACCGCCAAGACGGGTACGACGCGTTGCCGGGCTCGGCGCTCCAGCGAGGCCGGGTGCCGCCAGCGCTCCAGCACCTCGTCGAGCGCTGGCCCAAGACGCGGGCCTGGCTCGAGGAGGATGCGCGCCTGCCCCGGGACCTGCCCTGGGGGGCTCCCCTCTCCCGTTCGGGCAGCGATCACGACCTCGGTGATGCCGCCGCCCGGCTGGTGGCCCGCTGGCTGCGGCGCCTCTGGGAGGAGATGCCGGACGGGGTCTCCCTCGTCGCCCTGCGGGGCAGCCGGTTGCGCCTGCGGCTGCCGCCGGCCGGCGCGGAAGTGGCGGCGGAGCTGCGGCGCCGGGCCGACTTTTTGGGGTCGGCACTGAAGCCCTGATCAAACCCTGCAAACCAACCCATCGCGTGAGGAACAGTTAGGGTTGACAGAAATATTCAGATTGTGCTAATAGTTCCATAGCGGCAGCGACCCCGGCAGCTGGGTCGCGCATCAACGTGGGAGCGTGATGGTCAACCAAGCGGCGATGGAGCTCTCGCGCCGCGCCAAGATGGCGATCGTCCTGGCGGTGATGCTGGGCCTGTTCCTCAGCGCCCTGGACCAGACGGTCGTCGGGACGGCGCTGCCCACCATCGTCACCGACCTGGGTGGCAACAACCTCTACGTGTGGGTGGTGACGGCGTACCTGCTCACCAGCACCGTCACGGTGCCGATCTACGGCAAGCTCTCCGACCTCTTCGGGCGCAAGCGCCTGCTGATCATCGGCATCAGCCTGTTCCTGGTCGGGTCCGCGCTCTCCGGCCTCTCCCAGAACATGGGCGAGCTGATCGCCTTCCGCGGACTGCAGGGCCTGGGCGCCGGGGCTCTGTTCCCAATCGCGCTGGCCGTGATCGGGGACCTCTTCACCCCGCGGGAGCGGGGCCGCTACCAGGGCATCTTCGGGGCGGTCTTCGGGGTCTCGTTCCTCATCGGGCCCTTCCTCGGCGGCTGGATCACCGACAACATCAGCTGGCACTGGGTCTTCTACGTCAACCTGCCAATCGGGCTGGCGGCACTGGCGGTCATCGCCACCCAGCTGCCCAACCACCGCCGCGAGGGCGCGACCCCATCCATCGACTACCTGGGCAGCCTGGTGTTCACGCTGGCCGTGGTCCCCATCCTGATCGGGCTCACCGAGAAGGGGCTGAGCAGCACCTCGGGTGGCGCCACGCCCTGGTTGTCGTGGGAGGTGGCGGGACTGATTGGCCTCGGGCTCGTGCTGGTCGGAGTCTTCCTCTTCGTCGAGGCCCGGGCCAAGGAGCCCATCCTGCCGCTGGACCTCTTCCGCAACCGCACCTACGCGGCGTCGCAGGCGGCGATGTTCCTCATGTCCTTCGCCTTCTTCATCGCCGTGATCTTCATGCCCCGCTACTACCAGGCGGTGCGGGGGATCAGCGCCACCGCGTCGGGCTACATGCTCTGGCCCTTGCTGGTGGGGCTGATGGGCACCAGCATCCTCAGCGGGCTGGTCATCGCCCGCACCGGCAAGTACAAGAGGCTGCTGATCGGGGCCATGGTGCTGATGACCTTGGGCATCCTGCTGATGACCCAGCTCACCGCCACCACCGGCGACTACCCGCTCTGGGTCTGGCTGTTCGTGCTGGGAGTCGGCATCGGCCCCGCCATGTCCGGCTACACCCTGGTCGTGCAGAACGCGGTCCCCGTCGCCAGGCTCGGGGTCGCCACCAGCACGCTCACCTTTGGGCGGCAGGTAGGCGGCACGATCGGACTGGCGGTGGCGGGAACCGCGCTCAGCTCGTCTCTGGCGAGCGACCTGCCCAAGGACCTGGCCAAGAACGGGGTGCCGGCGCAGATCGCGCAGCACCTGGCCGCCAGCAGCAACAGCAGCCTGACCGGGGTGGGGGACGTCGGGGCCAAGCTGGCCCATGCCCTTCCCGCCCAGGTCCATCCCTTCATCCCGGCGATCGTGCGCTCCCTCCACCAGGCGCTGGCGCAAGCCATCGCCGGCTCCTTCTGGATCGGACTGGTGGTGGCGGTGGTGGCGGTGCTGTCGGCGCTCTTCCTCAGGGAGGTGCCGCTGCGGACCACCCACACCGACGAGCCCGCCCCCGGCGGGCCTACCGGCGAAGCCGCGCAGCCAGCCAGCCCGGAGCTGGTCTCCGCCCCCTGAGGGGGGCCGGGCAGCATGGCCAGCACGCAGGCCCCTGGACCTACCCGGGAGCGGCTCCTGGATCAGGCGCAGGGCGCCCTCGACGACCTGATCTCCCAGCACTGGCGCCAGGGCCCGGGGAGCTTCTTCGCCCGCCACGACCTCACCGGCCACCAGGTACACCTGCTGATGCTGCTGCAGGAGCGCGGCCCGGCCACCGCCGGGCAACTTGCCGAGACCCTGGGCATCAGCCCGCCCTCGATCAGCTCGGCTTTGGACCGCCTCGAGGAGCACGGGCTCGCGGTGCGCGAGCGCGACCTTCGCGACCGGCGGGTGGTCCACGCCGTCCTCTCCCGGCGCGGGCGCAGCGTCGCCGAAGAGGCCTGCGGCTTCAAGCGCCAGCGGATGCGCTGGCTGTTGAGCCAGTTCGACGAAGGGGAGCTCCGCGCTCTCCTGACGGTGCTGGAGGCAGTGCGGCGCAGCTACACCCGCGGCGCCAAGGCCACCAGCTGAGGGCTCCGGAGAGCCCGCTTCGAGACAGCCGTCAGGTGAGGCGCGAGCCAGCCGTGAGCCTCCGGCTACCGACACGCAGGAGTGCGCACCGCAGCAGCACCGCACCAGCCGGTCCGGTTGAGGCCGAGGACGATCAGCTCGGGCCCGAAGGGGCAGCCGGCGGGCGGCGGCGACCCCTAAGGGAGATGAGGAATGTGCCGGTGAGCGATGGGATCGCGACGGCCTGGACCGCCGTCGTGCCTTAGCGCCGACTGCGAGCTAGCGGCCCACTGCCAGTCGGTCGCGCCCCCGGCGCTTGGCCAGGTACATGGCGGAGTCGGCGACGCTGAGCAGCTGGCTCAGCGTGCGGCCGTTCTTGGGGAAGAAGGCGATCCCCACCGAAGCCGTCACCCGGGGCACGGTGCACTCCTGCGGGAGCGGGATCTGGGCCAGGCCCCGGCGCACCTCCTTGGAGATGCGGCGCGCGCCCTCCAGGCCACAGTCGCGCAGCAGCAGCACGAACTCCTCGCCGCCGTAGCGCACGGCGGCGTCCTCGGCGCGCACCGCCTGCTTGAGCACCCGGCCCACCTGGCGCAGGATGGCGTCGCCGGCGGCGTGCCCGCAGCTGTCGTTGATGTGCTTGAAGTTGTCGAGGTCGAGCATGAGCACGCCCATCTGGCTGCCGGCACGCTCGGCCACTGCCAGCTCACGTCGCGCGGCGTCGCGCAGCCAGCGGTTGTTGAGCAGCCCAGTTAGCGAGTCGGTGATGGCGTGCTGTACCTGCTCGGCGTAGAGCTGGGCGTTGCGCCAGGCGGCCGCCGCCATGTGCGCCATCAGCGTGGCCACCGTCAGGTCCAAGGCGACGAAGGCATCCTTGCGGAAGCGCACCATGTTGAGCATGCCCAAGCGGTAGTCACCGGCCACCAGTGGGACCAGCAGCAGGGACTCGTCCTCGGTCACGGTCCCCGGGACGTGCCCGGCGGCGGGGTGGGCGTCGGCGTCGTTCACGCGCTGCGGGGCGCCCAGGTCGAAGGCCCAGCCGGTTAGCCCGGTGCCCAGGGCGAAGGAGTAGGCCATGACCCCGGGCGCGTAGGTGGGGTCCTTGAGCGAGCGCGCCAGCATCGGGCGGAAGCGTCCCGCCTCCCAGTCCGCGGCGTAGACCGACATTCCGTCAGTGGGCACCAGCCGCTCCAGGTAGTCGGCGGCCAGCTCCAGGATGGTGGTGGGATCGTGCTCGGCCTGCAGGGCCCGCGCCGCCTGGCTCAGCACTTCGGCGAGCTCCAGCTGGCGAGGGTCGCCGCGGCCGGGGCGAGGTTCGGTGCGGGCAGCGCTGCTCGGCCGGGCGGGGGTGCCAGCGGGGCGGGGCGGGCCGGCGGCGAGCGAGAGCACCTCGTGGCCCTTGGGGTCGAGCTCGACGGCGTCGGCTCCGGTGGCCATCTGCGGCTCTCCCAAGAGGGGGCCCTGGCCGAAGTGGACATTGAGCTCCAGCAGGGTCTCCAGCTCGCTGGCCTGGCTCAACCCGCCCGCCACCAGGAAGGCGTCGATCTGGTGGGCGAGGCCGACCAGCGCGGAGACCACCGCCCGCTGGCCCCGGTCCCGGTCGACACCGTCAACCAGGACCGTGTCCATCTGCAGCAAGTCGGGGTTGGCGGCGGCGATCGCTGAGAGCGGGGTGCGGGCCACCCCGAGGCGACCTAGCGACACCCGGAAGCCGCGGGCGCGGAGCTCGGTGGAGAGGTCGTGAAGGGGGGCCAGGCCGCTGGAGTCATCGTGCTCGAAAACCTGCCAGACGATCTGGGCAGGGTCGAGCCCGGCCAGCTTGACCTCGGCCACCAGCCAGCTGAGCAGGCCGGGGTGGCGCCGGCGCGCCGCGCTCAGCTCCAGGATCACGGCGGCGGGACTGAGCCGCCCCACCACCTCGAGCTCGGAGCGGAGCAGGGCCTCGTGCAGCGGCAGCCCGAGCTCCACCCGCTCGGCCGCCTCCCAGATCTCCTCCAGCGAGGGGACCGGATCTAGGCGGGGCACCCGCCAATGCACGTCGTAGGCGAGCACCGCGTCGTCGCGGAGGCGCAGGACCGGCTCCGAGGTCACCCGGATCACGCCCGGGCGGAGCAGGTCGCGGATCGCCATCTCCGCCGGGTCCACCGCCGGCGAGCGGCGCACGCGGCGGGCCGGTCGCAGCACCGGTGACTTCACCGCCGCCGCGGCCGCCTGCTCCCTCTCCTCACGCAGGATCGCGGCCACGCGGCGATCTTGGCAGCCGTGGTCTAAAGGCCCGGATACGGCCGGGTCACGGTCGTGTCCGGGAATCCCTACTCGGAATTGGGCGGAACTAGCATCTCGGGCACCCCAGGGCCGGTTGGCCGAAGCTCACCTGGAGCAGCGCCAGCCCGAGCGGAGATCACGACGCGGCGGGAATGAGATGGGCGGAGATCGCCGGCGCCCCGCTGGTCGGGTCAGCGGTCCCTCAGTCACAGTCGCAGTCGGCGCGTGACGAGTTGGTCCAGGGCGGCGGCCGCCGACTGGGTCGCGGCCAAAGCCGCCTGGGCGAGTTCCTCGACTCCCCCCCGGGCCGGGGACGGGTGGCCTTGATGGGTTCGCGGCGGGGGGCGCAGCTCGGGCGGCAGCTGCGCCCGCAGCCGCCGGAGCAGCTCCGCCACCCGGGCCTCCTCGCGGCGCAGGCTGCGCTCGGGCAGGAGCGGGTTGGGCGCAAATGCCAGGGCGCCGCGGGCGAGCCGGTCCAGCCCGACGCGGCGCCCCCCGGCGTTGAGCAGGCCGAGCGCCCAGTCCCGCTCCAACTCGGCGCGGCGCGCCGCGGCCGCCAGCCGGCCCCGACTGCGTGGGTCCCTCGCTCCCGCCGCCAGGGCGGCGTACCAGGGTGCGGCGGCGTTGCGTCGGGCGAAGAGGTCCTCGACCAGCCTCCAGATCGCATCGCGAAGCCGCAGGTCCGCGCCTTGGACTCCGCCCACCTGGGCGGCCGCGCGCACGAGGTCGGGGGCGCTCACCTCGCGCCGGCCTGCCAGCCGCGCATCGCCCCACAGCGCCGCCAAGCCAGCCCCCAGGTCACCCACCACCCCGGGGGGTTTGACGAAGCCGTACAGGCTTCGGGTGACGAGGCTGCGCTGGCCAGCTCCGGCCTCCAGGGTGCCGAGCCACCCCACCATCTGGGCACCCTCGAAGCGGTCGTCGACCAGCCGGGTCGCCACCGAGGCGCGCGCCAGCCGCTCTGCGGGCAGCCCCGGCGGCGCCTGCACCAGGGGCTCCCCGGCGAGGCCGGGCCGGGCCTCGACCGGCCACGCCCACGGAGCGCGGTCGCGGGGGAGGTTCACCGCCAGCAGGGCGGGCAGTCCCGCCGCCAGCAGGTCCTGTCCGCGGGCTCGGAGCAGGCGCTGGGAGATAGCTGCACGAGGCCGCCTCGAACCCGCCGCCGCCGCCGGAGGGGGCGGACCCCAATCCGAGAGGCGGCGGATCTGCCAGCCGTCGGCTCCCAGGGTGCCCACCTCCACCACCTTGACCTCGACAAGCACGCGGCGCCAGTAGGACCGGTAAAGCCGGCGCCAGAAGGGGTGGCTGGTGGTGGCGGCGAAGAAGGGGCGGGTGCCGGCGGGGCCACCCATCAGCTGGAAGAGACGCGCCAGGTTGGCGGTGCCGTCCCCGGTGTGCACCCGAGCCTCGCCCCGCAGCAGCACCGGCTCGCCCCCTGGAGCCGCGCGCAGCAGGCAGACCTGGGGATGGGCACGGATGTTGCGCAGCTTGGCCGCGTAGCCCACGGTGGTCGAGGTCCAGATGGTGCCCTCGACGTCCAGCCAGCGAGCCCCTACCGGTGAGATCGCGGGCGCGCCCCAGGGGGTCACCGTGACCAGGTCCCAGTGCAGGAAGCGATCGCGGGCGGGGTGGGGCGGGGCGGGCGCGGGATCGGGCAGCGGCACTGCAGCAACCGTACGGGATATCCTCGAAGCCAGATGCGCGCGCTGAACTGGGACCATGCCTGAGGTCCGCGATCGGGTGGTGGTCCCGGTGGGCTTGGAAAGGGCGTGGGATTTTGCCGCCGACATCCGCAACGCCCCCCGCTGGGTGTTCGGGATCCGGGAGATCTCGGGCGACCTGCGCCACCCGCTGCAGCCCGGCGACCGCCTCCGGGTCCGCCTCTTCGCCGGGGGCCGGATGGCCGACAGCGACTGGGTGGTGGGCGAGAGCTCCCGACCGCACCTCCTCAGCAGCACCGGGCGCGGCTGGGGCGCCGAGGCCCGGCTGCGCATTGAGTGCCGGGCCCTGGGGCCCGAAAGCACCGAGGTGACCCAGGTGCTGGCCTACCAACTGCCCGGCGGGCCCCTGGGGCAGCTGGCGGCGCGGCTCGGCGTGCACGGGGTCCTGGAGATGCAGGCCCACCGCTCGCTGCGCACGCTGCGCCGCCTGCTCAGCGCCGAGGCTGGCGCGGGGCGCGCCTGGCCGTCCCCCGCCCTCGACCCCGAACCCGGAGGACACGGCTGAAGCGAGCTCCCACCTGGCCGGTGCGGGTGGTGGGGTCCGGCGATGCTGAGGAGGGTCGGTTCCAGGGCGACCTGCCGCCCGCCCTCGAGCCGGTCCCCGGGGAGGTGCGCCTGTTGCTGCTGCGCGGGCGCCGGGGCGTGACCCTGGGCTCGGCGCTCACCCGCCGACCCGAGGTGGTGGAGCGCATCCGCCGGGTGCCGGACCTCGGGGAGGTCCGCCTGAGCCGGGTGGGGGGCACGGTCGGGCCCGAGGGGGAGAACTGGCTGGGTCTGGTCGGGGCGGCGGGGCTGGCGGATCCCGTGCCCCGGCCCCTCGACACCTTGACGCAGTCGATTCGCATCTTTCTCGAGCGGCGCCTGCGCCCGTTCGGAGTCCAACTCGACGCGGGCAAGGTGGAGGGTGCCTGGTGCCCGGGGTTCAGCGACCTCTCGGTCGAGGGGCGCAAGCTGGTCGGGCTGGGCTACCGGCTCACCCCCAAGCTGGCGCTGATCCGAGGGGTGGTCGCGGTGCGCGCCCCAGGGAGCGAGGAGTTGGAGGCGCTCCACCGCTGCCACCTGGCCTTCGGTCCCGGCATCGCCGCCAGCGTCATGACCGCCCTGAGCCATCTCGACGGACTGGGCAGTCTCGATCAAGCCGGGGCGATCCAGCTCCTGGGCGGCGGCCAAGACGCCCCTGCGAAGATGGCGCCGTGATCGCGGCAGCCCGGCAATTGGTGGTTGAGCCGGCCAGCGTGCTCCACCACCGCGCCCGACCGGTGCGGGTCTTCGACTCGGCGCTGCGATCCCTGATCGAGGAGATGTATCAGCGCTGCGGGGATTGGAGCGGGGTGGGCCTGGCGGCCCCCCAGGTGGGCCTCAACCTACAGCTGGCGGTGATCGCCTACGAGGGCCGCCGCTTTGCCATCTGCAACCCGCAGGTAGTGGCCCAGGAGGGCGAGGTCGACGCCGACGAGGGCTGCCTCTCCCTCCCCGGCCACACGGGCCTGGTGCGCCGGTCAGAGCGGGTCACGCTCCGCTACCGCAACCCCCAGGGGAAGGGGCGGCTGCGGGAGTTCTCCGACTGGCTGGCGCGGATCGTCCAGCACGAGACCGACCACCTCTACGGAGTGCTCTGCCCTGATCGGCTCGCCCCCGGGGCCAGCTTCGGGCCGGCCGAGGAGGAGACCGGCGCCCCGCCGCGGGCTCGCGGCCGGCGGGCGGCCAAGCCGGCGACGGCCGCGGCCGGGCAGGAGCTCTAGTAGCTCAGGCGACCGCCTGGGTCGCGGCGGCGCTCGGCTGCTCCACCGCCTCGGCGTCGATCCGGATCGAGACCTCGTCTCCCACCAGCACCCCACCTGTCTCCAGAGCGACGTTGTAGGTGAGCCCGAAGTCGCGGCGGCTGAGCTTGCCCTGGGCTTCGAATCCCGCGACCCGCGTACCCCAGGGACTCAGCTGGAAGCCGAGGAACTGCAACTCCAAAGCGAGAGGGGCGGTGTGGCCGCGGATCGTCATCTCCCCCTCCACCCGGTAGCGGTCCCCGCCCAACGGCACGACCCGGCGGCTCTCGTAGACGATCTCGGGGAAGTGCTCGGCATCAAAGAAGTCGGCGGAGCGCAGGTGCTCGTCGCGGGCGGCCTGGCGAGTGTCGACGCTGGCGCTGCGGATCCGGGCCGAGGCGCGGCTCTGGGTCTGGTCTTCCTCGTCGAGCTCGAGCTCACCCTCAAACTCGTTGAAATGGCCCTTGACGGTGCTCACCATCATGTGCCGCACCGAGAACTCGATGGCGGTGTGGGCGTTGTCGATCTTCCAGGTCATGTACAGTGCCTCCCGGCTGGCCCGCTGCGGGCTATGATGCTTGCGCAAACAATTATAGCCAGATAGTTGCCCATGCAATCAACCTTGAGCAGAAAGGCGGCCCCGGCTCTCACCCGTGAGGAGCTCGCGGCTTGGCGTGCCTTCCTGCGCGCCCACTCGGTGATCACCCGAGCGCTGGAACGCGAGCTGGTCCAATCCCACGGCCTGCCCCTGGCGGAGTACGACGTGCTGGTGCAACTGCAAGAGGCTCCCGGAGGAGCCCTGAGGATGGCGGAGCTGGCCGACCGGGTGCTGCTGAGCCGCAGCGGCCTGACCCGGCTGGTGGAGCGCCTGGAGCACCAGGGCCTGGTGCGTCGGCAGGTCTGCAGCGCCGACGCCCGCGGGGCCTTCGCCGTGATCACCGACAGTGGCCAGCAGCGGCTCCAGGAGGCCGCGCCCTCGCACCTGGCCTCGGTCCACGAGCACTTTGCCCGTGCCCTCTCCCCGACTCAGATGACGGATTTGCAGCAGGCGCTGGAGCGGCTCGGGGGAACCGCTGCCTCCGCCGGCACCTGCGGCGCCTCGGACTCGACCCCGTGACCGCGCCCCGCGAGCCGGGCCCGGTACCCGATCCGGCGGCGGAGCCGCCCGCTCCGGGCTGCCCGGTGGCACCCGGGCACGGCCCCGAGGGTTGGGACCTGGAGGCGCACATCGAGGCGATGCGCCGGGCCCGCCAGTCCCAGGCCGCCGGACGCCTGGATGCGGGCCAGGCTGAGGAGATGGCCAGGCGCTCCGCCGAGCAGCGCGCGGAACGGCGTGGGGTCGACTCCATCAACCGGGATTTCGTTGAGAGCCTGGGCAAGAAGCTCGGCTACGGGCACCCTCTGAGCGAGCGCCGCGACCTGCCACCCTGCACCTGGTCGGCGGCGGCCGAGGCCCGGCTTGCGGAGGTGCCCGCCTTCTGCCGGGAGCTCACCCGCTGGCGGGTCGAGTGGACGGCCCACAAGCTGGGCCTGGGAACCACCATCACCCCCGAGATCATGGAGATCAAGTACGAGATGTGGGGCCAGGTCTCCCACGCCATCCAGGCGAGGGAGCGCGAGGCCCTGCCCTGGACCGAATCCGCGAGGCGGCGTTTCGAGCGGGTTCCCGAGTTCGTGCGCGGCCAGGTCCTGGAGGCGGTCGAGGGCAATGCCCGCACCATGGGCGCGGCCCAGGTCGACGACTCGGTGGTGGATTCGGTGATCGAGCGCTGGGCGCGCAGCGGCGACTTTCACGAGGGCCTGTACGGCTTCCGCTGAGCGGCGCGACGGAGCTCAGTTGGGCAGTTGGGCCTGGACCTGCTCCACTTCCAGTTCACCTCGCGCCAGAGCCCGCAGCAACTCCAGGGGGGAATCGTCCCGCGGCTCCCGGGCCAGCAACCCCAGGCGGGAAAGCAGCGCTTCGAACCGGGCGCGGGCGGTGGGGTAGCTAACCCCGAGCTGGCGCTCGACCGCCTTGAGGTTGCCCCGCGTGCCCAGGAAGAGGCGCAGCAGCTGACGATCCTCGCCGTCCAGGGCGCAGAACTCGCAGCCTTCGAAGTGCCCGGAGATGTCGGTGGCGCAGCCGGGGCACGAGAGCCGGGTCACGGCCAGCTCCTCCCCGCAGACCGGGCAGCGCCGGGGGGCCCGGTGCCCCGCCAACTCAGGCCTCCTCCACCCAGACGGCCCCGGTCGTGGTCTCCACCTCGAGCAGGCCGTCGCCGGCTCCGACCGTGGCCTGGCGCAGGTCGCCGCCCACCGTCCAGCCCTCGCCGAGCCCGGCGGGCTCGCCCGGCAGCGAGATCCGCCCCAGGGTGCTCTTGGCAACCACGCGGACGCTGGAGCCCTCCTCGAGCACCACCTTGACGGTGCCCGCCTCGCAGCGGACCCGCGACTCGCCCTGGGTCAGCACCCCGTTGGCCGAGACCGTGCCCCAGGTGACCTTGATATCGAAGGGGCTAGAGAAGTCCTCCAGCCGGGCGCTGCCCGCCTGGATCTCCGCCTTGATGGGCCCATGGACCCGCTGGACCGAGAGCAGGCCCGCGGCCATCTCCACCTCGAGCGCCAGGTCGGGATTCATGCGAATCTGGATGGGGCGCAGCGCCCTCTCGGGGTGGGTCGAACCGAACCCCGCGAAACCGGGGCGCCCGGGCCAATGAAAGCTGAAGCCCGCCTCGTCCTCGCCGGAAGCGCTGGTGTGGATCTCCAACGTGTCCCCGGAGCGGTGGACCTGGTGCGGGCCTGAGACAACCACGGCGTCCCGCACCTCGGCGTCGCCGGTGATCCGCAGCGGGTGCATCGCGCCCAGCACCTTGACCCGGGCCAGCGGCACCTCCACCACCTCCTGCCGGTGCTGCTGGAGTTCGGCGATCTGGGCCGC